>NZ_JAGPYQ010000001.1:5724081-6025349 GCF_018070025.1 Streptomyces liliiviolaceus
GGTGGGGTCGCCCGTTTCCATCGGACCACGAGTCGGTGGGTACCGCCCGCCGCGGGTCGTTCGTCGGCTGCGGACCCGTCGTGGCTGGTCGCGCAGTTCCCCGCGCCCCTCAGGGGCGGCCTGCGTCGCAGTGTCGCGGCCCTGGGGCGGCATCAGAGAACTCAGGGGCCCCGTCAGAGTCATTGACGTGCATCGTGGGGGACTCTAATTTCTGATCGATCTCCCGAACCGCGTTCGAAATACCGACCCACGGCGTCCGCCGGGGCCCTTCGTCACGCCCGCACCCGTTTGGAGACCACGATGAGCGCACGACCCCAGCCGTCCCGGCGCCTCCTGCTCGGCATGGCCGCCGCCACTCCGCTGGCCGCGTCCGGCGTACTGACTCTCGGCGCCGGCACCGCCCACGCGGCGGACTCGGCGTACGTGATGTGCTACTTCACCGAGTCGACCAGCCTCGGCCTCGGGACCGACTACGGGCTGCATCTCGCCGTCAGCACCGACTCGCTCAACTGGACACCGCTCAACCAGAACAACCCCCTGGTCACCCCCACGGCGGGCGCCCTCGGCCTGCGCGACCCGTTCCTCATGCGCAAGCAGGACGGCACCTTCGTCGTCATCGCCACCGACCTCAAGGGCACCGACTGGAGCTACAACAGCCAGTACATCCATGTCTGGGACTCCGCCGACCTGCGCAGCTTCACCGGATACCGCCGGCTCAAGCTGCACGACATGACCACGCACAGCTGGGCACCCGAGGCGTTCTGGGACGCCGGCCGGGGTCAGTACGCGGTCATCTACTCCTCGGTCAATTCCAGCGGCCACAACGTCATCATGGTGAACTACACCAGTGACTTCGTGACCGCGTCGGCTCCGCAGGTGTTCTTCGATCCCGGGTACGACGTCATCGACGGTGACATGGCCGTCGGCGTCAGCGGCTACAACTACCTCTTCTTCAAGAAGAACCAGACGCTGGTGGCGGCGCGGTCCACCTCCCTCAACCCGGGCAGCTTCACCGAGTTCAGCGCGGGCGTCGCGCACGGCGGCACCGAGGCCCCGACGGTGTTCAAGTCGCTGACCAGCAGCAACTGGTTTCTCTGGGGTGACACCTACACACCCAACGGGGTCTTCTACGCCTGGCAGTCCGGCAACCTGGCCTCCGGCACCTGGACCGCGCTCGACCAGAGGACCTACACCCAGCCGGTCAACTCCAAGCACTGCGGCATAGCGACGATCACCACGACCGAGTACAACAACCTGCTCACCCGGTGGGGCGCCCCGGCCTGGAACCGGCTGAAGTCGTACAACTACCCGGACCGTTACGTCCGCCACGCCAACTACGCCGCCCGCATCGACACCTACCCCTTCGACCTGTACACCGACTCCCAGTGGAAGCTCGTCCCGGGCCTGGCCGACAGCTCCGGGGTCTCCTTCCAGTCGGTGAACTACCCGACCCGCTATCTGCGGCACTACAACTACGCGCTCCAACTCGACGTCAACGACGGGACGTCGGCGTTCGCGGGCGACGCGACCTTCTACCGTACGGCGGGCCTCGCCGACTCCTCCTGGGCGTCGTTCCGCTCGTACAACAACCCCACCCGCTACATCCGGCACTCGAACTACGTGCTGCGCATCGATCCGGTGTCCACGGCCACGGAGCAGCAGGACGCGACGTTCCGCGTCGGGTACTGACCTCCGGCGGCCCGCGCACCGCTCGCGTACGGCCCGACGATGATCGCCTATCTTGGCGCGTATGCAGTCATACACGATCGGTCAGGCGGCGCGTCTGCTCGGGGTGAGCCCGGACACCGCGCGGCGCTGGGCGGACGCGGGCCGGATGGTCACGCACCGGGACGAGGGCGGGCGGCGCCTCATCGACGGCAAGGACCTGGCCGCCTTCTCCGTCGAGCTCGCCAAGGGCGACGGTGAGGAGGACACCTCGTACACCTCCGTCCGTAATGCCTTTCCCGGCATCGTCACGGCGGTGAAGCTCGGTGACGTGGCCGCCCAGGTGGAGATCCAGGCCGGGCCGCACCGGCTGGTGTCGCTGCTGACGCGGGAGGCCGTGGAGGAGCTGGGCCTTGAGGTCGGGGTGGAGGCCACCGCCCGGGTCAAGTCGACGAACGTACATATCGACCGGACCTGAGAGCGGCTCGTGGGCCGCGGGGGTGGCCTCCACCGGTCATGCCCGGTCCGAGGGGTCGGTCACGTGGTGACCGAGTACGAGTGGGCGCCCGTGCCCGCCAGTGCGCCCGCGTCCACGATCAGGTACTCGTCGCGGATCGGGCGGCCCGCGAGCCAGGACTCCAGGATCTCGCGGGTGCCCGCCGCGTAGCGGGCCTGCGCGGAAAGGGAGGAGCCGGAGATGTGCGGGGTCATGCCGTGGTGCGGCATGGTGCGCCAGGGGTGGTCGGCGGGGGCGGGCTGCGGGTACCAGACGTCGCCCGCGTAGCCCGCGAGCCGGCCGCTGTGCAGGGCGCGGTCGACGGCGTCACGGTCGGCGATCTTCGCCCGTGCCGTGTTGACGAGGTACGCGCCGCGCTTCATCCGGCCGAGCAGCTCGTCGCCGAAGAGGCCTTCGGTCTCCGGGTGCAGCGGCGCGTTGATGGTGACGACGTCGCAGTGCGGGACCATGTCGGCCGCGCTCTCGTGGAAGGTCAGCCCCAGTTCGCGTTCGACCGCCTCGGGCAGCCGGTGGCGGTCGGTGTAGTGCAGTTTCACGTCGAAGGGCGCGAGACGGCGCAGGACGGCCAGGCCGATGCGTCCGGCGGCGACCGTGCCGACCTGCATGCCCTCCAGGTCGTAGGAGCGGGCCACGCAGTCCGCGATGTTCCAGCCGCCGTCGAGCACGACCTGATGGGACGGCAGGTAGTTGCGCACCAGGGACAGCGTCATCATCACCACGTGCTCGGCGACACTGATGCTGTTGGAGTACGTGACCTCGGCGACCGTCACCCCGTGGGCGACCGCCGCGTCCAGGTCGACGTGGTCGGAGCCGATGCCGGCCGTGATGGCGAGCTTGAGGTTCCGGGCGGCGGCGATGCGCTCCGGGGTCAGGTAGGCCGGCCAGAACGGCTGGGAGATCACCACGTCCGCGTCGGGCAGCTCCCGGTCGAAGACCGACCCGGCGCCCTCCTTGTCGGAGGTGACGACGAGGGTGTGCCCCGCCTTCTCCAGGAAGGTGCGCAGGCCCAGCTCGCCGGAGACGCTGCCGAGGAGGTGACCCGGCGTGAAGTCGACGGCCTCGGGAGTGGGCGTGGTCTGCCCGCCGGGGTACCGGTCGATCGCGGGGAGGTCGTCACGGGCGTACGTGGTCGGGTATCCGTCGGTCGGGTCGTCGTACAGCACACAGAGCACCTTGGCCATGATCACGGCTCCTCAACTGCGTTGACTGCGGGTGCAGTTCACGATCCATGCAGCTGATTGCCCTGGTCAAAGCGATTCTCGCTATGTCCGTATAGCCGACGGCTATCACTGGTCGTGACCGTCGAGGTACGTCCGCAGCAGTACGTCCAGCGCCTCCCGTACGCCGGCCCGGCGCGCCTCCGCCAGCAGGGCCCCGGCGAGTACGGACGGCGGGTCGTCGGGGCCGGTCACCAGGCCCACCCGCGGCCCGTGCGCCGGCCCGTCCAGCGGGACCACCCGCATGCCGTCCGGTACGCCGAACATGTGCAGCCAGGCGTGCGAGATCACGCTCGACCAGCGACCGCCGGGGAGGTGCGCGTAGAGGCCGGCGACGCTGTCCGACTCGATCGCGGGGGCGGCGGTGGCCCCGTCGGCGGCGAAGCACTCGTCGATGATGCGGCGGTTGCGCATACGGGAGTTGAGCAGGCACAGCGGGAGCGCGGCGGCGGCCGACCAGCTCGCCGTCGCAGCGCTCCCGAGCGGTCCTGCGACCGGGGTCAGCAGCACGTACCGCTCCTCGTACAGCGGAAGCCGCCGCACCCCGCGCAAGGAGTCGTCGTCGAGGTAGGTCATGGCCGCGTCCAGCTCGAACTCGGCGAGACCGTGGGTGATGTCGACCGAGGACAGCGACTCGATGCTCACCCGGGCCCGGGGGTGGCGGTCGCAGAACGGGGTGGTCAGGAGGGAGGCGGCGGGCAGTGCGGTGGGGACCACGCCCAGGCGCAGGGTGCCGGACAGTCCGTCGCCCAGGGCGGACAGCTCCTGGCGGAGGGCGTCGCCCTCGGCGAGGATGCGGTGCGCCCAGGCCAGCACCACCTCGCCCTCCGGGGTGAGGCCCTCGTAGCGCCGGCCGCGTCGCACGATCGGCACCTTCAGTTCGTGTTCGAGACGGCGGATCGCCGCGGACAGCGAGGGCTGGGAGACATGGCAGGCGGCCGCCGCGCGGACGAAGTGACGCTCCCGGGCGAGGGCGACCAGGTATTCGAGCTGGCGCAGTTGCACGCGTGACCTCCCAGGGGCGCCGGGCCCCCGCTCTCCGGACCTCGGCACGGAGACATGGGCGTCGGCCGGTGCGGGTCAGTCCGTACGGCGCACGGCCCGTGCCAGGAAATGGTGGGCCGCGTCCTCGTAACAGTCCAGGTCCCAGCCCGCCGTGTGCAGCGCCGGGCTCAGATTCTCCTCGGCCAGCGGGTCGTCGGGGTCCAGGGCGCGGCCGTGGCGGGCGGCCCGTTCGGCGCGGCCGGAGGGGTGGAAGAGCAGCAGGACACCGTCGGGGGCGGTCACCCGGGCCCATTCGCGCAGGGCGGTCGCGGGATCGGGGACGTGGTCGACGAGGCCCGCGCTGAAGATGCCGTCCAACGACCGGGCGGGCAGCGGGAGTCGGCACGCGTCGGCCAGCAGAAGCCCGGTGCGACCCTTCCCTGCGGCCGCCGTGAGCATCGCCGGGGTGAGGTCCGCGCCGAGCACGACTCCCTCGGCGCCCACCTCGGCGCGCAGGGCGGGGAGGGCACGGCCGCTGCCGCAGCCCACGTCCAGCACCCGCTGTCCGGGGCGCAGCCGCATGCGCGAGACGGCCGCGGTGTAGCGGGGGCCGTCGACGGCGAAGCGCTCCTCCCACGCGGCCGCCCGGGGGGTGAAGAAGGCGCGGGTCGTGGTCGCCGTCGCCCGGGACGCGGCCAGGGTGGCGAAGCGTTCGAAGACGGTGTCCCGGTGCGGGGCCAGTGCCGCCAGTTCGGCGGGAGCGGCGTCCTGGAGGTCGGGGGCGGTGGCCGCCTCTCCGGGGAAGGCCGTCGCGAAGGCGTCGACCGCCTCCTTGTCCACCTCCAGGTGGAACTGCGTCCCCCAGGCCGAGCGGCCGATCCGGAAGGCCTGGACGGGGTAGCGGTCGCAGGACGCCAGCAGGGTCGCGCCGGCCGGGAGGTCCATGGTGTCGTCGTGCCAGTGCAGGACGCGCAGGCGCTCGGGCACTTCGGCGAACAGCGGATCTCCGGCCGCGGCCGGAGCCGTCCGTACCTCGCCCCAGCCGATCTGCCGGCTCGCGCCGGGACGGGCCGTGCCGCCCGCCGCCACGGCCAGCAGCTGCGCGCCGAGACATACGCCGAGCACGGGCACTTCCGCGTCCAGCGCGGCCCGCAGCAGGGCCAGTTCGGCCGCGCGGGTCGGAAAGGCCGGGGAGTCGTCGTACGCGGCCATGGGGCCACCCATGACGACCAGCGCGGCCAGTCCCGCGGGTGACTCGGGTACCGGGTCCCCGGCCCAGGTCCGGCACACGTGCACCGGCAGTCCCGCCGCGGCGAGCGCGGTGCCGAGGGCGTACGGGCACTCGTGGGGCAGGTGCTGGACGACCAGGACGCCTGTCGGTTCGATCCAGCTCACAGAAGGTAGCCACCGTCCACGCGGATCACGCTGATGCCGCTGATGTGCCGGGCGCCGCAGCGGTCCTGAGGCAGCACCAGCTGCGGTCCCGGGCCGTCGAGCGGGCTGTCGTCGATGGTGGCCGCGAGCAGGACGGGGGCGCGGCCGAAGTCGGGGTCGATCTCCGCCCAGGACAGCAGGGCGTGGTGGCCGTCCCGGCCGGACACCGCGATCAGGAAGCGCAGGCGTTCCTTGCGGCGGGCGGGGTCGAAGCCGGGGCCGGCCGCCGTCAGTACGTCGTGCAGCAGGGGTCCGGTGAACCGGTGCCGCTGGATGCCGCTGGTCGCGCACTCGAAGCTGACCTCGGTCTCGTGCTGCGGCCAGGCGAGCAGGTCGGACACCGTCAGCCGGGCCGGACGGGTCAGATCACCGGTGAGGGCGAGCTCCGCCACCGGGCCGGCTGCCGTACCGGCGACTGCGAGGGACTGACTCACGGGCTACCACCTCCCGGATGACCGTACCCGGACGCACGCCCCGTGCAAACGCACATGCCAGCCCACCTGATCCCTGATCCTGCTGGTGCAAAGCGACAAGAGACTTTGACCTTGCATTTGCGGCAGTATCATCTACGCGTGCACACCTGCTGTTCCCGGGCAGCCCCGGCGCTCTGACGTGCGGGCCGGTGGGGGCTGGCCGCGCCGTTCCCCGCGCCCCTGAGGGGCTGCGCCCCAGGGCAGAAGCTGGGGCGCGGCCCCGCTTTCGAGGGGCGCGGGGAACGGCGCGAACGGTCCGTCAGGACCACAGATGGCAGAAGGTCCGTCAGGACCACAGATGATGGTGTCCGTGAGGACCAGAGGGAGTGGACCAGTAATGACCCGTACCGCGCGCCGGACCCGTAGGACCCGTCGGACCCTTCAGGTGGCCGGTGCAGGCGCCGCCGCCCTGCTGGCGCTGAGCGCCTGCTCGTCGTCCGACGACGACGCGTCCGACTCCTCGTCGGCGAAGTCGGACGCGTCGGCGTCCGCCTCCTCGGCGGACAAGCTGTCCGGCACGGTGACCGTGTTCGCCGCCGCCTCCCTCAAGGAGAGCTTCACGACGCTGGGCGAGCAGTTCGAGAAGGAGCACCCGGGCACGAAGGTCACCTTCAGCTTCGGGGGCAGCGACTCGCTGGCCGCGAGCATCACGGGCGGCGCCCCGGCGGACGTGTTCGCGTCCGCCAGCCCCAAGACCATGAAGATCGTCACCGACGCCGGGGACGCGTCGGGCACGCCCGCCACCTTCGTGCGCAACGAGCTGGAGATCGCCACCCTGCCGGGCAACCCCGACAAGATCGCCTCCCTGAAGGACCTCACCAAGTCGGACCTGAAGGTCGTGCTGTGCGACAAGGAGGTGCCCTGCGGCGCCGCCGCCGAGAAGGCCCTGGACGCCAGCAAGCTGAAGCTCACCCCCGTCTCGTACGAGCAGGACGTCAAGGCGGCGCTGACGAAGGTCGAGCTAAAGGAGGCCGACGCGGCGGTCGTCTACAAGACCGATGTACACGCGGCGGGTGACAAGGTGGAGGGCGTGGAGTTCCCCGAGTCCGACGACGCCATCAACGACTATCCGATCGTCCCCCTCAAGGACGCGCAGAACACCGCGGGCGCCGAGGCGTTCATCGCGCTGGTGCAGTCCGCCGAGGGCCAGAAGGTCCTGACCGAGGCCGGGTTCCTCAAGCCGTGACCTTCCCCGTCGACAAGTCCGGCGCCGCGGCCGACACCCTCCGGGGCGGGCCGCGGCGCCGGCGCGTCCGGACGGGCGAGGGCACCGGTGGCCGGGGCGTGCCCCTGCCGCTGCTGGTGCCCGCGCTGATCGGTCTGGCGTTCCTGATCGTCCCTCTGATCGCCCTGCTCGTGCGTGCCCCCTGGCGGAGTCTGCCGGACCTGCTGACCAGCGCCGAGGTGTGGCAGGCGCTCCGGCTGTCCCTGGTCTGCGCCACGGCGGCGACCGCGGTGAGCCTGGTCATCGGCGTGCCGCTGGCCTGGCTGCTGGCCCGTGTCGAGTTCCCCGGCCGCGGCCTCGTACGGGCTCTGGTCACGCTGCCGCTCGTACTGCCGCCGGTCGTCGGCGGTGTGGCCCTGCTGATGGCGCTCGGCCGCAACGGCATCGTCGGGAAGTGGCTGGACACCTCGTTCGGGATCACGCTCCCCTTCACCACCACGGGGGTCGTCATCGCCGAGGCGTTCGTCGCCATGCCGTTCCTCGTGATCAGCGTCGAGGGCACCCTCCGCGCCGCCGACCCGCGCTTCGAGGAGGCCGCCGCCACGCTCGGCGCCTCCCGCTTCACCGCGTTCCGCCGGGTCACGCTCCCGTTGATCGCGCCCGGTATCGCGGCGGGCGCGGTCCTGGCATGGGCACGGGCGCTCGGCGAGTTCGGCGCGACGATCACCTTCGCGGGCAACTTCCCGGGCCGCACGCAGACCATGCCGCTGTCCGTGTATCTGGCCCTGCAGAGCGACCCGGAGGCCGCCATCGCCCTCAGTCTGGTCCTGCTGGCCGTGTCCGTCGCGGTGCTGGCGGGCCTGCGCGACCGTTGGATGACAGCAGGATGACCGAGCCCCGTTACGCCTCCGACGCCGCCGATGCCACCCCCGACGTACGCGCCGACATCTCCGACGCGGGTCTCGACGCGGGTCTCGACGCGCATCTCGTCGTCGAGCGCGGCACCTTCCGTCTCGATGTGGCGCTGCGCGTCGCGCCCGGCGAGGTCGTCGCCCTGCTCGGCCCGAACGGCGCCGGCAAGACCACCGCACTGCGTGCCCTGGCCGGTCTGACACCACTGACCGGCGGCCGGCTGCGACTGGACGGCACGGCGCTGGAGCGTACGCCGCCGGAGTCCCGCCCGGTCGGCGTCGTCTTCCAGGACTATCTTCTCTTCCCCCACCTGACCGCCCTGGACAACGTGGCCTTCGGACCGCGCTGCCAGGGCGCGAGCAAAGCGGAAGCGCGTGCGCAGGCCGCGCAGTGGCTGGGCCGCCTGGGGCTCGCGGACCACACCGGCGCCAAGCCGCGCCGGCTCTCCGGCGGTCAGGCCCAGCGGGTCGCCCTGGCCCGCGCGCTCGCCACCCACCCCCGGCTGCTCCTGCTCGACGAGCCACTGGCCGCCCTGGACGCCCGGACACGGCTGGAGGTACGGGCCCAGCTGCGCCGCCATCTCGCCGAGTTCGAGGCGGTCGCCGTGCTGGTCACGCACGATCCGCTGGACGCGATGGTGCTGGCCGACCGGCTGGTCGTGGTCGAGGACGGCCGGGTCGTCCAGGAGGGCGCACCGGCCGACATCGCCCGCCGTCCCCGTACGGACTACATCGCCCAGCTGGTCGGTCTGAACCTCTACCGGGGCGAGGCCGACGGGCACGCGGTCCAACTCGACGCGGGTCCCTCCATCACCACCACGGAGGCCCTGCGCGGCTCGGTCTTCGTGGCGTTCCCGCCCAGCTCGGTCACCCTCCACCGCGACCGCCCCACCGGGGTCAGCGCCCGTAACCTCTGGGCCTGCGAGGTCGCGGGCCTTGAGACCCACGGCGACCAGATCCGCGCCGACCTCACCGGCGAACTGCCTCTCGCCGCGGACCTGACCACGGCCGCCGCCGCCGAACTCGATCTGCACCCGGGCGCGGCGGTCTGGGCGTCGGTGAAGGCCACGCAGACGCACGCGTATCCGGTCTGAGGGGTTTGCGCGGACCGCCTCCCGCGTCGGGCGGCCCTGCACGGGCCGCCTCCCGGCATCTGGCGGCTCGTGCGGGCCGCTCGGTGCGGCCGGTCGGTGCGGCCGGTCGACTGGGTCTCTCGGCACGTCCGGTCGACGGGGCCGGTCGACGGGGGAGCCTGAACCGTCACCCGGTCAGGCCCGGCTACGGTGACCCCAGCAGCACCCAAAGCCGACAAACCACCCCTTCCCCTGTGAGGCGTTCCGTCATGAGCCTGAGCATCCGCAACCAGATCCCCGGCACCGTCACCTCCGTCTCGGCAGGTGAGGCGATGGCGACGGTCAAGGTCCGCCTCGACGGCGGCCAGGTCCTCACCGCGGCCATCACGCTGGAGTCCGTCAAGGACCTCGGCCTCGCCGAGGGTTCCGCCGTCCGCGCGCTGGTGAAGGCGACGGAGGTCGCGGTGGCCACCGGCCCGGTGGAGGGCCTGTCCATCCGCAACCAGCTGCCCGGCACGGTCACCGACGTCACCACCGGCGGCGCCATGGCCTCCGTCAGGATCACGGTCGACGGGGGCGAACTGACCGCGGCGATCACCAAGGACGCCGTCACCGACCTGGGTCTGGCGACCGGCTCCTCCGTGGTCGCCCTGATGAAGTCGACCGAGGTCTCCCTCGCGACGGCGTGAGAGACCACACCCCGGGGACTGCTCCCTCGGAACCCGCGTCATGATCGCGTCATGAGTGCGGGGGCGCACGTCAAGCATCCGTCAGGAGGGCGGCCCGGCCCCCGGTCGGCGGGCATAGCTTCGCTGGAGCGCCCGGCCGATCCGGCCGCGCGCCGCACATCGCCTTCTGCGAGGAGCAGCTTGATGTCTGCGATCGACCACTGCGAGGACCCCGAGCCCTCCGAACGCGTCCCGGCCGGACTTCTCTTCGTCCCCGTCCGGTCGGGGCCCGCGGGCTGCACGGCCCGATTCTTCCGCACTCCCCTGGGCGGCCGTACGGCCGTCGGATTCACCTCGGCGGCGCGGCTGGCCGCCACGCTGGGCACGGAGCAGGCCTGCATCAGGCTCTCCGAACCGGCGCTGCGCGCGCTCGCCGCGCCGCTGGGCGTCACCGCCCTCACGGTCGACCCGCAGCTCTCCGCTCCCCCGGTCACGGCCGCGACCTCCCCCGCCAATGCCGACACGGGCTCCGACGCCCGCGAGGAGAGGCGCTCGTGGCACGGCAGGCGCCCGCTGCACACCCGTGCGCTGCGCGTGACCGGCGCCGCCGCCGTCGTCTCGTACCTGAACCTGCTGATCGGCTGAGGAGGCGCCCGCCATGACCGTTTCCGTTCACTCGTCCCTCCCGTCCTCCCTGCCCGCGGATTCGGGTGCCCTGTCCCGGCTCCTCGGCGACAGCGGCAACAGCAGCGACAGCAGCGACAGCAAGACCGACGGGCTGTCCGTCTGGCCCCGTTCGGCGCGCCCCGAGGCTGGCGGGGACGTCTCCGTGGGCGGGGTCTCCCTCACCGAGGCCGCCGACCGCTTCGGCACCCCCGTGTACGTGCTCGACGAACAGGAGGTCCGGGAACGCTGCCGTGCCTATCGCGCGGCGTTCCCGGAGGCCGACGTCGTGTACGCGGCCAAGGCGTTCCTGTGCCGTGCGATGGCGCACTGGGTGCGGGAGGAGGGGCTGGGCCTGGACGTCTGCTCCGCCGGAGAACTGGCGCTCGCCGTCACCACGGGCTTCCCGCCGGGGAAGATCGTGCTGCACGGCAACGCCAAGAGCCCCGACGACCTGCGCACCGCGCTGCGGCTCGGGGTCGGGGTCATCGTCGTGGACAGCGCCTCGGAGATCGCCAGACTGGCCGCGATCACGCCCGCGGACACCCGCCAGCAGGTCATGGTGCGGGTCGTGCCGGGGATCGCGGCCGGCGGGCACGCCAAGGTGCGCACCGGCACGGACGACCAGAAGTTCGGCCTGTCCCTCACGGACGGTTCGGCGCAGCACGCGGTGGCGCGGATACTCGACCAGCCGCACCTGGAACTCGTCGGCCTGCACTGCCACATCGGCTCGCAGATCGGCTCCGTGAAACCGTATGTGGCCGCCGTACGGCGACTGATCGGGCTGCTGGCCCGCATCCGCGACCAGCACGGTGTCGTCCTGCCCCGGCTGAACATCGGCGGCGGGCACGCCATCGCCTACCGGCCCGGCGAGGCGAGCCTCGACGTGGATGCGCTCGCCGACCGCGTGCGCGCCGAGTTGGCGGACGGCTGCGCCCGGGCCCGGCTGCCCGTCCCGCGGCTCATGCTGGAACCGGGCAGGGCGATCGCCGGACCCGCCGGGGTCGCGATCTATCACGTGCTGGCGGTCAAGCGCACCGGCGAGCACACGTTCGTCGCCGTCGACGGCGGCATGAGCGACAACCCGAGACCCGCGCTGTACGGGGTCCGGTACGCGCCCCGGCTGATCGGACGCCACTCGTCGGCACCGCCCCGCACGGTCACGGTCGTGGGCCGGCACTGCGAAGCGGGTGACGTCCTCGCGGACGAGGTGCAACTCCCGGGTGACGTACGCCCGGGCGACCTTCTCGCCGTCCCGGCGGCCGGCGCGTACCACCTGTCCATGGCGTCCGGCTACAACCTGGTGGGCCGTCCCCCGGTCGTCGCGGTGTCGGGCGGGATCGCACGCGTACTGGTACGCCGCGAGTCGCTGGACGACATGAGCCGCCGCGACGTGGGTCTGTAGCACCCGGCACCCCGGCCCGCCGCCGGAACCCCCGGCGGCGGGCCGGCGTCCGCACACACGCGCGCGACGCATTGACTCGCGGGTTCCGCCCCTGAAGGCAGCGCCCCCACGAGCCCGTACGGACTCAACGGCCCCCACCCACACCCCCTAGGGGCGCGGGGAACTGCGCGCCCAGCCACAACCGGCCGGCAGCCGACGAACAAGCAGTCCCCCCACCCCCTAAGGGGCGCGGGGAACGGCGCACGTATGGACCCGTACCGAGTCGTGCGGGTCGTTCGGAGACGAGCCGACGTCGTGGGCAGCCGCGCCTACGGCGCGGAGCCCCACTCATGCGGTCGCCCGCCCCGCCATTCCACCCAGCCGGGGTTGTCCAGCAGCTCGGCCGGTGAAGACAGCCCGGCGGCCTCAAGGAACGCGATCAGATCGTGGTCGGAGTGGGCAAGCCCCAGGATCTCGGCCCGGCCGCCCCGGTGCACGCTCACGCGTCGCCCGCCGCTCGCGGCGAGCCGGTGCACGACGATCAGTGCGCGTTCCACGGGATCCAGGGTGTCTCTCCCCCTCAGGTCGACGCCGCCCGGTCCGGGTGCCCTCGTCGCTGGTCACAGCAAGGCAGGACGGGCGGCGGGAACGGTCAGCGGGCCCGGGGTGCCCCCCGTCGCCGCTGGGCCGGCGGGGGCGAAGGCGGCGAGAAGGTGTCCTCGTCCTCGTCCAGCGGCGGCAGCTCGATGGTGTACTGCGGCTGGAGGAACAGACCGTGGTGCTGAGGCACGGCGGACGAGGCCGGCGCGTCCTGAACGGGACGTGCAGGGTCGCGATGCGAAGAGGCAGGCATCCAAAACCATCCGGAGTCGGGAGTCGCGCGGATCAGAGGCGGAGCTGTCGACCGATGAGCATCGGCACCTGTCCTACCTCGCGCGCTACTGCCCATTAGATCCTATCGGCGCCCGGAGAACGAAAGGGCGCGGTGCGCGAACTGACGTGGATGCATGATCCGCCTCTCGGGGGGACCGCTCGCGGCGCGGACCGCGCTTCGCCCAAGGCTCCTGCGGACCACCCGCAGGAGCTGCCTTCAGAGCCGTATTTCAGCAGGTCAAGGCCGCTTTTCCGGTCGACCGGCGCCGGCGGGTCCGACCGGCCGGAGCGAGTGGTGATCCACCGCGGGTGGCCGCCGGACCGGCCGGGAACCCGGTCATTTCGCACCGGGTCGCGCGCCGCTCCGTCCGCCGCGCAATCCGGTCCGAAGGCCCCCGATCCGGCCGAACCGGCACCGCTATAGGCTGCGCCCGTGGAACGGATCTTGGTGGTGGGTGTCACGGGTGCGGGCAAGTCCACGCTCGCCCGGGCGGTGGGCGAGCGCTTGGACCTGCCCTATTACGAGATGGACGCGCTGTATTTCACGGGCCCCGGCTGGGCCGCCAACGACACCTTGACCGAGGAGGTCGCACGGCTCACGTCCGAACCCCGCTGGATCGTCGACTCGCTCGGCTATCCGGAGGTCCGGGATCTGCTCTGGGACCGGGCGGACACCGTCCTGTGGCTCGACTACGGGAAGCGCGTGGTCATGCCCCGGGTCCTTCGCCGCTCCGTCAGGCGCACCGTCACCCGTGAGAGTCTCTTCGGCGGCAACAGGGAGACCTGGGCGGGCTGGCTGAGCAAGGAGCACCCGGCCTGGTGGGCCTGGTCCCAACACGCGGGCCGACGCCAGGAGATCGAACGCCGGACGCGCGATCCCCGTTTCGCCCCTCTCGACACGCGACGGTTCTCCCGCCCCCGCGACACCGCGGCGTGGCTGGCGTCCGTGTGATCCGACCGGAGCGGCCCGACGCGGCGGGGCAGAGCGGGGCGAGGCGGGGGATGGCGAGACGCACCCCGCCCGGGGCGCCTTCCGGCTCACCGACCGCTCACAGAACCACCTCCGCACGGCCGAGCGCAACCACCGCGACAGCATCGAAACAACACCGGTGAATTGAAACCGTTCAATCGTCGGTGCATCGAAAGCATCAGGCCCCTCCGGAGCGGCGACCGCATCCGACGCCCCGTCAAGAATGTGTTGCACGCTCATTGACCCTCGCCCCGTGCGCCCCTACGTTCACCCGCAGTGAATCGATTCATCCTTCCTACCTGAGGAGCCGCAGTGATCAGCAGGAGGAACATTCTGGCGGGTACGGCGGCGGCGATGGCCGTCACGGCGACCGCCGCCGGCGCCGGATCCGCCCTGGCCGCCACCGCGTCCGCACCGGCCGGGGCAGGCGCCCGTCGCAGCGCCCTGCGCGTCACCGCGCCGACCGTCGAGTACGTGCGACACCCCCTCGGTATCGACGCACAACACCCCCGGCTGAGCTGGCCGATGGCCTCGGACGAGCCGGGCGCGCGCCAGAGCGCCTACCGGATACGCGTGGCCTCCAGCGCCTCACGGCTGCCGGAGCCGGATGTCTGGGACAGCGGAAAGGTCGTGTCCGAGGAGTCCGTCCTCGTCCCGTACGCGGGCCCGCGACTCAAGCCGCGCACCCGCTACTTCTGGTCCGTACGCGTGTGGGACGCGAACGGCGGCGCCTCCGACTGGAGCGAGCCCTCGTGGTGGGAGACCGGCCTTCTCGACGCCGCGCAGTGGACCGCGAAATGGGTCTCCGCTCCCCCGGTCCTCACCGACGCGCCGACGCTCGAAGGCAGCTCCTGGATCTGGTTCCCCGAAGGCGATCCCGCCAACAGCGCCCCGGCGGTCACCCGTTGGTTCCGCCGCACCCTCGATCTCCCCGACACGGTCACGGCGGCGACGCTGGCCATCAGCGCGGACAACGTGTACACCGTCTCCGTCAACGGCACCGAGGTGGCCCGCACCGATCTGGAGACGGACCACGACGGCTGGCGCCGCCCCGCCGTGGTCGAGGTCCTGGCCCAGCTGCGTACGGGGAAGAACGTCCTCGCGGTGTCGGCGACCAACGCGTCCGAGGGGCCCGCGGGGCTGGTCGCGACCCTGACCCTCCACACGGCGTCCGGTGAGCAGCGGATCGTCACCGACGACTCCTGGAGATCGACCGACAAGGAGCCCGCCGCCGGCTGGCGCGACACCGACTTCGACGACAGCGCCTGGCCTGCGGCGAAGGAGGCCGCGGCCTGGGGAGGCGGGCCGTGGGGGAAGGTCGTCCCCGCGTCGTACGCGGCCAACCAGCTGCGGCACGAGTTCACGCTCCCGCGCAAGAAGGTGGCACGCGCCCGGCTGTACGCGACGGCCCTCGGCGTCTACGAGGCCCATCTCAACGGCCGCCGTGTGGGCCGCGACCAGCTCGCGCCCGGCTGGACCGACTACCGCGAACGCGTCCACTACCAGACCTACGACGTCACCTCGCTCGTGCGGTCCGGCGCCAACGCCATCGGCGCTTATGTGGGACCGGGCTGGTACGCGGGCAACGTCGGCATGTTCGGGCCGCACCAGTACGGCGAACGCCCGGCGCTGCTGGCCCAGTTGGAGGTCGAGTACACGGACGGGACACGTGAGAGCGTCATCTCGGACAGCACTTGGCGGGCCGCGTCCGGGCCGATCGTCGCCGCCGACCTGCTGAGCGGCGAGACGTACGACGCGCGCAAGGAGACCGCCGGCTGGACCTCGCCCGGCTTCGACGACGGGGCCTGGCTCGACGCGGTGCGCACCGCCGCCGACGCCGCTCCGCCCCGGATCGAGGCCCAGGTGGACGGCGCGGTCCGGGTCGCCAAGGAACTCGCGGTCCGGAAGGTGACCCAGCCCAAGCCGGGTGTGTTCGTCTTCGACCTGGGCCAGAACATGGTCGGTTCGGTACGGCTGCGGGTGTCGGGCGCGGCCGGCACGACCGTGCGCCTGCGGCATGCCGAGGTGCTCAACCCGGACGGCACCCTGTACACGGCGAACCTGCGGACCGCCGCGGCGACCGACACGTACACGCTCAAGGGCGGTGGGCGGGAGACGTACGAGCCTCGGTTCACCTTCCACGGGTTCCGCTATGTCGAGGTGACCGGGTATCCGGGCACTCCGGCGGCGGGAGACCTCACCGGCCGGGTGATGCACACGTCGGCGCCCTTCACGTTCGACTTCGAGACCGACGTCCCGATGCTCAACACCCTGCACAGCAACATCACCTGGGGGCAGCGCGGCAACTTCCTCTCCGTCCCGACGGACACACCCGCGCGTGACGAACGCCTGGGCTGGACGGGTGACATCAACGTCTTCGCGCCGACGGCCGCCTACACGATGGAGTCCGCGCGGTTCCTGACCAAGTGGCTCGTGGACCTGCGCGACGGGCAGACCGCGGAGGGCGCATTCACCGACGTGGCACCCATGGTGGGCACGGTCGGCAACGGTGTGGCGGGCTGGGGCGACGCGGGTGTCACGGTCCCCTGGTCGCTGTACCAGGCGTACGGCGACCGGCAGGTCCTGGAGGACGCGTGGTCCTCCGTACAGGCCTGGCTGAAGTACCTGGAGAAGAACAGCAGCGGGCTGCTGCGGCCGGCCGCCGGCTACGGCGACTGGCTGAACGTCGAGGACGAGACGCCCAAGGACGTCATCGCCACCGCCTACTTCGCCCACAGCGCCGACCTCGCGGCCCGTATCGCGAAGGAACTCGGCAAGGACCCCGCCCCCTACACCGATCTCTTCGGGCGCGTACGCGCGGCGTTCCAGAAGGCCTACGTCACCGCCGAGGGCCGGCTGAAGGGCGACACGCAGACGGCGTACGTGCTGGCCCTGTCGATGGACCTGCTGCCGGACGGGCTGCGGACGGCGGCGGCCGACCGGCTCGTCGCGCTGATCGAGGCGAGGGACTGGCATCTGTCGACGGGCTTCCTCGGTACGCCCCGGCTGCTGCCCGTGCTCACCGAGACCGGGCACACCGATGTGGCCCACCGGCTGCTCGCGCAGCGTTCCTATCCCAGCTGGGGCTATCAGATCGACAAGGGCTCCACCACGATGTGGGAGCACTGGGACTCCATCCGGCCCGACGGCAGCTTCGAGGACCCGGGCATGAACTCCTTCAACCACTACGCCTACGGGTCGGTGGGCGAGTGGATGTACACGAACATCGCCGGTATCGCGGCGGGCCGGCCCGGCTACCGCGAGGTCGTCGTCCGGCCGCGGCCGGGCGGGGGCGTCACCTCAGCCCGCGCCACGTTCGCCTCGGTCCGCGGTCCCGTCTCCACCCAGTGGCGGCTGCGGTCCGGCACGTTCGTCCTGACGTGCTCCGTGCCGCCCAACACCACCGCCGAGGT
The DNA here is from genome assembly GCF_018070025.1 of Streptomyces liliiviolaceus. Lineage (NCBI taxonomy): Bacteria > Bacillati > Actinomycetota > Actinomycetes > Kitasatosporales > Streptomycetaceae > Streptomyces > Streptomyces liliiviolaceus. The sequence continues at coordinate 5,741,492 of NZ_JAGPYQ010000001.1, forward strand.
GTGGATCCCCGCGGACGCTCCGGACGAGGTCACCCACACCACCGCGGCCTTCCTGCGCAGTGAGGACGGCTGCGCGGTGTACCGGGTCGGTTCCGGCACCCACCGCTTCAGCGCGTAGCCCGGCCGTCACGCGGCGGCGTCCAACACACCGTGGACGCCGCCGCGTTGGCGGGGCTCCGCGGAAGCGCGGTGGCCTGCCCATAAGGTGCTCGCATGTCTGCCTCGTTGAGTTACGCCAGATCCCGCGCCGCGCTGCGCGCATCGGCGCGTATTTCCGTCGAGCTGCTGCTGGTTCTGGTGATGACCGCGGTGGCTCTCTGGCTTCTCGGCCAGATGTGGTCCGTGGTCTGGCCACTCATAGTGGGTCTTCTGCTGACCACACTGACCTGGCCCGTGGCCCGCTTCCTGCGCCGGCGCGGGTGGCCCCCCGCCCTGGCGGCCTCCTTGGTGACCGTGCTGTTCCTGGTGCTAGCCGCCGCGGTGGTCGCGCTGATCGCGGTTCCGGTGGCCTCCCAGTCCGGGGAGTTGACCGACAGGATCGTGGACGGCGTGCACAAGGTCCGTGACTGGGCCGCCGGACCGCCGCTGAACGTCGAGGACGCCCAGATCTCGGGTGCCGTGGACAGTGCGGTCGAGCGTTTCCAGAAGAGCGCCGGGAGTGTGGTCGGCACGGTCGTCTCGGGCGTGAGCGCCGTGGTCGACGGTCTGGTCACCGCCGTCCTGGCGCTGTTCCTGATGTTCTTCTTCCTCAAGGACGGCCCGCGGTTCCTGCCATGGCTCGCCCGTCAGCTGCCCGGCCGGCTCGCCGTCGACGTCCCGACCGTGGCCTCGCGCACCTGGGACACCCTGGGATCGTTCGTACGGTCACAGGCGGCGGTCGGTCTGCTCGACGCGGTCTTCATCGGGATCGGCCTGTGGGTCGTGGGCGTGCCGCTGGTGCTCCCGCTGGCGGTGCTGACCTTCGTCTCGGCGTTCGTGCCGATCGTGGGCGCCCTGTTCGCCGGCTTCGTCGCGGTGCTCATCGCCCTGGTCTCGAACGGGCTGACGGACGCGCTGATCGTGCTGGCGATCATCCTCGCCGTGCAGCAGTTGGAGGGGAACGTCTTCCAGCCCATGATCCAGAGCCGTGGGCTCGGACTGCACGCGGCGGTGATCCTGCTGGCGGTGACGCTCGGCGGCAGTCTGGCGGGCGTGGTGGGCAGCCTGCTCGCCGTCCCGGTCGCCGCGATGATCGCCGTGTTCTGGAACTACCTGCGCGAGCAGCTCAGCGAGCCACCGGAGGAACCGGACACCCAGGAACCGCAGACCGACGGCGCCGTCCCCTCCTGAGGGGCCCGGACCCACGGCCCGGCCGGTCCCTGCCGCGGGCCTGGGCCGGGCCGCCTACGGGTTCAGTACGACCTTGCCGGCGACGGTGCCGGATTCGGCCAGGCGCAGGGCCTCGGCGGCCTGGACGAGCGGGAGTTGGGCGGCGATCCGGGCCGTGACCTCCCCGCGCCGGTACGCAGCGAAGACCTGGGCGAGGTCTGCGCGCAGCCGGGCACGGAACCGGTTCCTGGCCAGGGCCCGACCGGCCCAGACATTGAAGAAGTAGGCGCGGCGGCGGTTGGGCAGGGTGTTCCACAGCCACACCCGGCCGAGCAGCTTGAACACCGGCCACTGCTTGGAGCCCTCGTCGTCCCGGGTGGAGGCGCTGCCGTAGGCGACGAGCGTCCCGCCGGGTGCGAGGAGGCGCCAGGAGTCGACGACGCCCCGTCCGCCGATGTGGTCGAAGACGGCGTCCACCCCGCCGGGGGCGAGTTGCCTGACACGCGCGGCGACATCCTCCGTGCGGTAGTCGACGGGGACGACGCCCTGGGCGAGGAGCGCCTCGTGGTGGCGCGCGGACGCCGTGCCGATCACCTTCACGCCCGCGGCCCGGGCGAGCTGGACGAGGACCGAGCCGACGCCGCCGTTGGCCCCGTGCACCAGGATGGTCCGGCCCGCGCGGACGCGTGCCTTGCGGTGGAGCATCTGCCAGGCGGTGATGCCGTTGACCACCAGGGTCTCCGCCTGCGCCGCGCCGATCCCGTCGGGCACCTCCATCACGTCGGCCGCGTCGACGAGGACGTGGGTGGACCAGCCGCCGACCTTCAGCAGGGCCGCCACGCGGGTGCCGGCCAGGCCCGGCTCGACGCCCTCGCCCGTGGCCAGCACCGTCCCGACCAGGTCGTAGCCGGGCACGAAGGGGAACGGCGGCTGGTCGTAGTAGCGGCCCCGGCGCATCTGCTGTTCGGCGAAGGAGACCCCGGTCGCCTCCATCCGGATCAGGACCTGGCCGGGACCCGCGACGGGGACGGCTCCGCGCCTGATCTGAAGTCCCTCCGGAGCCACCTTGCCCGGCAGGACGACCTCGACGAGTCCTTCGGCGTTCATGACGACCTCCATCGCATCGCACTCGACTGCACCGCACCGCGCTGCACTCGGTTGAGTGATTCTCGCGTTCGTTAGAAGTTGTAACGCAAACAGATGGATAGAGTCAATAACGTTGGTGATAGCCTCTAACTAAATACGATGCGCAGACACAGCTGGAGACAGAGACGGAAGGCGGTAGGCCATGACGGACACGGGCACCGGGACCCCGCGCGAGCGCTACCGCGCCCAGGTGCGCGCGGAGGTCAAGGCGCACGCCTGGGAACAGCTCGCCGCGGCGGGGGCCTCCGCGCTCTCCCTCAACGCGATCGCCAAGCGGATGGGCATGAGCGGACCCGCGCTCTACCGGTACTTCGCCAACCGCGACGAACTGATCACCGAGCTGATCCGGGACGCGTACCGCAGCCTCGCCGACACCTTCCGTGCGACCGCCGCCGCCGGCCCCGACGTGTCCGCGCTGGCGCACGCCCTGCGCGACTGGGCCCTTCAGGACCCGCACCGCTACTTCCTCGTCTACGGCACGCCCGTGCCCGGCTACCACGCGCCCGACGACGTCACCGGGATCGTGCGCGAGATCATGGAGACCCTGCTCGACGCCTGCGTCGCTCTGCCGTCGGACTCCCCGGCCACGCCCTTCGGTTCACACCTCGAAGAGCACCGGCGATGGGCGGGCGACCACCCCGCCGAGCCCGCGGCCCTGCACCGGGCGCTGACCTTCTGGACCCGGCTGCACGGCCTGCTGTCCCTGGAACTCGCGGGCCACTTCACCGGCATGGAGTTCGACCCCGCGCTGTTCTTCGCGGCCGAACTCGACGAGCTGACCAAGGTGTCGGCGCGCTGACCCCGGAAGGTCTGCCCGTTCGGGCAGGCGCGTGTGCCTCCGCGCCTCGTGATACCCACGGGGCGGCACGTTAATCTCGTGCGCGTGAGCATCATGACCACAGCGATCGCCGCGGAACTCGGCGCGGCGCAGGGGGAGTTCGCCGGTGATTGACGGCCGGTTGGACGAAACGGGGACGGCCGGGACCCGCACGGCGCCGGCCGGCGGGAGCGAGGCCGAGGACACGGTCGGGGAAGCGGCAGAACCAGCAGTCGGAGCAGAAGCCGGAGAAGCGGACGGGGAAGCGGTCGCAGAAGTGGCCGCGGAGCCGGTCGAGGAGCCACGGAAACAGAAACCCAAGCGTGCTCGTCGCGGCCCCGGGCCGTTCACCCTGCTCGTCCTGCCGGGACTGGTGGCCCTGATCGGGGTGGCCGGCTTCCTGGCCTACAACGGCGGTCTCGACGACGCCTGGCCCCAGGGTCCCGGCCCCGAACAGACCGCCAAGACCAACGTGGACGCCTCGTACATCCCGTGGCTCCGCAAGGCCGTCGCGGACTGCACGGTCGTCAAGCCGTCGGTGCTCGCCGCCCAGATCGACCGGCTCTCCGGCTGGAGCAACGACACGGGAGAGCTGTCGGGCGAGAAGGGCATCGCCGCGTTCACGGACGCCCAGTGGAAGAAGTGGGGCAAGGACGACGACGGCAACGGCCGCTCCTCCCCCCGCGATCCGGCGGACGCCATGATGGCGCTCGGCCGGCAGGACTGCTCCCTCGCCGAGAAGGTGACCGACCTCAGGACCGAGGGAACCGTCAGCGGGGACCTGGTGAACCTCACCCTCGCCGCGTACGCCTCGGGTACGGACGCCGTGGTGAAGGCGGGACGCGTGCCGGCCGACGCGGAGGCCTACATCGACGAGGTGAAGTCGCTGTCCTCGCGCTACAAGTCGGTCGACCGGGAGAGTTCCGGCGGCGCCGTGAACCAGGTGCCGGGCGCCGTACTGGCCGCGCCGGTCGGCAACCTCACCGTCACCTCGCCCTTCGGATCGCGCGAACACCCGCTGACCGGCGTGACGAAACTGCACACGGGGGTCGACTTCGCCTCGCCCCAGGGGGCGCAGGTCTCCGCCGCGTCGAAGGGCCAGGTCGTGTTCGCGGCGATGACCAAGGCGTACGGCAACCGCGTGGTGATCGACCACGGGACCATCGACGGCAAGCGGCTGGAGACGACGTACAGCCATCTGCTGGCCCTCCAGGTGTCCGTCGGCCAGGCGGTGGAGGTCGGGACGCCGGTCGGGCTGGTCGGCTCGACCGGTCTGTCCACCGGCCCCCATCTGCACTTCGAGGTGGTTCTCGACGGGTTCTACACCGATCCCCTGCCGTGGCTCAGGCCCAGCACCTGAGCCGGCCCGGTTCGGCGGGGGTGCCTCCTCGGCTCCCCCGCTGTCCTTCGTCCTGAGTACGCGTACCCAGGACGAAGCCGTGCCTCCGCCGGACCATGAGGACGGATTCGCGTTCCACGTCCTGGGGGAGGACTCATGAACACGCGTACCGTCACCCGTCTGACCTTCGCCAATCCCGCGTCGGCGGTCTACCTGACCGTCGTGGGCGGGTCGATCGTGGTCGCTTCGGCCGTCACGAGGTTCGCCGAGGATCCCGGGCTGATCTGGGTGTGGCCCGCGCTCTTCACCGCGCCCGCCTCCGGACTGGTGACGGTGGCGGACATCTGGCTCGACCCGGTCCTCGACACCAGGGCGTCGGTCGCGTTCAACACGGCCGGGATGGTCGCGTGCGGCCTGCTGCAGTCGTTCGCCCTCGGCCTGCTCCAGCAGTCCGTACGCACCCGTCTGCGCGGCGGCTTCCGCCCGCGCCGTCCCTGAACCCGGCCGGGAGGCGGGCGCCGGGGCGCCTCACTCGGCGGCCGGGCGCCCGCCGAACCGCCAGTCGTGGATCTCGACGCTCCGGTACAGCCCGCCGCGGGCGTACGGTTCGTCCGCCATCATGGCCTCGGCGGCGTCCCGGTCCGGCAGTTCGACCAGCAGGGCCGTGCCCATCCAGTCGGTGCCGTCCTGGGAGAGCAGCGGGCCGTACGCGATGAGGCGCTCACGGTGCTCGCGGTCGAGATGACGGTGGTGCTCCGCCTCCAGGGCGTCGCGGGCCGCGGTCCGGCCGGGCACCGCGTGCGCGACGACGAGGAAGCGCCGGTATCCGGCCGTCCCGGTCCCGTACTGCCACATCGTGCGGCCGAGGGTGTTCTTCCAGCGGCGGATCAGGACGTCCTCGTAGACACCGGCCTTGTAGTTGGGTTCGTCGAACGCGAACCCGTGCGCGGCGGCCGCGTCGGGGAGGTCGACGATGTGCAGGCTGCCGGTCGCCGTCTCGCCGTCGGGGCCGAGCGTGGGACCGCGCGCGATCATCTCCTCGGCGTACCGGTCCATGAACGCCCAGTGCGCCTCGTTCAGCTCCCACCGCAGCGGCATGGATCCGGGCCGGTCACGGCAGTAGAAGAAGTACTCCATCCCGCCCCGCACCTCCCCCTCCACAGGTTCACCCGTTCGGCCGCGCCGGGCGGCACCGGATCGTACCAACGCCCGTTCCGCGCGGCTCGGAATTACCGCGGTCGGCGGCCGTCAGCGGTGGGTGTCCACGGGCCCGTGCCCGCCGTTCGACCCCTCGTTGCATGTTCATGCGAAGTGATGCATAATCTTCCTATGTCTAAGGTCCTTACCTCCCTTCCCGCCGGCGAGCGCGTCGGTATCGCCTTCTCCGGCGGACTCGACACCTCGGTCGCGGTCGCGTGGATGCGCGACAAGGGCGCCGTTCCGTGCACCTACACCGCCGACATCGGCCAGTACGACGAACCCGACATCGCCTCGGTGCCCGGCCGCGCCAAGGCCTACGGTGCCGAACTCGCGCGTCTCGTCGACTGCCGTGCCGCGCTGGTCGAGGAGGGACTCGCCGCGCTCACCTGCGGGGCGTTCCACATCCGCTCCGGCGGGCGTGCCTACTTCAACACCACGCCGCTGGGCCGTGCCGTCACCGGCACCCTGCTGGTCCGGGCGATGCTTGAGGACGACGTCCAGATCTGGGGCGACGGCTCGACCTTCAAGGGCAACGACATCGAGCGGTTCTACCGGTACGGGCTGCTCGCCAACCCGCATCTGCGGATCTACAAGCCCTGGCTGGACGCGGACTTCGTGACCGAGCTCGGCGGCCGCAAGGAGATGTCGGAGTGGCTGGTCGCGCACGACCTGCCGTACCGCGACAGCACGGAGAAGGCGTACTCCACCGACGCCAACATCTGGGGCGCCACCCACGAGGCCAAGACCCTGGAGCACCTGGACACGGGCGTCGAGACCGTGGAGCCGATCATGGGCGTCCGGTTCTGGGACCCCGAGGTCGAGATCGCCACCGAGGACGTGACGATCGGCTTCGACCAGGGCCGCCCGGTCACGATCAACGGCAAGGAGTTCGCCTCCGCCGTCGATCTGGTGATGGAGGCCAACGCCATCGGCGGCCGCCACGGCATGGGCATGTCCGACCAGATCGAGAACCGGATCATCGAGGCCAAGAGCCGCGGTATCTACGAGGCGCCGGGCATGGCCCTGCTGCACGCCGCGTACGAGCGCCTGGTCAACGCGATCCACAACGAGGACACGATCGCCCAGTACTACAACGAGGGACGGCGCCTCGGCCGGCTGATGTACGAGGGCCGCTGGCTGGACCCGCAGGCCCTGATGGTGCGGGAGTCGCTGCAGCGCTGGGTCGGCGCGGCCATCACCGGCGAGGTGACCCTGCGGCTGCGGCGCGGCGAGGACTACTCGATCCTCGACACCCGCGGCCCGGCGTTCAGCTACCACCCGGACAAGCTGTCCATGGAGCGCACCGAGGACTCGGCGTTCGGCCCGGTGGACCGGATCGGCCAGCTCACCATGCGCAACCTCGACATCGCGGACTCGCGCGCCAAGCTGGAGCAGTACGCCGGGCTCGGTCTGATCGGCACCGGCAGCCCCTCCATCGGTGCCGCCCAGGCGGCCTCGACCGGGCTGATCGGCAGCATGCCGGAGATGCCGCAGGGCGGCGCCGAGGCCATCGCCTCCCGCGGCGAGGTCTCCGAGGACGACGAGCTGCTGGACCGCGCGGCGATGGAGTTCGGCACGGACTGATGTTCCGTGTTCCGCCGCGGCGGAACGAACGGCTAAGGGGTGGGCCCGGCGCTCTTGGCGCCGGGCCCACCCCTCGGTCTGTTCAGCGGCCGGATCGGTGGTCTGATCAATGGGCCGGTCAGTGGGCGGGCTCCGCGATGCGGATGTCGTGGCTGTCGCCGTCGGACAGGAACGCGGCCAGCGCCTCCCCCTCGTCGGCCACCGCGGTGCGGTCGGTCCGGGAGAGGCCGTGCAGCGGGGTGACCGTCACGGTGGCGTCCTTGCCGACGGTCCAGGTCGCGGCGACCCTGCCGTCCACCAGTACGACGCGCTCACCGGCGACCGACAGACCGCGGTGTGCGTCGTCGATGATCCGGCCGCGGTCGTGGTAGCCGAGGATCGCGTTGTCGAACGCCGGCAGGAACCGCACCGGGGCCGGTGTGTCCGGGTCGGGTCGGGGCGCGTCGGGCAGGTCCAGCAGTTCCCGGCCCCGTTCGTCACGGAAGGCGACCAGCTCCCCGCGTACGGCCGCGATCGCGGCGGGCAGACCCGCGAGGCCGCACCAGGCGCGCAGATCGGCCGAGGCGGCGGGGCCGAACGCGGCCAGATAGCGGCGGACCAGCGCCTGGCCCACCGGGTCGGAGCCGTCCCCGTCCGGGGCGTCGGCCTCGCGCCCCAGCCAGGAGGCGAGCGTCGCGTTGCGCACCCCCGCTCTCGTCCGCCAGAGCCCGCGCGGCGGGAGCTGCGCCATCGGGACGAGGGCGGCGATCAGCATCTCACCCAGTGCCCTCGGCCCCGGGTCCGGCCAGCGGTCGCCGACCGCCCGCGCCAGCTCCGTCATCGTGCGGGGCTCGCCGTCGGCCATGACGGCCCGGCCGGCCGCCGCGAGCTCGTCGAGGTCCACCCCGGCGAGCTCACGGCGGTAGGTCCCGAGCACCCGCTGGCGCAGCATGGCCGTGTGGCGGCCCCGCCATGCCAGGGCGTCGTCGGCGGTGACGAGGTGGACGGTCCGGCGCATGAGGTGGGTGCGCACGACCTCCCGCCCGGTCAGCAGGTCCGAGAGCGCCGACGGGTCGAACGCGCCGAGCCTGGACCAGAGCCCGACGAACGGCTCCTGCGGCTCCTGAGCCTGCAGACCGCCGAGGTGGGCGACCGTGTCGAGGACCGGCAGACCGGCGCGGTCGAGCAGCAGCTGCCGGGCCAGCGTCGCGCGGTTGAGCGCCCGGGTGCCGAGAACGGTCGAGGTGCCCACCGCTCAGGTCGACTTCTGGCCGTCGAGCGACTCGCGCAGGATGTCCGCGTGGCCGGCGTGCTGGGCGGTCTCCGCGATGACGTGCATCAGCACCCGGCGGGCGCTGTGCGTCGACCCCGGCTCGTTCCAGGGCGCCTCGGGCAGCGGGTGCGTCACGGACAGGTCGGGCAGTCCGGCGACGACCTCCTCGGTCCTGGCGGCCACCTGCTCGTACCGTTCGACGATCCCGGCCAGCGTCTCGCCGGGCAGCATCCGGAAGTTGTTCTGGTGGTCGATCGCCCACTGCGGGAACTCGCGTGCGGTACCGGCCGCGAAGTCGGCCCAGGTGACACCGTCCGGCAGGTCGAAGCTCATCGCCGACGGGCCCTCGATCACGAAGCGCAGCCAGCTCTCCTCGATGGCCGCCACATGCTTGATCAGCCCGGCCAGGGACAGCGTGCTGACCGTCGGGCTCTGGCCGGCCTGTTCGTCACTGAGATCGCGGGCCGTGGCGGTCAGCGCGGCCCGGACGGTCGCGAGTTCGGCGAGCAGGTCGCTCCGCTCGGGGTCGAGGGCGGGCCGGGGTGCGGTCGTGGCGGTCACATCGGTCATGGTGATCGGGTCCTTCTTCTCGTCGCGGTTCGCGCTCCGGCTGTCTCCGTCGGGCACAGGAAGACAATCTCAGGGGAAGCGGTCAGGGAGTGTCCGCTACTGCGTGCACCATGGAGCCATGCCGAAAACATCAGCGCGACTGCTGTCCCTGCTCTCGCTGCTCCAGGCGCGCCGGGACTGGCCCGGAGGGCTGCTGGCCGAGCGGCTGGACATCAGCCCGCGCACCGTGCGCCGCGATGTCGACCGCCTGCGCGAACTCGGCTACCCGATCGTGGCCTTCAAGGGGCCGGACGGCGGATACCGCCTCGACGCCGGTACGGAGCTGCCGCCGCTGCTGTTCGACGACGAGCAGGCCGTGGCCCTCGCCGTCGCCCTCCAGATCGCGACCGTCTCCGGTGCCGGGATCGGGGAGGCGTCGGTGCGCGCGCTGGCCACCGTGCGGCAGGTCATGCCCGCCCGACTGCGCCGCCGGATCGACACCCTGCAGGTCACCGCCGTCGAGCGGCCCGCGTCCCGTCGGGCGCCGCAGCTCGACAGCGGTGTGCTTCTGACGCTCGGCGCCACCGTCCACGCCTGTGAGGTACTGCGCTTCGACTACACCCCGGCGGCCGCGACGGCTCCGGCGTCCCCGGCACCCCCGCGCAGGGTCGAGCCCCATCACCTGGTCACCTGGGGCGGACGCTGGTATCTCGTCGCCTGGGACCTGGACCGCGAGGACTGGCGGACCTTCCGCGCCGACCGGATGACCCCGCGCGTCCCCACCGGCCCCCGCTTCGTCCCGCGCGAGCTGCCCGGCGGTGACGTGGCCGCCTTCGTGGCCGCCAGGTTCCGCGGTTCCGACGGCTCCGGTGACTGGCCCTGCCGCGGCGAGGTGATCCTCGCCAAGCCCGCCTCCGCCGTGGCCCAGCACGTGCACGACGGAGTCGTCGAGGCGCTCGGACCGGAGCGGTGCAGGGTCACTCTCGGCTCGTGGTCCTGGGTCGGCCTGGCCGCCACCATCGGCCGCTTCGACACCGACATCGAGGTCGTGGGCCCGGCAGAACTCAAGGACGCGTTCGCACAGTTGGCCCGCCGCTACACCGACGCCGCGGCCGACCGGGAGCGACCTCTTACGGACCGGTGACATGGGGCGCGTACCCCTGCTCCGGCGCGGGGAACGGACCTAGGGTTCGGCGCATGCGTGTACTGGTCACCGGCGGTGCCGGGTTCATCGGGTCCCATGTCGTCGAGGCGCTGCGGGCGGGCGGGCACGAGCCCGTGGTGTTCGACGCACGAGCCGCACGAGGCGCGGGCGGCGGTGACGTCCGCGATCGCGACGCGGTGTCGGCGGCCCTCTCCGGGGTCGACGCGGTCTGCCACCAGGCGGCCATGGTCGGCCTGGGCAAGGGGGTCGCGGACGCCGCCGAGTACGTCTCCCACAACGACCTCGGCACCGCCGTGCTCCTGGCGGCGATGGCCGGGGCCGGGGTGCGGCGGCTCGTGCTGGCCGGGTCGATGGTGGTGTACGGGGAGGGCCGGTACTCCTGTGCGCGGCACGGCGGGGTGCGCCCCGGGCCGCGGTCGGCCGCCGATCTGGCGGCGGGCCGGTTCGAGCCGCGGTGCCCGTCCTGCGACGCGGACCTGCTGCCCGGTCTCGTCGGCGAGGACGCCCCGGCCGACCCCCGCAACGTGTACGCGACGACCAAGCTCGCGCAGGAACACCTGGCCGCCGCGTGGGCACGGTCGACGGACGGTACGGCGGTCTCACTGAGGTACCACAACGTCTACGGGCCCGGCATGCCGCGCGACACCCCGTACGCCGGTGTCGCGTCCTTCTTCCGTTCCGCGCTCGCCCGCGGTGAGGCTCCCCGGGTCTTCGAGGACGGCGGTCAGCGGCGGGACTTCGTGCATGTACGGGACGTGGCGGCGGCCAATGCGGCGGCGCTGGAGGCGGATACGGCGGGCGGCGCGCTCACGGCGTACAACGTGGGGAGCGGGGAGCCGCACACGGTCGGTGAGATGGCGCGGGCGCTGGCCGACGCGTACGGCGGGCCCGAGCCCGTGGTGACCGGGGAGTTCCGGCTGGGGGACGTCCGGCACATCACCGCGGACTCGTCCCGGCTGCGGACCGAGCTGGGGTGGAAGCCCGGCGTCGGATTCTTGGAAGGGATGCGGGAGTTCGCGGTGGCGCGTCTGCGGGGTGAGTGAGCCCCATGCTCAAGTGGCCTTTCAACGGGGCGTGTCGGGGCCCGCTCTCAGGTACCGGCCGCCGCGGGCAGGGTCACCTCGAAGCGGCAGCCGCCGGAGATGTTGCGTACGGTGGCGCGGCCCTGATGGGCCTCGACGATCCCCTGGACGATGGCGAGTCCGAGGCCGGCCCCGGCCGGGGGCGTGCGTGCGTCGGAGCCCCGCCAGCCCGTGTCGAAGACGCGCGGGAGGTCCTGCTCGGGGATGCCTCCGCAGCCGTCGCTGACGGACAGGACGACTCCGTCGGCCGAGCGGGCGGCGGCCACCGCGACCGTGCCGTCGGCCGGGGTGCGCCGGATCGCGTTGACCAGGAGGTTGCCGAGGACCCGGCTCATCTCCTTGCCGTCCACCTCGACCGGCACCGGTTCGACGAGGTCGCCCACCAGCCGTACCCCGTGCCGGCGGGCGAGCGGGTCCGCTCCGGCGAGGGCGTCGCTGACCAGGTCGTACAGCGACATGCGGGACAGGGACAGCGCGAGCGTGCCGGCGTGTATGCGGGAGAGTTCGAAGAGGTCGCCGACCATGTCGTTGAGGTGGTCGACCTCGGTACGGATCTGGCGCAGATAGCGCTGGGGGTCGGCGGCCACGCCGTCCTCCAGCGCCTCCGACATCGCGCGCAGCCCGGCGAGCGGGGTGCGCAGGTCGTGCGAGATCCAGGCGACGAGTTCGCGGCGGGAGGACTCCAGGGCGCGTTCGCGCATCCGGGACTCGGCGAGTCTGGCGCTGGTGGCGGCCAGTTCGCGGCTGACCGCGGCGAGTTCGGCGGTGGCCGGGGCGTCGGGGGCGGTGAAGTCGCCGCCGTCGCCGAAGGACCGGGCGGCGAAGGCGAGTTCGCGGCTGCGGGCGACGACCCAGCGGCCGAGCAGCAGCGCGGTGACCATGGAGACGACGGCCGCCATCGCGACGACCGTGGTGACCACGCTCAGATCGTGCGCGGAGAGGAACATCGCCTGCGCCACGGCCAGCGTTCCGGCGAGCATCGCGGTCACGGCCACGGCGGCCACCACGGCGAGGGACACGGTGAGCGAGCGGCGCCGGATCAGGCGCAGCGCCGCCGCTCCGGCCAGCCCCGCGGCGGCGGCGCCCGCGAAGGCGTACAGGGCGATCAGCAGCATGTCACGCATGGCCGGCCTCTTCCTGGCGGCCGCCGTCGGCGCTGGGACCGGGGGCATCGGCGGGGGCGTCCGGAGCCTCGCCGGTCAGGTCGGGTGCATCGCCGGTCAGGTCGGGAGCGTCGCCCGTCGGGTCGGAGGCGTCGCCGGTGGGGTCGAAGCGGTAGCCGACGCCCCAGACCGTCTGGATCAGCCGGGGCCGCGCCGGATCGTCCTCGACCTTGCCGCGCAGCCGCCTGACGTGGACGGTCACGGTCGACAGGTCCCCGAAGTCCCACCCCCACACCTCGCGCATCAGATCCTCCCGGGCGAACGCGCGGCCCGGGTGGCGCAGGAGGAAGGACAGCAGGTCGAACTCCCGGAGCGTGAGGGCGAGTTCCGTGCCCTGCTTGGAGGCCCGGCGCGCGGTGGGATCGACGGTCAGCCCGGCCGCGCTCAGTGGCCGGGCGGCGACGGCGGGCCGGGTGCGGCGCAGCACCGACTCCACCCGCAGCACCAGTTCGCGCGGACTGAACGGCTTGGTGACGTAGTCGTCCGCGCCCACTTCGAGGCCCATGATGCGGTCGTCCTCGTCGCCACGGGCGGTGAGCATGATGACGGGGACCGGTCCGCGCTCGCGCAGCCGCCGGCACACCTCCAGACCGTCCATGCCGGGCAGCATCAGGTCCAGGACCACGAGGTCGGGCCAGTGCGCGGCGGCGCGCGCGAGCGCGTCGGGGCCGTCGCCGGCCCGGTCGACGCCGTATCCGGCACGGTCGAGGTATCCGGAGACGACCTCGGCCACGGTGGGGTCGTCGTCGACGACCAGGATGCGGGCGCCCTGAGGGGCTGCGCGAGGAGCCGGTGTCGGTTCGTGCTGCTGGTACATGCGCCAAGCCTCGCACCGCGCCGCCCGCCGTGCCGCCCCCTGGCCCGGACGTCCCTGTTTCGTAAGGACCCGATGCCCGAAATGCCCATTTCGCGTTCGTAGGGTGAAAGGCGTGACAACCCCTCCCGCCCCACCTCCTGTCGACGTGATCCTCCCGTGCCTGGACGAGGCCGAAGCCCTGCCCTGGGTCCTCGCGCGTATCCCGCCCGGCTGGCGGGCCCTCGTCGTGGACAACGGCTCCACCGACGGCTCGGCCGACGTCGCCCGTGCTCTCGGCGCGCGCGTGGTCCACGAGCCGCGCCGCGGTTTCGGAGCCGCCTGCCACGCGGGGCTCGCCGCCGCCACCGCCGACATCGTCTGCTTCTGCGACTGCGACGCCTCGCTCGACCCGTCGCTCCTCATCCCCTTCGTACGTGAAGTCCGCTCAGGTGAGGCCGACTTGGTGCTGGGCAGACGCCGTCCGCGCAGCCGGTCCGCCTGGCCCGCCCACGCCCGGGCCGGCAACCTCGCGCTCGCCCGGCTGCTGCGCCGCCGCACCGGGCTCCGGCTGCACGACCTCGGCCCCCTGCGCGCCGCCCGCCGCGAGCCCCTGCTGGCCCTCGCGCTCACCGACCGACGCAGCGGCTATCCGCTCCAGATGGTCGTGCGCGCCACCGACGCAGGCTGGCGGATCGCCGAGCACGACGTGCCCTATCTGCCCCGTACGGGCTCCTCCAAGGTGACCGGCACCTGGCTCGGCACCTGGCAGGCCGTCCGGGACATGAGCCGCGTGCTGGCCGAACCCGCGCCCTCTCCCCCGGCCGCAGTCCCAGCGCCGGTAGATGCCCACACCCAGGACTCGGCCCCGGCCGCCCAAGGAGGCACCCCCCGATGACCACACTGCTCGTCATCGCCAAGGAGCCGCGGCCGGGGCGGGTCAAGACCCGGCTCACTCCGCCGTTCACCCCCGCGGAGGCCGCCGCCCTCGCGGAGGCCTCGCTCGCCGACACGCTGTACGCTGTGGCCGCCACGCCCGCCACCCGCCGGGTGCTCGTCCTGGAAGGGGCGCCGGGCCCGTGGCTGCCGCCCGGCTTCGACGTCGTACCGCAGTGCGAAGGCGGTCTCGACGAGCGGCTGGCCGCGGCGTTCGCCGACTGTGCCGGACCGACGCTGCTCATCGGAATGGACACGCCCCAGGTGACACCGGCCCTGCTCAGCGTGGACCTCACCCGCTGCGACGCCGTCTTCGGCCCGGCCGAGGACGGCGGTTTCTGGGCGCTGGGGCTGGCCGAACCCGATCCGCGGCTGCTGCGCGGGGTGCCGATGTCGACGCCCGCCACCGGGGCCGTGCAGCGGGGCCGGCTCGTCGCCGCCGGGCTGCGCGTACGCGACCTGCCGCCGCTGCGGGACGTCGACACGGCCGCCGACGCCGAGGCGGTCGCCGCGCTCGCGCCACGGGGCCGCTTCGCCGCCCGTCTCGCCGGTCTCACGGCGGTCGCCGGACGATGAACCGACCCCTGGACGAATCCCCGGTGGACGAACCCCCGATGGATCACTTCCCGATGGACGACTTCCCGGCGCACGACTCCGCGGTAGGGGCCCTGGTCCCACCGCCCGCCCAGCCCGCGTGGGCCGGCGCCGACCCGTACACCCGTGCGCTGCGCACCGGCCGAGGTCCGCTCTTCCTGCGGCGGGCCGACGGCTGGCTGCTGCCGTTGGAGGTGGAACGCTGGTGTGCCCGCGCCGACGCGGTCGACCTGGAGATCCTCGGCCGGTGCGAGGGTTCCGTGCTGGACATCGGCTGCGGCCCGGGCCGACTCGTCGCGGAACTCGCCGGGCAGGGACGGCGTGTCCTCGGTATCGACGTCAGCGCGGCGGCCGTCGGCCGGACCACGCGGCTCGGCGGCCCCGCCCTGCGCCGTTCGGTCTTCGAGCCGCTCCCCGCCGAGGGCCGGTGGGACACCGCACTCCTCGTCGACGGCAACATCGGCATCGGCGGCGATCCGCGCGCGCTCCTCGCCCGGCTGACCGATCTGCTGATCCCGGCCGGGCTGCTGATCGCCGAGACCGTGCCGATGGACGTCGACGAGCGCGTCCGTGTCCACATCACGGACGCGCGCGACGCCGACGCTCCCGGCACACCCGGCTCTCTCGGCTCTGCCGGCACTCCCGGCACACCGTGCACGCCGTTCCCCTGGGCCCGGATCGGGACACGCGCCCTGATCCGGTACGCGACGCGCGCGGGCTGGAGCGCCGTCGATCAGTGGACGACCGGCGGACGGTCCTTCGTCGCCCTGCGCAGCCGCAGCCTCAGGCGCAGCAGGAAGAGCAGCGCCGACCCGGCGAAGAGGACGGCCGTGATCAGCAGCCAGCGGCCGAGGAAGCCGTCCGCCGACAGCCCCGTCGCCATCCGGTACCGCCGGTCCACCTGACCGCCGATCAGCGGGAACCAGACCAGCAGGAGCAGCGCGGACAGGGCCGCCGGGACACGGACGTACATCGCCCGCTCCCGGTGGCCCATCGCGCCGAACACCCGGACGACCCCGCGGTCCGCCACCGCGTACAACGGCAGCAGCACCAGATCGTGCAGCAGGGCCGCCCCCACGAACCACAGGGTCACCCCGAGCCAGTCGTCGCCCAACAGCCGTACACCGGCATAGCCCGCGAGGGCGAACGAGCAGGCGAGCAGCAGGAGTTGCACGGTCCCCTCGGGCGGCTTCCTCATCACAGGTCTCCGAACGTCATACGGGCCACCCATTTCGTGTTCAGCACACCGGGCGCGGCGGGCACGACGATCCGTGCCGGGTAACCGTGGTCCGGGCTCAGGTCCTCGCCGTTGACCTGCAGGGCGAGCAGGGAGCTCGGGTCCGCCACCTGGTTGGCGCGCAGGGCCGCGCGGCGGAAGGAACCGTGCCGCTGAAGGGACTCGACGAGGACGTCCGGCGGATCGTGGTCGTGGCCGACGAGCGCCGCGAGGTCACGCAGCCGCACACCGCGCCACCACTGGTCCGAGGTCGACCAGCCTTCCACACACGCGATGGGCAACGCCGCACTGTGCTGCGGCAGTTGGAGCAAATCACCCCGGCTCAGCCGGACCGTGCCCGTGCGTCCCGTGACGACGAGTCGCCATGCGTCGTCGCTCGTCTCCGCGGTGTCGATGCCCGCGTAGGCGGCCGTCTTGTTGATCTGGAAGCCGTTCGGGCCGCTGCCCGGATCGGCTCCGCCGTGCGGTGCGAGGAGGGCCGTGTGCCGCAGCGGTCCGTCGAAGCTCCGCCCCGCCGTCGTCCCGAACAGCAGCAGGGACCCGCCGCCGACGAACCACAGCGCCCCGCGCCGGGAGACGGTCGCGGGATCGGGCCGGGGAGAGACCAACTCCCCTCCGTCCGATGCCTCCTGGCCCTGCCGCATGCGGCGTACGTTCCGTACGGCGGCCGGCGTCTTCAGTACGGCGTGGGTGACGAACGCGGCGAAGAACACCCAGGCGCCGTAGAAGTGGAGCGGATAGAAGGATCCCGGGAAGAGGTAGTCGAGCTGGACGTTGAGCACGCCGGTCACGAACTCGAACAGCGCGCCCCCGACCAGCAGCAGCAACGAGATCCGCTCCAGCGCGTGCGTGAACGAACGGGCCGGCGGCAGCGCGAACAGCTTCGGCACCACCGACCACAACTTGGCGAGCAGCACGGGGATCAGGGTGACGCCGAGCGTGACGTGCACGCCTTGGGTGAGCCGGTAGAGCCAGTGCGGACCGGTGGGCCACGCGAAGAGGTAGAAGCCGAGGATGCCCTTGTCCGGGGTCTTGTCGTTCACCGGCGACAGACCGGGGTTGTAGGCGGCGTAGGACAGCAGGCCCGTCACGAACAGCACGGTGATGCCGACGAGCAGGACGAGGCCGAGTACCGAGGTGAACCAGGGACCGCGCAGCGGACTGCGCCAGAAACCGGGTGAGGTGGGAAGCGTGGGGAAGTGCCTTGGGGAGTGGTCGCGCATGGCCCGACCGTAGGCAGGAAAGGGCCCCCGGCAGGGCCCGCGAACCATGACGAAACGCTGACGTCCGCAAGGCAGGAGGCCCGGGACGCCTTCTGCCGCCCTAGCGTTCCCATGTGATCCGCTCCCCTCTGCGCGACCTGACCTCACGTGACCTGCTCTCGGCGTCGGCCGCCCTGCTCCTCGTCCTCGCCGCCGTGCTGATCGGCCGCCACATCGAGGAGACCGACCACACCCTGTTCGCTAACTGGCCCCCACTGTGGGCGAGTTGGGAACCGCATGTCGGCCCCGGCACTCCGGCCGCCGTGACGGTCGCGCTCGGGGTCGTGGCGTACGGCCCCGTCCTCGCGGCGCGCCTGCCCTGGCGCGCGCTGCTGGGCGCCTCCTGGGCGGGTGCCATGGCCTGGATCTGGTCGCTGGCCCTGATCGACGGATGGCACCGGGGCGTGGCCGTCCGGCTCACCACCCGTTACGAGTACCTCCAGGTCATCGACCGCTTCCACGACATCCCGGCGACGCTGCGCGACTTCACCCGCCACATCCCGCTCGACTCCCCGGACCACTGGCCGCCCCATGTGGCCGGACATCCGCCCGCCGCCTCCCTCACCTTCGTCCTCCTCGACCGGATCGGGCTGAGCGGCGGCGGCTGGGCCGGGGCGTGGTGCATCACGGTCGGCGCCACGGCCTGTGTCGCCGTACTGGTGACCGTGCGCAGGGTCGCCGACGAGGAGTCGGCGCGGCGCGCGGCGCCGTTCCTGGTGCTCGCACCGGCGGCGGTGTGGATGGGCACGTCGGCCGACGCGTACTTCGCCGCGGTCGCCGCCTGGTCGATCGCGGCGCTCGCGCTCGCCGTCACCTCACCGAAGGGCCCCCGGACCAGAGCCGCCGCCTTCACCTCCGGCCTCCTCTTCGGCCTGACCTGCTACCTCTCGTACGGGCTCACGCTCATGGCGGTGATCGGTGCGGGCGTGCTGTTCCTCGGGCGGGCCCGTGTCCGGGTGCTCCCCTGCCTCGTCTCGCGCGCCGCCTTCCTGGCCGCCGGTCTCGCCGTCGTCCCCGTGGCGTTCACCCTGGCCGGGTTCGACTGGTGGGAGGGGTACCACGTGCTGGTCGCGCGCTACTACGACGGTGCGGGAGGTATCCGGCCCTACGGCTACTGGGTGTGGGCGAATCTCGCGTGCACGGTCCTCATCACGGGCCTCGCGACGGCGGCGGGCCTGCGGCGGGCGGCCGTCGCACTGGTCCGGGGACGCCACGGGCTGCTGCCCCACCGCGGGATCCGAGGGCCGGGGGTCGTACGCCGAGTGCCCGGCTCCGAATCTCCGGAGGCGGGTGCCCGGGCCCGGCTCGGCCTGCTCGTCCTGTGCGGGCTGCTCGCCCTGCTCGTCGCCGACCTGTCCGGGATGAGCAAGGCCGAGACCGAACGCATCTGGCTGCCCTTCGCGATGTGGCTGCTCCCGGCATGCGCGCTGCTCGGCCGCCCCCGGGTGTGGCTGGGCGCGCAGGCCGTACTCGCGCTGCTCCTCAACCACCTTCTGCTGACCGGTTGGTGACCGTCCCCGGGCCCGTCGTGAGGACACCGTCACGATTCTTTTGCTGGCCCGCCGCCCAAAGAACCGTATTTTCCCGCGCGGGTGTGGCAGGTTGTACCTCAGCCGGTCCCGTCACTTCCCCCCGTAGTGGCGGGGCCGGCGTTTTTCACGTCCGGATCGGGCGTGGGGGGCCAGGTGGGGCGATGGGCCTCGGGGAGTTCCAGCAGGGCCAGCCCGACCGTGCGACGGACGGGCAGCAGTTCCGTACTGCCCGTCTGGACGAGCAGCTCCGAGAGTCTGCGGCCCGCTCCGGCCAGGATGAGCTTGCCGTCCAGGCGTTTCAGCAGCCATCTGATCGCGAGCAGGCAGTTCAGTCCCCGTGAGTCGCAGAAGACGAGTGCTGTCACATCGAGCACCAGGTGCCGCCGTCCCGCGTCGACGATGGCGGCGAGGGTGCCGAGGAAGTACTCCTCACAGCTCTGGTCGAGTTCGCCGCTGATCCGCAGGACCGCGCAGTGCTCGCCCTCGGTTATCTGGGTGATCGTCAGGCGGTGGGTCTGCGTGGACATCACACCTCCCGGTTCCGGTGCCACGGGCGCCCTGTGGCACGCACCCGTACGCGTGCGTCTGCCCCGCATTCGAGCGGGCAACGGCGCGGGGCGAAACTCTCTCCGCGGTGGATCACGGTTACCGCGGGCTCTGCTTCCGTGGCGTGTTCGGGGTTCTCCTGCGCGGCGTTGCCGGGGTTCTCCTGCGTGGCGCTCCGACGGCACCGGCCGCCGCGGCCCTGAGGAGACGGCGGAAGGTGGGGCATTCGACGTGGCTCGGCGCGGGGCAGGCCGCGGCGTGCCGCAGCGAGTCCCGCAGGACGGCGAGCTCCTGGATCGTCCGGTCCAGTTCGTCCGCCCGGGCGACCAGCAGCTGCCGGTCGATGCGCGGCCGCCCGTCCGGCGCGAACATGCGGGCGATCTCGTCGAGCGAGAACCCGGCGGTGCGGCCCAGCGCGATCAGCGACAGGCGCTCCAGCACGGCAGGATCGTACTGGCGCCGCAGACCCCGTCGGCCGGTCGGGGTGATCAGGCCCTTCTCCTCGTAGAACCGCAGTGTCGAGGCGGGCACCCCGGCGCGGTGCGCCACCTCGGCGATGTCCAGTTCCGGCATGGTCTTGACCTCAAGTCGGCTTGAAGTAGCACGGTGTCATCTCCATCCGGGCGAGGCAAGGGCAGGGGACATCATGGACAGGGGCATCGACATCGTCCACGGCGACGACGGTGAGCAGGCGGCCCGTTGGAACGGGACGGCCGGCCACGCGTGGGTCGAGAGCCGGGCGGTGCTCGACGAGTTGTTCAGGCCTTTCGAGGACCTTCTCGTCGAAGCGGCCGTCACCGAACGGGCGAGCCGGGTGCTCGACGTCGGCTGCGGCACCGGCAGCACCACGCTGGCCGTCGCACGGCGGCTCGGCGCGCGGGGGCGCTGCGTCGGCGTCGACCTCTCCGAGCCGATGATCACGGTCGCCCGGACGCGCGCCGGGCAGGAGGGCGGACAGAACGGACAGGAGGGTGGGAACGAGGGCACGCGGGCCTCGTTCGTGCTCGCCGACGCGCAGGATCACCCGTTCGAGCCCGGCACCTTCGACCTGGTGGTCTCGCGCTTCGGAGTCATGTTCTTCAACGACTCCGTCGAGGCCTTCACCAACCTGCGGCGTGCCGTGCGCGACGACGGCGGGCTCCGGTTCATCACCTGGCGCGGCCCCGCGGACAATCCGTTCATGACGACGGCCGAACGCGCCGCGGCACCGTTCATGCCGAACCTGCCCGCCCGCCGTCCCGACGGGCCGGGACAGTTCGCCTTCGCGGATGCCGACAGGGTGCGCCGCGTCCTGGAGGAGAGCGGCTGGACCGGGGTCGACATCTGGCCGCTCGACGTCGACTGCACCCTGCCCGAGAGCGCGCTCGTCCCCTACTTCACCCGGCTCGGACCGCTCGGCCTGGTCCTGCGCGAGGCGGACGAGCGGATTCGTGCGGGCCTCGTCGAAACGGTCCGCGCCGCGTTCGACCCGTACGTCCGGGGTGCCGAGGTCCGTTTCACCGCTGCCTGCTGGACGGTCGGCGCGCGGGCGTAGGCCGTCGCCACAGCTGCGTCCGTAAGGATCCACAACCGGGCAACAGTCGTCCCGCCCGGTGGAATCCGGGCGACGGGGAATGTGAGGCTGAAGCGCATGAAGCCTCGTACCGCCTTGCCCGCGCTCGCCGTCTGCGCCGTCTGTGCCGTGCTCGCCCCGCTCACCGGATGCGGCAGCGGCGGCGACGGGGACTCCACGAGCCGGAAGCCGTCGCCCTCCGACGGCACGGCTTCGGCCTCGGCCTCCGGAGTGCCCAGCGCGCCCGCGGAGAGCCGGCGGCCGGTGGCGGGCAAGGGGTCGAAGGACCCGGACGACCTCAACGGGGACGGCTTCCGCGACCTCGTCGTGCCGGTCTCCGTGGGCGACGATCCGAACGATCCCGACAGCGACCAGCGGATCGGCGTGGTCTACGGATCGGCGAAGGGACTCGATCCCTCGACACGCACGGTCCACGGACGCGGTGACCTGGGTCTGCCCGAGTCCCCGGGGAGTCAGACGGGTCCCGACAGTGTCAGCGCGGAGTCGGTGGTCACGGCCGACCTGGACGGCGACGGCTTCCCGGACCTCGTCACGTCGGTCGCGGGCGAGACCGTGGACGACGGGCGGATATCCGCCGCGCGCACCGTTCCGTACGTGACCTGGGGCGGCGCCGACGGTGACGCCGATGTTCCGGAGGCGACCGCGGTGCGGCTGCCGCGGAGCGTGACGAAACTGGGTGTGCTGTCGGTCGTCCGCGGCGACTTCGACGGGGACGGGCACCACGACCTCGCGGCGCTCGCGTACAACCAGTCGTCGCTGGTGCTGCTGTACGGTCCCTTCACACGCGCCGGCGCGCCCGCGCGCACCGACACCGGTCTGCCGTGGAAGGAGGGCAATCTCGTCGCGGACGACATCGACCCGTCCGGCGAACCCCGCGCGACCTCCTTGCTGCTGCACGATCTGAACGACGGCGGGCAGTCCGGGAACACGCTGTACGCGGCCCGCCGGGGCGCTCCCCTCGCCGGGGACGGCAAGCAGTTGCGTCTCGGCAACGCCCACGCGTTCGGCGACTTCGACGGCGACGGACGACGTGACGTGGCCGTCGGGGACGACGGCGGTCGCAACGACGAACCGGGCTTCGAGACCGAGGCGCCCGAGGTGGCCGGATCCCTCGCGGTGTACCCCGGCAGCGGCGCGGCGCCTGTCACGCGGCAACTGCCCGAGGCGCCCGAGGACTTGAGCACCTATTACGGGCCCGGTGGCTTCGCGGCGGCCGATCCCGACGGTGACGGCCGCGACGGCGTTCTGGTCGCCACGTACGAGGGGGCTACGCTCATCGACGGTGATCGGCGCGTCCCCGTGCTGCGTCAGGGGCCCGCGAAGGCGGACGGCAGGAAGACGCCCGCGAAGTGGCGGCACGCCCGGCCCGTCGCCGCCGCCGACTTCGACGACGACGGCAAGGACGAACTGATCCTCACCTGGGGGTCCGGCGCGTTGTTCGGCCTCTACGGCCGACACCCCACGCACTGGTGGATCACCGAGGGCACCACGTCCCGCGATCAGACGTCCTTCGCCCTCACGGGCGCGTAGGTGTCGCGTTCGGCGGTCCAGGTGACGTGCGGGGGTACGACCCGTGCGCACAGGGGGCCGCCCTGCGGGTCGGTGAGGCCCAGGCGTGCCACCAGTACGCCCTCGCGGGCGGCCTCCGCGAGTACGTCCGCGGGGACCATGTCGAGCATGAGCTTGGCGCGCCGGAACATCGAGAAGACGCCCTCCTCGTCGACCGTGCCCCAGGACAGGTAGACGAACCGGCGGCCCAGCCGGTCCTGCACGTAGGGGCCCTGCACATCCGTGCCGGTCGGCCCCGCCGTGGCCGTGCACTCCAGGGTCCAGGTCGCCGACTCCGCGTCCCCGGGGTGGGGGTCGAGCAGTTCGCCCGGCCGGCTGCGGCGCTGTACGGCGACGTGGACCTCGCGGGGCTCTTCCGGGCCGTTGCGGCCGATGGGGACGGGGTGGGTGCGGCCCGGGAGGTCGACGGCCTCGATGCGGATGAGCATGTGGGTCATGGGGTCATCATGCCGCCGCGGGCGGCGGCCTGTGTCCCCCGGGCCTGCGGCCGCAGGGTGGGCTGGGGTGTGGGGTGAGCCGCGGGCTCGTCGGGGCCGGGCGCGCAGTTCCCCGCGCATGGCCCGGCCGGACATCAGGTCACCGGGATCGCCACGTACTGGTAGTCCAGGAATTCGTCGATGCCCACTCTGCCGCCCTCACGGCCCAGGCCGGACTGCTTGACGCCGCCGAAGGGGGCCGCCGGGTTGGAGACGAGGCCGGTGTTGAGGCCGACCATGCCTGCCTCAAGGCGTTCGCTGACGCGCAGGGCGCGGTCCAGGCCCTCGGTGAAGACGTAACCGACCAGCCCCCAGGGCGTGTCGTTGGCCCGGCGGACCACCTCGTCCTCGTCGTCGAAGGTGAGGATCGCGGCCACCGGGCCGAAGATCTCCGCGTCCATCAGCCGGCTGCCGGTGTCGACGTCGGCGAGCACGGTCGGCGGGTAGAAGCACCCCGGTCCCGCGGGAGTACGGCCGCCGACGAGCACCCGGGCGCCGCGTTCCACCGCGTCCGCGACCAGGTCCTCCACCTTGGCGCGGCCCTTCGCGTCGATCAGCGGGCCCACGTCGACTCCCGCGCGCGTGCCCGGGCCCACGACGAGCGCCCCCATCCGCCGGGCGAGCCGCTCGCCGAACTCCTCCGCCACCGACCGGTGCACGAAGAAGCGGTTGGCGGCGGTGCACGCCTCCCCCATGTTGCGCATCTTGGCGGTCATCGCGCCGTCCACCGCTTTGTCGAGGTCCGCGTCACCGAACACGATGAAGGGCGCGTTGCCGCCCAACTCCATCGAGGTGCGTACGACAGCGTCCGCGCACTGCGCCAGCAGCAGCCGCCCGACCTGCGTGGAGCCGGTGAAGGACAGTTTGCGGATGCGCCCGCCGCGCAGCAGCGGCTCGCAGACCTCGCCGGCGCGCGAGGTGGTGACGACGTTCAGGACGCCGTCCGGCAGCCCGGCCTCCTGGAGGATCGCGGCCAGGGCGAGGCTGGACAGCGGCGTCTGCGGAGCCGGTTTGAGCACCATCGTGCAGCCGGCCGCGATCGCCGGGCCGATCTTGCGGGCGCCCATGGCCAGCGGGAAGTTCCACGGGGTGATCAGCAGACAGGGGCCGACCGGGCGGCGGGAGAGCAGCATGCGGTGCCGCCCGTCGGGCAGGACGCCGTGTCCTCCGTCGACGCGTACGGCCTCCTCGGAGAACCAGCGGAAGAACTCGGCGGCGTACGCCACCTCTCCCCTGGCCTCGGCGAGCGGCTTGCCCATCTCGGACGTCATCAGGTGGGCGAGTTCGTCGGTCCGTTGGAGGACGATTTCGTGGGCGCGGCGCAGGATCTCGCTGCGGGCCCGGGGTGCGGTACGGGCCCATGCCTCCTGGGCCCGTACGGCGGCGTCCTCCGCGAGCCTGGCCTCCTTGAGGCCTCCGTCGGCGACATGGCAGAGGATCTCGCCGGTCGCGGGGTCGTCGACGGGCAGGGTGGCGCCGTCCGCGGCATCCACCCAGGCGCCACCGATGAACAACCGGGTCGGGGTGTCGGTCGGGGTATCGGTCATGGTGTCGCTCCTGAGTCGATCGGCGGCGGGGCGGCTGCACACGGGCGGAGGCACGGGCCGGGGCCGGAGGCACGGGCCGGGGCCGGAGGCACGGGCCGGGGCCGGTCCTTCAGTGGCGTCGGTCTAGGCCCGTGATGTTCCGGCCTCCACCGCCGCCGCCCACGCCTCAAGGCCCGCGTCCACCGCCGTCTCGTCGATCACCAGCGCCGGGATCATACGGACGACCTGGTTCCAGGCGCCGCACAGCAGCAGGAGCAGACCCTCGCCGACGGCGGCCCGCTGTACACGGGAGGCGGTCTCGGGGTCGGGGCCGCCGTCCGCGTCGACGAACTCGCTGCCCAGCATCAGCCCGAGGCCGCGTACGTCGCCGATGGCGGGTGTCCGGTCGGCCACCGCCTCCAGGCCCTGGCGCAGCCGTGCCCCCATCGCCTCGGCGTTCTCGACCAGCTTCTCGTCGCGTACGACGTCGAGGGTCGCGCAGGCCGCGGCGCACGCCACCGCGTTGGCGCCGTAGGTACCGCCCTGCGAGCCGGGCCAGGCCCTGGCCATCAGCTCCTCGGGGGCCGCGATGCCGGACAACGGGAATCCGCTGGCCAGCCCCTTGGCGGTGACCAGGATGTCGGGGGTGACGCCGAAGTGGTCGTGCCCCCAGAACCGGCCGGTGCGGCCCACCCCGGTCTGCACCTCGTCCAGGATCAGCAGGAAACCGTGCCGGTCGGCGCGTTCCCGCAGCCCTTCCATGAAGGCGCGGGTCGCGGGCACGTAACCGCCCTCGCCGAGCACCGGTTCGACGATGACGGCGGCCGTGTCGGCGGGCGAGGAGATCGTCTGGAGCGTGTAGTCCAGTTCCCGGAGTGCGAAGCGGGTGGCGGTCTCCTCGTCCCAGCCGTACCGGTAGGCCGTCGGGAACGGGGTGACGACCACGCCGCTCATCAGCGGGGAGAACCCGGAGCGGAAGCGGGTGCCGGACGTCGTCATCGCGGCGGCGGCCACGGTCCGGCCGTGGAATCCGCCGTGGCAGACCAGCACGTTCGGGCGGCCGGTGGCCTGCCGGGCCAGCCGCAGCGCGGCCTCCACCGCCTCGCTCCCGGAGTTGGTGAAGAAGAGGCTGTCGAGACCGGCGGGCAGCACCTCGCCGAGCCTGTCGACGAGCCTGCGCAGCGGCGGGTGCATGACCGTCGTGTACTGGCCGTGGATCAGGGTGCCCACCTGCTCCTGGGCGGCTTCGACCACCCTCGGGTGGCAGTGTCCGGTGCTGGTGACGCCGATGCCCGCGGTGAAGTCCAGATAGCGGCGGCCGTCCTCGTCGAAGAGGTGGACGCCCTCGCCCCGGACGGCCACCACGGGGGTGGCCTGGCGAAGGTGCGGCGACAGTGCGGTCATGTGCGTCTCCCGGCCGTGCGTCGTCGTCTGCTCCCGAAGGGCGAGCATCTCGACCGGGGCGGCGGGCGGCAATGCGTGAACTGTCCGGCACGGCGGCGGGGTCCGGACGTTGTGTCAACCGTGCGCAGGTCAGCCACGCTTGTCACAGGGCCGGGGCGGGCAGGCACGCACCATGAGCGAGTACGCCGAAACGCCCCGGACGTCCTTGGCCGACGGGCCGCCGGGCACGGCTCCCGCGGGCCGCGCGCTCACCGTCGCCGACGTCCTGGCCCTGCCCGTCCTGGCCGCGGGCAGGCCGGAGGTCGTCGCCGGGGCGACCCGCCTCGACCGGCCGGTCCGCTGGGTCCACATCACCGAACTCACCGACCCCGCCTCCTTCCTCAAGGGCGGCGAACTCGTCCTGACCACCGGTATGCCGCTGCCCGAGGACCCGGCGGGTGTACGCCGATATGTCGATGAACTGGCCGACATCGGGGCCGCGGCCCTGGTCATCGAACTCGTACGGCGCTACCACCGCCCGCCCGCGCCGCTCATCCAGGCGTGCCGCGTCCGTGGCCTGCCGCTCGTCACCCTGGCCGAGGACGTCAACTTCCTGGAGGTCACCCAGGTCGTCCACACCCTCATCCTCGGCAGCCAGGCGGACGCCGTGCGCCGGACCCAGCGCATCCACGAGGCGTTCACCGCCCTGACGCTGCGCGGCGCCGGACCCGAGGACGTCGTCCGCGCGGCGGCGCAGATGAGCGGCCGCACGGTCGTCCTGGAGAACCTGGTGCACCAGGCACTGCTCTGCGAGCCGTC
This sequence comes from Streptomyces liliiviolaceus, assembly GCF_018070025.1. Lineage (NCBI taxonomy): Bacteria > Bacillati > Actinomycetota > Actinomycetes > Kitasatosporales > Streptomycetaceae > Streptomyces > Streptomyces liliiviolaceus. Next base: position 5,768,343 of record NZ_JAGPYQ010000001.1, read on the forward strand.
CGGCAGCACCGTGGACGAGGCGCTGACCGGCTGGGAGCGGCGCTCCAGGGCCGCGCACCACGGGCCGGCCGACCGGACCGCCCACCCGGAAGTGACCGGACCCGACGTGTCCGGACCCAAGGTGACCGGACCCGAGGTGACCGGACCCGAGGTGACGGGGCCGGAGGTGACGGGGCCGGAGGTAACCGGCCCGGAGGGCTGGCTCGTGGCCCCCGTGGAGTACCAGGGCGAACTCTGGGGACGCGTCGCCATGCTGCCGCCCCCGGGACCGACGGCGGTGTTCGGGCCGCAGGACGTCACCGTCCTGGAACGGACGGCGATGGCCCTGACGATCGCCCGCCTCATCCACGCCACGCCCTGGGAGCGCACAGCGCACCGGAGCGCGCTGCGCGATCTCGCCGAGCAGCGCCACCGCTCCCCCGGGGACGCCCGCGCGCGCCTCGCCGCGCTGGGCCTGCCCGTCGAGGGCACCGTCTTCCTCGCGGTCCTCATGGACACCAGGGCACCGGTCGACGGCACCGGCCTGGAGGCCCGGCTGTCCCACGAGCTCAGGACGACGGGCACAGCCGCGCTGGTCGGCACGCTGGCGCCCACGCGCCTCGGCGTCCTGCTGGCCCTGCGCCCCTCCCAGCCGTGGCGGTCCACCGTCGAAAAACTGGGCCGCAGCGCGCTGGAGGTGGACCCGTGTGCCGTCGTGAGCATCGGCTCCGAGGTCATGGACCTGGCCCACACCGCCCGTTCGTTCCGTGAGGCGTCCCGCGTCGCGGAGGCCACCCGTCCGGGCCGGCCCCTCCCGGCGGGCAGGTCGTACAGCGAGCTGTCCGACATCGGACTGCGCCGCCTGCTGTACGCGCTGCGCGAGGACACCCGTATCCAGGAGTACGCCGAACGGCAGCTCGGCCGGCTCGTCGACCACGACGTCCGGCACGGCACCGAACTCCTGAGCACCCTGCGGCACTATCTGGACGCCGCGGGCAGCAAGACCGGTGCCGCCCGGCTCGGCGGACTGTCCCGGGAGACCGTCTACCAGCGTCTGCGCACCATCGAGCGCCTGCTGGACTGCGATCTCGAATCCGGTGAGCGGCGTACCGGACTGCATGTGGCTCTCACGGCGCTGGACGTCCTGCGGGACGGCGGAGCGGCGACCTGAGACACCGGGACACCGGGTTGTCGCTCCGCCGTCCCGCGTGGCCGGGTTCTACCGGTGGCCGTGGCCGCGCAGGCGTGCGCGCAGCAGGTTGGGGTCGGTGGCCGTGGCGTAGGCGGCGCTGAGCACGTAGACCTCCTTGCCGCGCAGCGCCACGGAGCTGGGGTTCTGTAGTCCGTCGGCGGTGTCCAGGACGGTGGTCCGGGTGCCGTCGGACCTGATGAGCACGACCCGGTTGGTGGTGTTGAGCGTGGCCAGGACGTCTTCGCCGTGTCCGGTGAAGGCGAAGTCGTCGATTCCGGCCAGGTCCGGGTCCGACGCCCTGACCTGCGGGGTGCCCGCGCGGTTCCCCGGGCGGATCGGGATGCGCAGGAGGGTGCCCCGGTCGAGGTTGGTCACCCAGAGCGCGCCGTCGCGCACCTTCGCCCCGTTGACTCCGAGGAAGCCGGCCGGGGCGAGTTCGGGTGCGGTGGACCATGCGGTGGGGGTGCCGCCGGTGACGGGGACGGTCCACACCGTGCCGAGCACCGAGTCGGTGATGTAGAGGTGCTTGCCGTGTTCGTCCAGGGCCAGTCCGTTGGGCAGACCGTCCGCGGGCAGGGCGGCTATACGCTGCGGGGCCTTCCCGGGACGCAGCCGCCACAGGCCCGTCAGGTCGGCGGTTCCGGTCGCGTACAGCACGTACAGGGTGCCGTCCGGGGTGCGGGCGATCCCGGTGGCCAGCGGGAAACCGAGGGCGGGGGTGTCGGCTCCGCCGTCCGCGGGCGCGGGCAGGGTCGCCAGGACGCGGGTAGCGCCCTGCGGGCCGACCTCGGCCACCTGACGGCTCGCGGCGAAGGTGACGGCCGCGGTGCCGTCGGGCAACAGGGCGATGTTCTCCGGAAGTTGACCGGCGGACACGTCGAAGTGGGTGGCGATCCGTACGTCGGTCAGCGGGTCGCGGGTGGGACGGGTGGAGGTGGCCTCGGCCGGCAGGGCCGAGGCGAGGGTGGCCGCGACCACCGCGACGGCGGCCATGAGTGTCTTGACACGTCGGTGCGACATGCGGTGCGACGCGCGGTCCGACATATGGTCTTGCATGCGGTTTGACATGGTTCCTTCTCTGGTTTCGGGCATGCGGCGGCCGCGGTGCGGCGCCGTGGTCGAGGGGCGCCCCGGTGAGGGGGCGTGAGGGGCCGACCGCCCCACGAGGGGCGCGGGTCAGACCGTGCGGGTCAAAGAGTCAAGGGATCAGCTGATCGGCGGGTCAGACCGTGCGGGACTCGGCGCCGTGGTGCGGCCGGTCCGCCTCCCGGGGCGCGGTGGCATGGGCCAGCAGCGCCAGGGCCGCCGCGGACGGGGAGTCGGGGTCGGCGGTGGCCACCACCAGGGACGGGCCGTCCCCCTGCGGGCTCTGCAGTGTCTGCTGGGTGACGGTCAGGGTCCCGACCAGCGGATGGCGCATCTCGTAGTCGGCGACATCGCACGCGAGCACCCGATGGTCGGCCCACAGCGTGGCGAACTCCCGGCTGCGCATGGTCAGTTCGCCGATCAGCGCGGCCAGCAGCGGGTCGTCCGGGTGCCGGCCGGCCGTCAGTCGCAGATTGCCCACGACGGCTCTGGCCTTGGCGGGCCAGTCGACGTACAGGTCGCGGGTGTGGGCGTCCAGGAACACCAGCCTGGCCATGTTCGGCCGTCGCCCCGGACCACCCGCGCCGCCCGCGCTGCCCGTGCCGGCGGGATCGTCCGGGCTGTCCGGATCGAGATGGCCCGCGAACAGACCGTGCCCCGGACGGTTCCAGGCCAGGACGTCGCTGCGGCGGCCGATCACGACGGCGGGGGTGCCGTCGACGGCCGCCAGCAGGGCTCGGGTGGCGGGAGTGAGGCGTTCGGGACGCGGCCGTGCGCCGGGCCCGCGCCGCCTCGGGGCACTGGCCAGCGTGTGCAGATGGGCCCGCTCGGAGTCGTCCAGTCGCAGCGCGCTCGCCACCGCGTCGAGCACCTCGCGCGAGGCGTTGCGCGACAGGCCCTGTTCCAGGCGGGTGTAGTAGGGCGCGCTGATGCCGGCGAGCATCGCCAGTTCCTCCCGGCGCAGCCCCGGCACGCGGCGCCGCTCACCGTAGGTCCGCAACCCCACGTCCTCGGGCCGCAGTTGACTCCGGCGTGCCTGGAGGAACTCGGCGAGGTGCCCGTCGTGCTTGTTCATGACACCGAGTATGCGGACGGCCGCCGGTCGGTGCCTCACCCCGCCGGGGTAGGGATCGGCGGGGTCTGCCCACGACCCCGTGGGTCCGCCTGCGAGCCCGAGGAACCGCCTACAAGCCCGCGAGCACCCGGTCCGGGGTCAGGGGCAGTTCGCGGTGGCGGACGCCCGTGGCGTGGTGGACGGCGTTGCCGATGGCGGCGGCCGTGCCGACGATGCCGATCTCACCGATGCCCTTGCTGCCCATCGGGTTGAGATGCGGGTCGTCCTCGTCGATCCAGTGCGCCTCGATGTCGGGCACGTCGGCGTGGGCCGGGACGTGGTACGCGGCGAGGTCGCGCTCCACGAAGTCGCCGGACGCGGCGTCCATGGTGCTGCTCTCGGTCAGCGCCATGCCCAGCCCCATGGTCATGGCGCCGATGAACTGGGAGCGCGCGGTACGGGCGTTGAGGATGTGTCCGGCGGCATAGACGCCCAGGAGCCGGCGTACCCGGACCTCTCCGGTGACCGTGTCGACGGTGACCTCCGCGAAGTGGGCGCCGAAGGCGTGCCGGGAGTAGGGGCTGTCGGCGTCGGCGCTGCCCGCCGTGTCGGCGTGCGCCCTGAGCCCTTCGGACGGCAGGGGGCCGGTGTGTTCGGCGAGGGTCGAGGCCAGCCGCGTACAGGCCTCGTGGACGGCCCAGCCCCAGGACGCCGTGCCCGAGGAACCGCCGGCCAGTGGCGCGGACGGCAGGTCGCTGTTGCCGACTTCGGCGCGTACGCGGTCCAGGGAGACGCCGAGTGCGTCGGCGGCGACCTGGGCGAGGACGGTACGGGCGCCGGTGCCGATGTCGGTGGCGTTGATGCGGACGACGAAGCCGCCGTCGGGAGTGGCGTGTGCCTCCGCCTGCGCCGGGCTCGCCATCACCGGGTAGGTCGCGGAGGCCACGCCCGTACCGACGAGGAGCGGGCCCTCGGAACGGATCCCGGGGCGGGGGTCGCGTGCCGCCCAGTCGAAGCGCCGCGCGCCCTCGCGCAGGCAGTCGACGAGGTGGCGGCTGCTGAACGGCTTGCCGCTGTCGGGTTCGGTGTCCGGCTCGTTGGTGATGCGCAGTTCCACCGGGTCCAGGCCCGCCGCGGCGGCGAGTTCGTCCATGGCCGACTCCAGGGCGTACATGCCCGGTGCCTCGCCGGGTGCGCGCATCCAGGACGGGCTCGGCACGTCCAGCGGCACCACCCGGTGGGCGCTGAGCCGATGGGGTGCCGCGTACATGATCCGGCTGGGTACGGCGGCCTGTTCCACGAACTCCTTGATGCGGGAGGTGTGGGTGGTGACCTCGTGGAGGGACGAGGTGAGGGTGCCGTCGGCGGTGGCGCCCAGGCGGAGCCGGTGCAGGGTGGGCGCCCGGTGCCCGACGACCGCGGGCAGGAAACGCCGGGGCAGTGCGACGGTGACGGGGCGTCCGGTCTCCCGGGCCGCCATCACCGCGAGCACCACATGGGGCCGCGGGGTGCCCTTGGAGCCGAACCCACCGCCGACGTGTTCGCTGATGACGGTGACGTCGTCCTCGGACAGCTCGAACAGCGAGGCCAGGGTGGCGCGTACGGTCGTGGCGCCCTGGCTTGAGTCGTGCACGACGAGCCGGTCGCCGTCCCAGCGTGCGGTGGCCGCGTGCGGCTCCATGGGGTGGTTGTGCAGCGGCGGTACGCGGTAGCGGGAGTCGACGCGGACCTCGGCGGACGCGAACGCGCCCTCGGGGTCGCCCTGTTCACGGCGTGCGGGGAAACCGCCGTTGGCCTTCTCGGGCGCGTAGGCCTCGGGGTGGTCGTCGGTGAGGGTGACGTCGTGTTCCTCGACGTCGTACGCGACCCGGACCGCGGCGGCGCCCGCGCGGGCCGCCTCCAGGGTCTCGCCGACGACCAGGGCGACGAACCAGCCGTGGTGCGGCACGCGCGGGTTCTGCAGCACGGAGAGCGTGGGGTCGTCGGCTGGGGCGAGCCGGGGCGCGTTCTCGTGGGTGAGGACGGAGAGCACCCCGGGCAGTGCCAGAGCGGCCTCCGTGTCGACGGTACGGACCGTCCCGCCGGCGATCCCGGCGGGCACCGGCCAGGCGTGGGCCCTGCCGGGATCGGTCTGTTCGGCGGCGTAGCGGGCCCGGCCGGTGACCTTGTCCCGGCCTTCCCGGCGCTCGGCGGGCGCGCCCAGAGCGGTGCCGGTGTCGGCCATGACTGCTCCTTCTGCTGGGTTTCCGGACAGGTGCTGGTCGGGGTTCCGGTCAGGTGCTGGTGGTGGGCGGCGCGAGCCGTCGCAGGGCGTCCACCGCGAGATTGCGGGCCAGCCGGACCTTGTAGCCGTTGTCGCGCAGCGGTCGGGCGGCGGCGAGTTCGAGGTCCGCGGCCCGCTCGAACGCGTCCGTCGTCGGCGCCGCGCCCAGCAGCGCCTCTTCCGCGAGCCGGGCCCGCCAGGGACGGTGGGCCACTCCCCCGAAGGCGAGGCCGACCTGCCGGACGACACCGCCCTCCACGTCGAGCACCGCGGCAACGGAGGCGAGGGCGAAGGCGTACGAGGCCCGGTCGCGGGCCTTGCGGTACAGCGAGGGCAGCCCGGCCGTCGCGCCCGGCAGGACCACACCGGTGATCAGTTCGCCGGGGCGGATCACCGTGTCCTGTTCGGGGTGGTCCCCGGGCAGCCGGTGGAACTCCGCGACGGGAACGGTCCGCGGCCCGTCCGCCCCGTGCAGTTCGACCTCCGCGTCCAGGGCGGCGAGCGCCACGGCCATGTCCGACGGATGCGTGGCGACGCACTGCGGAGAGTGCCCGAGTACCGCGTGGTCACGGTGTACGCCGTCCAGGGCTCCGCAACCGGAGCCGGGAGCCCGCTTGTTGCAGGGTTTGTCCGTGTCCTGGAAGTACGGGCAGCGGGTGCGCTGGAGCAGATTGCCGCCCGTGGTGGCCGCGTTGCGCAGTTGCCCGGAGGCCCCGGCCAACAGCGCCTGGGAGAGCGCCGGGTAGCGGTCGCGGACCGTGGGGTGGGCCGCGAGGTCGCTGTTGCGGACCGTGGCGCCGATCCGTACCGATCCGTCGGGCAGTTCGTCGACCGTGTCGAGGGGCAGCCTGCTGACGTCGACCAGGGTGGACGGTTCCTCCACGCCGAGTTTCATCAGGTCCACCAGGTTGGTGCCGCCGCCGAGATAGCGGGCGCCGGGGTGGGCCGCGTACAGCTCGGTGGCCTCCTCGACACTGCCGGCGCGCGCGTAGGCGAGGGGTTTCACCGGATCACGTCCTCTACTGCCCGCACGATGTTGGGGTAGGCACCACAACGGCAGAGGTTGCCGCTGAGCCGCTCGCGGATCTCGTCCGGATCGAGCGCGACCGGCTGCCCCGACGGTGTCCCGGGGTCCGTCACGTGCGAGGGGTGACCGGACTCGGCCTCGGCGATAGCGCCGACGGCGCTGCAGAGCTGTCCCGGTGTGCAGTAGCCGCACTGGAAGGCGTCGCGGTCGATGAAGGCCCGCTGCAGGGGGTGCAGCTCGCCGTCCGCCGACCGTTCCTCGCCGTCACGGTCACTCTCACGCTCACGCTCACCCGCACCGTCACCGCCGGCGAGTCCTTCCACCGTCGTGATGGCGCAGCCGTCCTGGGCCACGGCGGGCAACAGGCAGCTGTTGACGCGGCGGCCGTCCACCAGGACCGTGCAGGCGCCGCACTGGCCGTGGTCGCAGCCCTTCTTGGCGCCGGTGAGCCGCAGCTGCTCGCGCAGCACGTCCAGCAGGACGGAGCGGTGGTCGACGACGAGCGTGCGCGGTCTGCCGTTCACCCGCAGTGTCACCTCGGAGTGGTGGCGATCGGGTGACGAGGGGATGCGTTCCCCGCGAGTGGCAGCCACCGGGCTGCCCGGGCGACCGGCCCCGCCGTCCGTGGCCGAGGCGGTCGTCGGGCCGCCGCTTGGGCTGTTCTTCGGGCTGTTTCTCGGGCTGCCCATGCTGTTCATGACCTTCCGACGGCACTCCGGACCACGCAGCTCACGTATCCAGGCTGCGGTCCGCCGCACGTTCCCGCACGCCGGAGGGTGCTTCGTCAGCCCTCGCCAGGCCTTGCCAGGTGTCGTCAGGCGTTGTCAGCGGCCGGCCGCGGCCGTGACCGTCGCCGGGTCCTCGCCGGTCAGCTCCACGATGCGGTGCGGCGCCACACCCGCGGCCAGCGCCCGTCCGATCAGCTCGTCCCGGCCGTCCGTGATGTCGCGATAGGACAGCAACTGCTCCTCGACCCGCGCGATCGCCTCCGGGCCGGTCCGTCCGCGCAGCCGGCTCAGTTCCTCGTCGCTCAGCGGCACCGGCAGCCGCTCCGCGCCCTCGGGAACGGAGCCCGTCTCCTCCGGCGGCAGCAGCCGCAGTTCCGGCGCGGTCGCCGTCGTTCCCTGGGCGTCCAGCCATGCCCGTACCGCGGGAGTCTCCATGCAGGCGAGGCCGCCGACGGCGGCCGGGGGCACGCCGAGCCGCACGGCCGCGTCGCCGAGCAGGAACAGGTAGGCGTCGTCGGTCATCCTCGGCTCCATCTCAACAGCTACTGGTCCACCTCCCTGTACCCCGCCCTCTCCGGAATACCGCCGTCCTTCGGACCGGCCGACGACCACCGGCAGGTTCGCGGTCCTGGCAGGCTCACGGTCGCGGGCAGGCTCACGGTCGCGAGGTCAGGGCCCCCAGCACCCACGGCATGCGCTGCCGGTCGGTGACGATCAGCACGGGTACGCCCTCGTCCTCGCACTCCAGGACGCAGGCCTGACTCCGGAGCTGCGGCGGCGAGGGGTCCGACCAGTAAGGATGACGGACGCGCAGCGGGGTCAGGGTGCGCGGCACCGCCCGGCGGTGGGCCACGCCCGGGTGGCCCATGGTCGCCGCCAGGAGACCGGCGCCGGCCAGCAGGTGGGTGCCGTGTTCCGCGTAGGGGACCTCGCCCAGGATCCGGCCCGGGAAGTGCTCCTCCTGCGTGGGCACGGTGGGCGGCACGTCGATGGTGTCGTCACCGCGGCGGCGTCGGCGCAGGAACACGGCGGCCACCGCGCAGACGGCGGCCGCGACCGCGGTGGCACCTCCGACGAGGAGGAGCGCAGCCCCCATGTCGTCGGTGGCCCACGGGGCGAGCGCTCCGACGAGTGCCAGGCAGACGGCTGCCAGGAAGGGCAGGCCGATGTCCGACGGGTGCGCCCTCTTCGCCACCCGTGAGTGCAGCGCCATCCAGAACCAGCACCAGAGGAAGCCCGTGCCGTAGAGGGCGATGGCGAGACCCGGGGTGGCGACGACCTTGTAGTCGTCGCGCGGATCCGCGTGGGAGTACTTGCGCCCGGTGGCGAGGTCGACGTACCGGATCTGTCCTCGCCAGTAGGTGACCCGGACATCCGCCCCGGGGGAGGCGACCGGCCGGTACGAGGGGTCGCCTCCGAGTGTGGCACGCCCCTCGGTACCGTCCGCCTCCACGACGTACAACCGGTACGAGGTCGTCTTACGGCCCCGTACGACCTCGGTGTGGTCGATGCGCGCGCTCACGGTCCGCAGACAGTCGTCGGACGCGTCGCCGTCCGAGGCGCAGCGGGACGCGGTCTTGAAGGCGTGCCCCACGCCGATCGCGGCGGGCGTGCTGATCAGCAGCAGCCAGGCCGCCGCCAGCGCGCACACGGCGGCGGCGACCGCGACGCCGATCCGTTGCCCACGGTTCCTTGAACGCCGTACTACAGGCGGTACTTCAGTCGACGCTTCAGTCGATGCTTCGGTCGGCACTTCGGTCCTCACACGAGTCACCAGGACATTCTCATGTGGTGACAGCCGAAAGAAAATGAGTCAACTGAGCCCTGTGACGGGCGAGTTGTTGCCGGGATCCGGCAGGTGGTGGGTGGGACGGGAGAAGTTGGATGCACGACCCGAAGAGACAAATGCGACTTCTATGAATACGTTTGGACATAGCGGTCACTCGTAACTTCGAGAACCGAGAAGAACATGTCTCTCGCAAAGGGGATGGTGGTATGTCTTCCACCGAGTTTCTGACCGATGAGCTCACCGACGTCCGGGACCTGGACATCGAGGCGGCTCTCGACCCGACCGAGGCCGACGGGACCTTCCGCGACAGCCGCGAATGTGCGGCACTCGCGCTGGCGGCCGGACAGGGGGCAGTGCTCCTGTCGCCTCCGACCCCGCGTCCGAAGAAGGGCTGACGGGACACTCACATGGAGCAGTCAGGCACTTCGACCCGCCTCGCGGGCGCGGTGCAGGGCCTCACGTCGGAACTGGTCTCCGCTCTTCGGAGCGGGGGCCCGTTCCGGTTGACCGGCAGCGTCCCGGACGTCGGCACCCCCGAAGCCGCGGACGGCCTCACCCTCGCCGCCCTGCGGGTGGTGGGGGCCGACGCCGCCCTGCCGAGCGTCCTGCACCGCACGCCGTCCGCACCCGACGACCTCGTCATGTTCGGCAGGGCCGTGCGGGCCTACCCGCCTCCCCCGAACGCCTCTCCCACCTCGGTGTGGAGTCACTGGGCCATGGAGCGAACACTGCTACGGCTCGACGCGTCCCCCGGCTCCCTCGACGGCGTGCCGGGCCGCGACGCGGAGCTCGACGCCAGGTGGCTCGACGACGCCTCGTGGCAGTCACTGACCCACCAACTCGCCGTACTGGCACCGCTCGCGGTCCCCGGCGAGGACTGCGCGGTGACCCGCGTGGCCCGCGGCCGTCCCGTCGACGTCGCCCGGGGATTCGTCCGGGCGGTGCGTCGCCGCGACTGGCTGCAGGCGGCGGGCGCGGGACGCTGGCTGGTCCTCCTCGACGATGTGCCGGACACCCTCGGGCTGGAGGCGGGCCTTGAGTTCGTGGCACAGATGGGCTGCGACGACCCACGCGTGGCACTGCAGGTCGAGGCGGCACGACTGATGCGGGCCGGAGTGCGGGTGTGACGGCGCGCGACGTCCGGGACGTGGGCGAGGCCGCGCTGGCCTGGGTGTCCGCCCACCGCGGCGCGTTCACGCTCGGCGACGACGCACTCGCCGAGCACGGCGATGTGAACCGCACCTGGAAACCCCTCGGCGAACTGGCACAGGTCTGTGTCAGTGTCCGCCGGCACACCGAGCCCGGCGACCCGCTGCACGCGACCGCCGCAGACCTGCTGGCCTTCGCCTGGCACGAGACCGGGCAGGGCTCTCTCTTCCTCGAACTGCAGCGGCTGGAACCCTTCGCCACGTACCCCCTGGAGATCTACGCGGCGTTCGCGTCGGCCGGACTGCGCCACACCGACTACGAACAGGCCGTAGCGACGGTGGCCCGCACCCGCGGCTGGCAGCTGACCGAGCAGGAGCCCAACCGGCGCCTCAGCGTCCTCAACTCCCTTCGGCGCAGCACCGTTCCGCAACGGGACGACATGGGGCAGGCGCTGTCGCGCACCTGGCTGGGCGGTCTGCCGGAGCCGTGGACGTTCGAACGGGCCGCCGGCTACACCCTCACCCATGTGGTCTTCCACCTCACCGACTGGGGCCTGACCCCGCGGAACGTTCCCCCGCGGATCGACGGCTATCTCCGGCTGTGGCTGCCGCCCTGGCTGGACACCTGCCTTGAGGCCGGACAGTGGGACCTGAGCAGTGAACTGCTGGCCGTGGCCGGCAGCCTGCCGGGGCCACCGGACCGGCCGATGCTGCGGGAGGCCTGGGCGAAGCTCGCACGGGCGCAGGACGCGTCCGGCGCCGTCCCCGAAGTCGGCACCGACACCGGCGCCGACACCGGCGCGGACGGTCCGCCCGCCGCGCACGATTTCATCCGCTGCTACCACTCGACCCTGATGACGGCCTTCGCCGCCGTGCTGACCACCCGCCGTCCGCACGCGAGCGCCGACGACGGCGCGGAGCCGGGGAAGGCACGCGTCTTCGAGCACACGGCGCATCCGGGGCACGGTGGGCGAGGAGTGTCCAGATGACCAGCACCCGCCTCATCCACACCGTCGGCACCGGCGCCCTGGAGTGGCTGCACGCCCACCGCGACGGGTTCCGTCTGGAGGAGGACGTCGACCCGGAAGTGGGCTTCCTCGAACGCTTCAAGCCGGTCGGCGAACTGGCCCTCATCTGCAAGGTGTTGTTCCGCGAGGGCGTGGCCGGCTCCCGACAGGCCCAGCTGGCACGGCAGTTGCTCGACCACGCCTGGCGCGACACCCTGGACGGCGGCCGGATGCTGGTCCGCGGCCAGCGCATCGAGCCCCTCTCCCCCATCCCGTTCGAGGTATATCTCCCGTTCAAGGAACTGGGATACAGCCACCCCGGCGTCGAACAGGCCTTCCTGCTCAACCAGCGGCTGGAGAGCTTCGAGGCCTACGAGGTGCCGCCGGTGCGCCGCCTCGGCCTGTCCGCGTTCCAGCGCCGCTTCGGCCTGTCGCCCCGGCCACCGGAGTCCGAGGCCCTCACCAGGACATGGCTCGGGCGCACCCCCGAGCCCTGGACCGTCGAGGGACACATCGCGTACGACATCACCCACACCGTCTTCCACCTCACCGACTGGGGGGAGAACACCGCCGGACTGCCGCCGCCGCTAGCCGACTACCTCGCCACCTGGCTGCCGGTCTGGCTCGACGACTGGCTCGACCTGGAGCGCTGGGACCTGCTCGGCGAACTGCTCGTCGTCGACGCCTGTCTGCCGCGCCCCACCCTGGACGAGCGGGCCTGGGAAGGCTTCGCCGCGGCCCAGCAGTCCGACGGGGCGATGCCCGCCGTGCGCACCATGCCCGAGGGCGACCGCGAAGAGGTCTTCGACCTCGTCTACCACCCGACGCTGGTGGCTGCCTTCGCCTCCGTACTGGCCACGTCCCGCGCGCTGACGCAGCTGGCGCACGCACCGGCATGACACGACGACGCGAGCCCTGGCCGGGCGTTCCCCTCGGCTTCACCGGCGAACTCCCGCCGGGCCGCCCCTCTACCGAGCCGCTCCCGGACGGCGGGACGGTATCGGACGGCGGGACGCTCCCGGACGGCGGGACGGTACCGGACGGCGGGACGGTACCGGATCTGCTCGACGCCGCCGTCGCAGCCGTCGACGCGCCCGACGTCGTCTTCGCCCTCTCCCGGGACGGTCGGCGCACGGTGCGCTGCGGAGGCACCGGGACGCCTCCGTCCGTTCCCCGCGATCTGCTGCGCTACGAGATCGGCTCGGCCTCCAAGACGTTCACCGGGCTGCTCCTGGCCCAACTGACCCAGTCGGGCGCCCTGTCCGCGGGCGAACCGGCCGCCACCTGCCTGGATCCGGCCCGGCGGGCGGGCCGGGACCCCGTCACCCTCGCGCACCTGGTCACCCACACCTCCGGACTGCCCGCCCTGCCGGCCGACTTCTTCCCCCGGGCGCTGCCCACGTGGCACACGAACCCGTACGCCGGATACCCGGACCGGCGCGTGGTCGACGCCTTTCTGCGCCGCCGGCAGCGCCGCCGGCCCGGCACCCGCTGGCACTACTCCAACTTCGGTGTCGCCGTGCTCGGTCACGCCCTCAGCGCGGCGACCGCGACACCCTGGGACGACCTGCTCGGCGACCGGGTGCTGCGGCCGCTCGGGCTGAGCGGCACCACCCTCAGCCCCGGCGGGCCGGAAACCGACGCCACCGGACACCGCGCCGACGGCACCACTCCCACACCCCCGCTGACCGTCGGCGGATTCCAGTCGGCCGGCGCCGTCCGGGCCACCCCGCCCGACCTGCTGACGTTCCTCGAAGCCCATCTGGAACCGTCGGGCCCCCATCCTGCGGGCGGCCCGCATCTGGCCGACGCGCTGCGGGCGGTACGCCGTCCGGTCCTGCGGCGCGGCCTGGGGCACCGGCACGTGCACACGGTGGCCTGGTTCCAGCATCCCACCGGTCACGGCCCCATGTACTTCCACTCAGGGGCCACACTCGGCCAGCAGGCCTTCCTGGGCTTCAGGCCCGACATCGGAACGGCCCTGGCCGCCGTGTGCACCCGGCGCTTCAGGTCGCGTGACACCTTCGTGGCGACGGCGTACGCGCTGCTGGCCGGGATGTGAGACACAGCCGCACCCACCGGGCGCATGCGAAGGCGCGAGGGCCGTGTCCGGAGACAGGCACCTCGCGCCGCCGCCACCCTGCGACCGAGTGACCGAGTGACCGTCAGAGGCGCTGCCACAGGGCCGGCGTGAGGCGGGGCTGCCACGCTCCCTGCGCCTGGTGCGTCTGCAGACACTGGTACGACACGCCGTCGTAGGTCACCCGGATCCCGACCTCGTACACCCGGCCCGTGGTCCAGCCGACCGTCCGGCCGTCCTCCGGGGCGGGCGTGCCGCTCTGGGCCGTGGCGGTCTTGAGCGTCAGCCCGTACATGGTCAGCAGCGGGTTGATGGGCTGGTGGAACGTGATGCCGCCCGACTTGCAGTCGCCGGTGCCGCCGGAGGTGACGCCCTGGGCCTGGGTGCCGGACACGTAGGAGCCGCCGGAGTCACCCGGCTCCGCGCACACGGTCGTACGGGTCACTCCGTCGATGTCGCCCTCGGCGTAGCTCACGGTGGTGTCGTGCTGCTCGATGGTGCCGCAGTGCCAGCCGGTGGTGGAGCCGGAGCGGCAGATCGCCGCGCCCACCAGCGCCTGTACGGAGCCGGCGACCTGCACGTTCGTGTCGCCCTCGCCCTTGACGGCGGGCGTGGCGGTCCACTCGCTGTTGACGCTCACCCAGGACATGTCCTTGCCGGGGAAGACCGAGGCCTCGAAGGTGCCCTGGGCGACCTTGTTGAAGCCGGTGGTCTTGGCGCCCGCCTTCCCGCAGTGCCCGGCACTGGCGAACCCCTGCTGCTCCCCCTTGGTCACGGAGAAGCCCACCGAGCAGCGGGCCTGGTCGTCGATGTAGTACGCGTCGCCGCCCCGGACGTCGTACAGGGCGCGCGGCCGGTCCGCCGACACCTTGACGTCCACGAGCCGCCGGTCGATCCCGGCGGCCGCGATGAGCTTGTCGGCAGCGGCTCGGCTCGTCGCCTGCAGCGTCACGAGGTTGGTCCGTACGTCGACGTACCGGACCGGCGTGTCGAGAGCCTTACCCATCGCGGCGGCGTCCAGCTTCGACTTGGCGGTGTCCAGGTCCTTCAGCGCGTTCTTGACGACCTTCGCCTGCGCCCCGTCGGCCTTGATGGCGGCGACACCGGCGGCGTCGGTCGTCGCGACGGTCAGCCCGGCGGAGGTCGTGCCGTGCACCCAGGCGCCCGCGAAGTGCTTGCCCAGTACGTTCTGGAGCCGGCCGGCGCGGGTGCCCGCCTCGGCCTCGTTGACGAGCCGCGCCTTGGCCTGTGCGCCCGTCAGCCGCAGGTCGCGCTGCATCGCGCGCAGGACGACGACCGAGGGCCGGTCGGCGCCGAGCGTCTGCGCGGAGGAGGGCGCCGGCGCGGGGGGCTCGGCGGCCGCGGCGGCGGGCAGCCCGGTGAGCGCGAGTGCGCCGAGCACGGTCAGGGCGGTCCGGGCGGCTCCGCCGGCGTGTCTGGGGACCATCGGGTGACTCCTCGTTCTCGGGATATCTAGGCCTTGCCGACATGGGCTCAGAACATGTCTGGTTTCTGATGGTTCGGCGCTTCGGAGGACACGAAGGGCCCGCCCGGCGGAGTACCGGATGCCGAGGGGCCGCCGCACCGGGTACTGATGTCCTGCGCCGTCCGGGACCGTTGTCCGGGACCGTTCGCGATCAGTCTCGATCGGCCGCGATCGTTCGCGGGAGGTGCGGCGGCGGGGCGAACAGCGCCCGTCAGACGGGCTTGAGGCCCGGGTCGCCCGCCTCGGTCACGAAAGACGCGGCCGTCGTGATCGATGCGCCCGGCTTCGTCACGGCGGAGACGGTCCGGTAGTCGGCCCGGGCCTTCGTACGGTCCAGGGCGACCCGCACATAACCGCGCCGCCCGTTGTAGAACCTCAGGTGCGGGTTGGCCTTGTGGTAGGTGTCCCAGTTGCCGGGCCGGTCCGCGCCGTCCTTGCCGCTGGCGACCGAGGTGGCGACGATCTCCGTGCCCAGCGTCTTAGAGGCCGGGTCGTCGAAGTCCTCCTTGATGTCGAAGGCGTACCCGACGTGCACGTCCCCCGTCATGACGACCAGGTTCTCGACCCCGGCGGAGTCCGCGCCGTCGAGGACGCGGCGGCGCGAGGCGCGGTAGCCGTCCCAGGCGTCCATGGACGTCCGTGCCTCGGCGCCGAGATCGAACTTGCGCTGCGAGAAGCACACCTGTTGCGCCATCACGTTCCAGCGGCTCTGCGAGGCACGCCAGCCGTCGAGCAGCCACTTCTCCTGCGCGGCGCCCGTGATGGAGCGTGCCGGATCGTCCGTCTCGGGGCCGGGCGCGTGCAGCGTGTCCCCGTACGCCTGGTCGGAGCGGTACTGGCGGGTGTCGAGGACGTCGAACTGGGCGAGGTTGCCCCACTGGAACCGGCGGTAGAGCTGGGCGTCCGGGCCGTTGGGCATCTGGGCGTTGCGCAGGGGCTGGTTCTCCCAGTGCGCGCGGTAGGCCGCCGCGCGCCGCAGCAGGAACTCCTGCTCCGGCTCGTTGTTCTCACTGATGGCGCCCGCGTAGTTGTTCTCGGTCTCGTGGTCGTCCCAGGTGACGACGAAGGGATGCGCCGCGTGGGCCGCCCGCAGATCCGGATCGCTCTTGTAGAGGGCGTAGCGCAGCCGGTAGTCGTCGAGGGTCTTGGTCTCACGGTTGTACAGGTCGGGCAGCTTCCGGTCCGTGTAGTTGCGCGCGCCGCCCACGGAGTCGACGGCGTACTCGTAGAGGTAGTCGCCGAGGTGCAGGACCACGTCGACGTCGTCCTGGGCGAGATGGCGGTGCACGGTGAAGTACCCGTCGTGGTACGCCTGGCAGGCCACGGCCGCGTAGGTGAGCTTCGCGACGGCGGCCGTGGTGGCGGGTGCCGTGCGGGTGCGGCCGGTGTCGCTGATCCAGGCCCCGGTCCTGAACCGGTAGTAGTAGACCCGGCCGGCTTCGAGGCCCTCGACCTCCACGTGCAGGCTGTGGTTGTACTCGGGGAAGGCGACGGCGGTGCCCCTGCGGACCGTCAGGGCGAAGAACTCGTCGGTGGACACCTCCCACTCGACGGCCACGTACTGCCCGGGCAGACCGCCGCCCGGTTCGTACGGGGCGGGCGCGAGCCGGGTCCACAGCACCACGGAGCCGGGCAGCGGGTCTCCGGAGGCGACGCCGAGGGTGAACGGGTCGGTGGGGATCCTCGCCCCGTCCAGTTCCCCAGGGCCTGCCGCACCCCGGGCCGGCAGGTTGGTGCCGAAGGCGAGGGCGGTGGCCGCGGCGGTCACCGTGAGGAACCGGCGGCGCCCGAAATGCCGTGCCGCGGAGCGCAGTTCGGGGTCATGTCGTGACGAGGTGTCCTGCGTCAGCGGTCTGCGACGGCCTGCCGGGGCCATGGAGGCCTCCTCTCACGGTTGACGACACGCACAACGGACCCACCGGCTGCGTGCGACCAGGTCACGGGGCCGCCGGAAGTGGATCACCGCATGTTAAACAGATAAAGCTCACAAATACGGCAGGCGCGGGACTGACGGGGCGTCCGGGCCGGACACACGGGAGCGCGTCCGCGCCGGACACGTCGGAGCGCGTCCGAGCCACCGGACTGACAACGTCCGCTTACCATGTCCGACTTGACCGGTTGCGGCCGGTGACGCGGGGTACGCGGAAGCCCCGTAGGAACACGGGTGAACAGGGAAAGGAACACGAGTCATGGCACTGCGAGGCAGAGCGACACCGCCGTCCGAGCTGGGCACCCTGGAGCGCGGCACCAGGCAGCGCGGGCAGCTGCGGGTGCGCCTCATGGACATCGCGTGGACCGCGCTGTGCACCGTCCTGGCCCTGTGGGCCGTATGGAGTGTCTTCGGCGTGGCGAACGGAGCGACCGACTGGGCCTACTGCGCCGTGGCCTGGGTCCTCCTGGCCATCGCCCTGTCCCTGCGTGTCGTGACCGCCCGCCGGCGGACCCGGGTCTGACGCACCGACCCGAAACCTAGGAGTGACGGACCATGGAACGCGTCAACACCCTGCTCGGCAAACACATCTGGCTGCAGTTCGTCCTGTCGATACTCGCCGGCAGCGCCCTGGTGGTGCTCCTGTTCCCGGGACCCTCCGTACTCTCCGTCGTGCTCCGCACGACCGTCGTCTCGGTCGGAGGCATCGCCGCCGTGCTCCTCGCCCGGCGCAAGGAGAAGCGGGCCGCGGGCAGCACGGACGGCCTCGTCGTACTGGACCGGAAGCTGCGCAAGGGTGACGTCCCCACCGATCCGGCCGAGCGGGACGCCATGCGCGCACTGGTCGCCCAGCGCCTGCACCGCACACGTCACCGCGTACCGGCTCTGGTCTTCCTCACGGTCCTCTTCTGCTCGGTCACCGTGCTGACGGCCGCGACCGGCGGGCCGCGCCAGACCATCGGCTTCGCGCTGCTCACCGTGGTCTTCATCGGCTGGGGCATCTCCAACAGCTCCCTCCAGCACCGCCGCCTGCGCGCCATGGACGCGGCCCTGAGGAGCGACGGCGCCGCGCTGCGGCCCGACTATTCCCAGGCCTAGGCCTGCGCCGGGCCCGGCGCCGCGGCCTCAAGGTCGTCGATGCCGCCGGACATGATGGTCCGGACATGCTCGCTGATGTGCTCGGCGGGCCAGTCCCACCAGGCGAGGGCCAGCAGCCGCGCGATGTCCTCGTCGGCGTACCGGCGCCGCAGGAGCCTGGCCGGGTTGCCGCCGACGATGCCGTAGTCGGGCACGTCATCGACCACGACGGCCCCGGAGGCGATGATCGCCCCGTGACCGATCCGGACCCCGGGCATCACCGTGGTCCGGTATCCGAACCAGACGTCGTTGCCGACCACGGTGTCACCCCTGCCGGGCAGCCCGGTGATCAGATCGAAGTGCTCGGCCCAGTCCCCTCCCATGATCGGGAAGGGGAACGTCGAGGGGCCGTCCATCCGGTGATTGGCCCCGTTCATGATGAACCGCACGCCTTCGCCCAGCGCACAGTACTTACCGATCACCAGCTTCTCCGGCCCGTAGTGGTACAGCACATTGCGGGTCTCGAAAGCCGTCGGGTCGTCAGGATCGTCGTAGTAGGAGTACTCCCCCACCTCGATCAACGGCGAGGTGACCAGGGGACGCAGCAGCACCACCCGGGGCTGCTCGGGCATCGGATGCACCACATCGGGATCGGCGGGAACGGCCGGCATCACGGATCAACTCCTCCTGGGTGACGGGTCACATGATCGCAGCCGCCGACGCGACGAGGGCGATTGGCCCGCTTTCTCCAAGTCCATGGTCCCGGCCTGCCCTACGGCTCTATGCTTGAAGCCGCGTCGGGGGGACGGGGATTGCATGGTGGCACCTGAGGCGTCCCGCAACGCAGATCGGGCGCAAGGTTTGGCACGTGACGAATTCGCACTGGAGCGCTACCGCTACATACTCCAGCAGATTCACGCGGTGAACGAGAATCTCCACCGTTTCCTGGCCATCTACCAGACGCTCGCGACCACATTGGTGACCGCCGTTCTCGCTCTTTTCGTGGGATACCGAGAATGGGGGATCGACGCCGCGACAGCACGTGGCGGAGTGGTCGGGCTGCTCGTCCTCACCACCGTTGTCGCCGCTTTCACCGCGACCTTGATCGTCGTCGGAGCCCTTACGTGGCTGGACTACCGCCACGAGGAGTGCGACCTCACCGACGAGATGGTCGCCCCCGACTTCCGCAAACGCCCGCGCACCCGCAACCTGTTGCGCTGGTACGAGACGTACGTCCTGGTATTCATCGTCGTCTCGGTACTGCTGATGTGGTTACTGGCCATGCTCTTCCTGCTCCCCGCGATGAGGTGAAGTTCTACGGTGCCGGAATTCGATTACACCGCGACACCTCTTTGGCGGAAGACCCTCGCTGTACGACCGCGCGGGGACGATCACCGGGTCCAGCGGGAGCGTCTGCGTGCTTCCTATCTGGCCCTGCGTGAGAACGCGGCCCCACTGCTGACGGAGAACGCCCGCAGCATGCCCGATTTCACGGTCCACGACATCACGCACGTCGACGCTCTGTGGGAGACGGCCGACATCATCTGCGGTGAACAGGTCACTCTCACACCGGCCGAGGCATACGTACTGGGGTGTGCCTTCGTGCTGCACGATGCGGCCATGGGTGCGGCTGCGTACTCCGTGAGCCTCCCTGACGCGCTCGGCGAACAACGGTGGCGCGACCTCGTATCGATCACTCACTTCCGCAAGAAGGGATGCTGGCCGGACGCAGCGGAGCTGGACACGCCCCCGGCGGAGATCGCGGAGGAATGCCGGGCGATCGCCATCCGGGAGGCGCACGCGGAACAGGCTCGACGGCTGGTGGACCAGCCGTGGCGGTCCAGCGCGGGCAACGAGATCCACCTCATCCAGGATCTGCAACTGCGCGAGTCGTACGGCCCGCTCATCGGCGACCTGGCGGCGAGCCACTGGTGGTCGGTCGACGCACTCGGCTCGCAGTTCCGGCAGGCCAAGGGCTCGCTGACCTGGCAGCCGGTGGAATGGCTCATCGAGCCGCTCAAACTGGCCTGTGTCCTGCGGCTCGCCGACGCGACCCAGATCGACAGTCGGCGTGCGCCCACGTTCCTGTTCTCGCTCCGCAGGCCCGAGGGTCTGTCGCACGACCATTGGCGGTTCCAGGAACACGTCAGCCGGCCTCATCTGCAGGGCGACCGGGTCACGTACACCTCACTGCGGCCTTTCGCCCCGCAGGCCGCGCCCGCGTGGTGGCTGGCTCTGGACTATCTCCGCCAGGTGGACGACGAGTTGAAGAAGGTCGACGCCCTCCTCCACGATCTCGGACGCGGACGACTGGCCGCCCGTGCGGTGGCCGGGGTGGACTCCCCCGAGCGTTTCGCCGAGTTGTTCCCCGTGACCGACTGGCGGCCCGTCGACGCCGCGGTGAAGATCTCCAACGTTCCCTCCCTGGTGGAGACCCTGGGCGGTGAACAGCTCTACGGCAAGGAACCGGAGGTAGCCGTCCGTGAGCTGATCCAGAACGCGCAGGACGCCGTCCTCGCCCGCCAGGTGATCGACCCCGACTTCACAGGCGCCCAGGTCGAGGTGCGACTGACACAGACACAGGGAGACTGGCATCTGGAAGTACGCGACAACGGCATCGGCATGGACGAGGAGACCCTCGTCCACGGCCTGCTGGACTTCGGCACCAGCGGCTGGAGTTCTTCCCGCGTCCGTAACCGGCTGCCCGGACTCGCCAGCGGAGGTTTCAAGCCGAGAGGCCGGTTCGGTATCGGCTTCTTCTCAGTCTTCATGCTCGGCCACGAGATCGAGCTGACCACCCGGCGCTTCGACGGTTCGACGGCGGACGCCCGCCGGCTCACCTTCGAGGGATCATCGAGGCGCCCGCTCCTCGCGGCTCTGCCGGCCTCCGTCCGGACGGCCCCTGGCACCCTGCTTCGCATCCGACTCAAGGAGGATCCGTACAGCGCCGAGGGCATCCTCCTGCACACCGAGGACGACCACCTCAGCCAGCTCGTGCGCCGACTCGTCCTGGAGAACATGGTGCCCATCCGGGTCTGGGAGCCTGGAGCAACCTCCGCGGAAGCCGTCGAGCCCTTCGCCCTGGCCACCGGGTCGCCCGAAGCGGTCTTCGACCGCCTCTACCCCTCCTTCACCAAGAGCTGGAAGGTGAATCAGGAAAAGCAACGCCTGCGGCTGCGGGACGCCTTCATCGAACGCGCCACCGAACTTTTCGACGACGACCAGCAGCGCATCGGTCTGGCTGCCCTGGGATCCGACCTTCTTTACTGGACCCAGCTCAATTACCAGGGCATCGTGACCGTCAACGGTTTCCTCGCCGACGAAGCAATGGGCTTCGCCGGGTACCTCGTCGGCCGACCGGATCGTGCTTCGCGAGACCAGGCCAAACCTGTCGCCGACCTTGACCAGCTGCGCCGCTGGATAGGTGAACAGGAACAACGACTGCGCACCACGGACAACTACACGGACTCACTTCAGCTGGAACTCTCCTTCATCCAGTACCGAGCCCTTCACAGTCTCCCCGGGGACGCCGCCTTCGCCATGACCGCCGATGGGCTCATGCGGCCGGCCGACGTCATTCGGTGGGCCGCGCAACGGTCCGAGGTGTTCCTTGTCGAGGGAGGCCCGCCGCTGAGCTGGAGAGCCCGTCCGCCCGGGGCCTTCCACTATCTGTCCGGACGCGAGGTGCGCCTGGCCGAGGGCTGGGTCCTGGTCTGCATCGACGTCCTGGATCCCAAACTCGCCGATCTCTTCCCAGTTGCCCACGGCCGCGACAGCGCCTACGAGTTCGCCCGCCACGACACGAATCTCAGTTGGCAGAAGTTCTGGTGGCGCCTTTCCGGCAATGTGCACGGGCTGTTCCTCGAAGCCCTCTGCTCGGCGTGGTCCTGCACCATGGGCGACCTCCTCGCGCCGATCGAACAACGAGGCTGGTCGGACGTCGCCCATCTGGAGGACGAGTCTTTGGGACCCATCTGGGGCTACCACCTACGACGCCCGCACCAGACAATCCCGCCTTCACCGTCGGCCCCCTGAGCCTCGCTCGAAGCATCGCACGTACTGCGGAGCTGCCGTGTCGCCCCCAGTCAGCAGCCGTAGCGCGGCGGCCCGCACCTCCGCAGAGGGGGCCTCGTCCGCCAGCCGACGCAGGGCCGGAAGTGCCTCGGTCAGGCCGTCGAGCGCGTGGCAGGTGCGCCAGGTCGCGTCCCTGCCGGACGCGAGGTGGGCGGTGAGCGCGTCCGCCACGGGGCGGCGTTCCCAGACGCGGAGGCCGTCGTGGACGCGTGCGCCCAGGCCGTCGACCGCTCCCGCACGCACCTCGGCTCCGGGGTCGTCGAGAAGCGGGAGCAGCAGCCAGACCGCGTCCCATCTTCCCGCCCTGCCCACCGCAAGCGCGGCGGCTCTCCTGGTGGTCGCCGGCAGCTCCGTGTCGGTGAGGGCTCTGCGCAGATGCTCCACGGCAGTCCCCGTGCCGAGGTCGCCCAGAGCGCCTGCGGCCCACCGTCCGGCCCGGGGGTCGCCGAGCCATCGCACTGCGAGGTCGGTCACCCGCCGTTCGCCCTGCCACCCGAGTCCGCTCAGCAGCGTGCCCGCGACCTCCGGGTCCCGTTCCGTCCGCAGGGCCTCGACCCAGGCGTCCCGCACCGAGCGCCCTTTCAGGTCCAGCAGCCGTCGGGCCGCCGCGTGCCGCACTTCGGGGGACGGGTCGCGCAGCCCGGTGAGAAGTGAGTCGAGCAACCGCCTGCCACAGTGCCCCGGCAGCATCTGCAACGCCTGCGCCCGGGCGGCGCCCTCGCCCTCCCGGGCCGTGCGGAGCACCTCCGCGCGGACGGCCGGGTCTTCGCGGAATCGGTACAGCAGCTTCCGTGCGCGTCCCCACACCGCGCCTTCCGGATCGCCCAGCAGCCGTGCCGCCGCCGCGACATCGCCCGTCACGCCCAGCGCGTACAGGCCGTCCAGGGCGTTGATCCGCAGGTGGTGGTCCGGATCGTCGAGCAGGCCAACGAATGCTTCCGTGACTGCTCTGCCCGTCAGCTTCAGCCGGATGGCGGCGACCGAGGCCCGGCGTCGCACCCAGGGGTCCAAGTCACGCATCAGCCCCGGCAGCACGGTGGCGTCCGCCTCCGGGACGCCGAGGCGGCCGAGTCCCAGGGCCGCCGACGCGCGCACCTCCGGTACGGGGTCGGCGGCAGCCTCGGTGAGGGCTTCGGCGTGCTCGGGTCGGCCGATCCTGCCGAGGCCTTTCGCTGCCGCCGCGCGACGCTCCGGATCCGCTTGCTTGTCGGCGTTCGTCAACTGACTTAAGAAGTAGGCGATTTGTTGTTCCGTCCCCATGGCACCCCCTGCAAGGGAGACTCATGAGCCGCCCCGGGGTTGCGCTTCCGCCCGCAGGGCCGCGTGTCCGTTCAGTGGCCGCGGAACGCCTCTTCCAGCCACCACGAGCCGTGGTCCCGGGTCACCTTCGCGTCGATCAGCAAGGGGGCGGACCGGGGGCCCGCGACCCAGTCCTCGACGGCCTTCAGGTCCGTCGGGGCGCGCACGGTCACCGCCTCGAAGCCGTGGCCGCGGGCCACCGCGGCGATGTCCGTCGGCGGGAACTCGACCGTTGTCAGGGGGTGTCCGTCCGGTCCGAAGTGGTGCACCTCCGCTCCGTAGGCGTCGTCGTTGTAGACGACCACGACCATCGGCAGACCGATCCTGCGTACCGTGTCGAACTCCGCGGCGCCCATCATGGCCCCGCCGTCGCCGAGCGCCGCCACCGCGAGCCGGTCCGGACGTGCGAGGGCCGCGCCGATCGCGGTCGCGAGTCCCAGGCCGATCGCCTGGAACGCCTGGGTGAAGCACAGGCCGTTCTCGTCCGGCACCGACAGATACATGATCGGGTGGCCCATGAAGTTGCCGGAGTCCACGCCGATCACGCGCTCCGCGGGCAGGATGTCGTCGAGGGCGATGCTCAGCGTGCGCGGGTCGATCCGCTCACGGCTGCCGTCGTCCTCGTACGGCACGTCCCGCCAGCGCACGCGGGCGGTGATGGCCTCGGCGATGTCGGGCGTCCGGTAGCCCTGCCGTTCCGCGGCGCCGCCCGTCTCCAGGGCGAGCCGGGCGGTGAGTTCCACGTCGCCGGTGACGCCGAACCGCACCTCACGGTGTGCGCCGAGCGCCGACGCGTCGTCGTCGACCTGTACGACGGTCGTGCCGGGCCCGATCAGCCGGCCGTGCCGCATCGTCCACATGTTCAGGGCACAGCCCCAGCCCACGATCGTGTCCGCGCCCTCGATCAGTTCGGCCGTCAGCGGGGACGAGAAGCCTCCGGACACGTCGAGCGACCACGGGTTGCCGTGGAACAGGCCGCGCGCCACGGCCGACGTCGCCAGCAGCGCCCCGTACCGGTCGGCGAGCGCTTCGAGGGCGGCCCGTGCGCCCGGTGAGCGTGCTCCGCGGCCGGCCACGAAGAGCGGCCGCCGCGCCTGTCCGAGGACGTCCACCAACGCCGTCACCTCGTCCGGCGACGGCTCCACCGCCTCCCGTTCCCGAGGCGGTGCCGCCTGTGCCAGGGCGCCCTCGGGAACGTCCAGGGACTGCACCGGCAGGGGGACGTTGAGCAGTACGGTCCGCCGCTCATGCACGGCTCGCGCGACCGCCGCGCAGGCCTGCTCCACCGCGTGCTCGGCCGAGGTGATCCGCAGCGGAACCGCGCCGACCGCCCGGGCCAGCGCCTCCTGGTCGATGTGGAAGTTGGACCTCCGCTCGGTCACCTCGGCCGCCAGCACCAGCAGCGGTGTACGGCTCTTGGCCGCTTCGGCGATGCCGGTCATGGCGTTCGTGAGGCCGGGTCCCTGATGGACGCTCAGTGCGGCCACCGTGCCGCTCGTACGGGCGTACGCGTCGGCCATGGTCGCCGCTCCGCCCTCGTGGCGTGCGGCGACGAACCGCGCTCCGGCCGCGACCATGGCGTTGGTCAGATGGAAGTTGCCCGAGCCGACGACGCCGAAGACCTGGCCGACCCCGGCCGCGTACAGCGCCCGTCCGACGGCCTCCGCGACCTTCATGAGCGCTCCACCAGGGCGAGCACCCGGGCCGGGGATCCGGAGCCCGAGACGATGGGCAGCGGTCCGGCGACGACGACGGCGCCGGTCGGGGGCAGCGCCGCCAGGTTCTGCAACTGGGTGAGTCCGTACTTGTCACTGCCCATCAGGTACGAGTGACAGGGGAAGGCCGGGTCGAAGGCGTGCCCGCGTCCGGCGTCGGTGCCCACCGTCTCGACGCCGAGGCCGATCACCGGCGACTCCTCGGCCACCCAGCGCGCGCACTCCGGCGACAGACCGGGGGTGTGCGGGCCGTTCTCGTCCGCGTTCAGGAACGCCTCCTGCTCGTGCGAGCGGGCGTCCCACCCGGTCCGCAGCAACAGCCAGCCGCCCTCGGGCAGCGGCCCGTGCTCGGCCTCCCACTGCCTCACATGGTCCACCTCCAGGAGGAAGTCCGGGTCCTTCGCCGCCTCGGCGGTGAAGTCCAGCACCGCGGCCGGCGCGACCAGCCGCCCCGCCGGTACGGACGCCACGTCGGCGAGGTCCTTGCCGGTCACCCAGTGGTTCGGGGCGTCGAAATGGGTACCCGTGTGCTCGCCGCTGCGGAAGTTGTTCCAGTACCAGGCCGGCCCCCGGTCGTCGTACCTGCTGATCTCCTCCAGGGTGAACACCTGGGTCTGGCCGAACTCCGGCGGCAACTGCAGCACCGGGGTCGACGACGACAACGGGGCGGTGAGGTCGACGACTTCGATGGACCCTCCTCGCAACCCGGCCACCAGCGCGGCGAGAACGGACGGCTCGGACATGCGGCCTCCTCGTACGACGGAAGAACTGACAGCATGGCAGCCGGGACCGACAGCCGCTCCCGGTCCGGCGAGCGGAAAGCGGATGGAGGCACAGTGCGCGCGATGCCCAGGAGCACGATGCCCAGGCGTACGACGGCGGCGGCCGTGTTCGCGGCCATCGTGCTGAGCCTGGCCGGTTGTTCCGGTGACGGCGGCGAGGACACGACGCGGTCGTCGGATCCTTCGGCCGGCGCCACGGCCTCTCCTTCCACCTCCGCGCCCGGCGAATCCCCCAGTCCCACCCCGACCCCGACCCCACCCCCTTCGGCGACGGACGCGGCCTCCGCCTCGGTCACGGCCCCGCCCTCCGCGAGCCCGTCCCCGGTGCCCACCGCGGGACAGCGCCAGAAGCTGGTGACCATGACCGTCACGGGCGGCTTCGCCGGGGTTCAGCAGGAGGTGATCCTGCGCGGCGACGGCACGGTCCGCACCAGCGACAAGGGTGACACCGACGTACGCCGCACCAGCGCGGCCCAGTTCACGCGGTTGCGTACGCTGCTCGGGGACCCGGCGCTGGACGGCGTCCCCACGTCCACCGTGGACAAGGGCGCGGCCGACCTGTTCCAGTACACGCTGCGCTTCGACGGCCGTACGGTCGTCACGGACCGCTCCGCGGAACGGCCGCCGCTCGACCGGCTCATCGACGCCCTCGGCAAGTGGTTGCCGGCCTGACGGCTCACACCGGTGAGCCCTCGGACGCGTCGCGGACGGCACCGATCCGACGGAGTTCCTTGAGCGGGTACGGCGTGTGCTTGCTCTCGTCGGTGAGCCGGCGGATGAAGTCCGCCATCACCGCGGCGAGCGGCGCGTCGCGGCTGAGGACGGCCGCAATGCCCGCCGGAACCCCGGTGGGACGCTCGCCCTCGGCGTACGCCCGCACCTGCGCCGCACGTCTGTCCCTGCCGTGCAGGGTGGCGACCAGCCAGTTCACCAGATAGCCGGCCGCATAGCAGCGGTCGTAGCCGCGATGCAGGTCGAAGAACTCGCGCTCCTCCCGCGTCAGTTCGAACCGGGAGGAGAGGGCGAGGCCGTAGTCGGCGAAGTAGAGGCGCTCACCGTCGGTGAGAATGTTCTCGAAGTGGGTGTCGAAGTGCAGCAGACCCCGGCCGTTCATGAAGGAGGTGCCTGCTTCCAGCTCGCTCTCCACCATGGCGCAGGCCCGTTCGGCGGCCTCGTCGCCGGCGGCCAGTTGCCGCCCCAGCCACTGGTGCAGGTTCTGCGGGACGTACTCCAGGAACAGCGCGATGCTCGCCGAGGAGTGCCGCAGGGCGTCGATCCGCCAGCGTACCGCTGATCCGCCGCTGTCCCAGCTAGCGGTGGCCCGTTCCATGTCGGCCAGTTCCTCGTACAGGGGCGTCGAGTCCGGCAGGATCCGCCAGTGGTGCATCAGGGGGAAGCCGTCGTACTCGCCCGCGAGCACCCAGTTCGTCGTCATCGTGTGCACGGCGAGCTCTCGCCAGGCCCCGAAGCCCGGCCCGCCGACGCCGTACTGACTGAAGAGCGGCAGCCCGAACAGGTTGGCGGTGGAGCGTATGTTCCCCGGCTGCCGTTCGAGGTCGGTGAGGGGCACCCGCTTCACGAAGACCCGCGTTCCGCCGACCTCCAGCAGGGTCGTCCTGCCGCCGATGCCGGTACCGGTCGTCCCGGCGGCGTCCAGAAGTTCCTGGAGCGCCCGGTCGCCAAGCAGGGCCAGTGCCGTGGAAACGGCTCCGTGGGCCGCGAGCCGCGCACTTCGGCCCGTACCGCCGTATTTCACCGTCGACTCCACTCCGAATGATCCCCAAATGCGCCCGCATGCATGTTCGAGAACTCCCCCGTTCTACGTCACATTAAGTGAGGTCCAGGAAAGTCGGGGCAGAAGGAACGGAATCCGATGGGAGGTCGTCGTGGATGGTGGAGATCTTGAACTGGGTGAGCTGTTGGCCTCTGCGGAGGCCGCGCCACCAGGAGAGTCGGTCGACGTGGTGGCACGCAACCTGCAGAAGCGCTTCGGTGCGGAGCACGTGTCGTTCCTGTTCGTCGACCTCATCGGTCATCGGCTCGTACGGCTGACCCCGGCCGACGAGGACGAGGAGACCGAGCCGATAGAGCTGCAGGGCAGCGTGCACGGCATGGTGCTGCGCAGCCAGCGCCAGCATGTGGAGGTGGACGGCCAGGGCAACCAGCGCATCATCACGCCGGTGTCCAACCGCGGGGACTGCATCGGCGTGCTCGAAGTCACCCTGCAGCACGCGGACGACACGGTACTGAGACAGGTGCGGGAGGCGGCGCACGCGCTGGCCTACATCATCGTCACGGACCGCCGCTTCACCGACCTGTACCACCTGCGCCGGCGCACCACCGACGCCAGCCTGGCCGCGGAGATCCAGCACCAGCTGCTTCCCACGGCGTCCAGTTGCGAGTCGTCGCAGTTCACGCTCGCCGCGGGACTGGTCCCGGCCGACGACATCGGCGGCGACACCTACGACTACACCCTGGACCGCGACACCCTGCATCTGTCGATCACCGACGCCATGGGCCACGACACCGATTCCGCCCTGCTGGCTACCTTGCTGCTCGGTGCGCTGCGCGGGGCCCGCCGCAGCGGCTGCGACCCGGTCGCACAGGCGCAGCAGGCCCACCAGGCGCTGATGAAGCACCGCCGAGGCCTGGCCACCGGGCAGCTGCTGTGCATCGAACTCGCGTCGGGTGTCTGCCGACTGGTCAACGCCGGTCATCCCTGGCCCATGCGACTGCGCGACGGGGCGGTCGAGGCGATCGAACTCGCCATCAATCTGCCGTTCGGCGTACCGGCGCCGATCCCCTACCGCGAACAGATACTGCAACTGCGGGCGGGAGACCGGCTGATACTGCTCACCGACGGCATGCAGGACCGCGGTGCCGCCGCCGTCGATCTGGCCGGGGTCGTCCACGAGACCCGCGCGCTGCATCCGCGCGAGGCCGTCCGGACGCTGACGGCCGCGGTCTCGGAAGCAAGCCGGGGCAACCTCGGCGACGACGCCACGGTCCTCATCCTGGACTGGCACGGCAACCGCGCTCCGGCAGGGGACACGGCCGCGGCGAACTGACGGCGTACGACGGCGGGCGGGGTCTCCCGGCCCGCCGTGCTGCGTGCGCTAACACCTCCGTAAGGGCGCCTGCGGAATCTGCCGGTGGCCCTCCAGCAGCGCGCTGCCGAGAGCGGTGGCACTGTGATGCACGCTCTGCCCGCGGCGCTGCGTGACGATCAGGCCCGAGTCGCGCAGCGCCGCGGCATGCTGCGAGACCGACGCCGCGGAGACCACGAGCCGCCGGGCCAGATCGCTGGTCGATCCGCCGTGGTCGGCGACGGCCGCCAGTACCTCGGCGCGGGTCTTCCCGAGCAGGGCGCCCAGTGCCTCCCGGGCCTCGCGGCCCTGGCCGTCGTCGGACTGCGACCACCCGAGATCGTGGGCGACCGGGTAGACGACCACGGGAGGCAGACCGGGGTCGCGCAGTGTGATGGGCGCCCGCCAGCAGAAGAAGGAAGGCAGCAACAGCAGACCGCGGCCGTCGAGACGGATGTCGCGATCGTAGGCGCTGGCCACCGTGAGGACACCGGGCTGCCAGCGCAGGGCGGGATGCAGGGTGGTCAGCATGCCCTCGGTGCCGCCGTCCAGGAGCGCCCGCACCCGCACGGCGCGATCCGCTTCGATCGAGTTCCTCACCTCGGCCCAGTACGGCCGCAGCGCGACGTCGAAGTAGCCGCGCAGGGCCGTGCCGAGGCTGCGCATCGCGTCGGAGCCCGCCTCGGCCAGCGACAGGGTTCGCGCCCCGAGGTTCCGGGCCGCGGCGAGCCGGGCGATGTCACGTCTGAGCCCGCCGCGCGGGGTGGACAGTACGGCGTCGATCCCCGATTCGAGTCCCCCTCGGTCGAGCGCCGGAGTGAGGAAGTCGGCCGAATATCCCCGCGGCGGCGCCAGATCGAACAGCAGCCGGGTGCTGCCGGGCAGGCGGTTGCGGATCCGCCGTTTCCACGCCCCGAAGACGACCGATCCGTCGTTCCCCCCGAGCAGATGCAGGCTGAGCAGCATCTCCCACATGGGATCGGGGCCGCCCGCCATCCTGATACGGGCCATATCCGCTTCCGTGAAGTGGAACTTGAGCATGGTTCCCCCGTGTGCGTTCCTTACGTGACTCGTCCCGTACCCATTTAAGAGCCGTGAGGCGAGACGGGAGTTGCACGAGGGCCGGGAACCGGGCGTGCATTGGCCGGATCCGTTCGGCCCGTCGTCAGAGCCCGCCGACGGGCCCCGGCAGGGGATCACGCCGTGCGGGAGCGTGCCCGCGGGGTACTAGGGCAGACGGACGTCCGGGACGGGCGGCCTTGACCGTTCGGCACGGCGCCGGGCGCGCGCCCGCGTGCCATTCTGACGGAGGCGGGAGTCGTACGCCGGTCCGTCGGCGGGCGCTGCCGCCAGGCTACGAAGGGACCACAGGTGGCTGATCCTCTGAACGCGCCGCCCTCCGACGGCGGAGAAGAACCGTCCGTCGAGGTGGAGTTGCTCGCCGGGCTGCTGGTGAACGAGGAGCGCCCCGAGCAGCCCGTCCTCCTGGACCGCGAGGGCAAGCCCCTCGACACCTGGCGAGAGAACTACCCGTACGAGCACAAGCTGCGCCGTCAGTCCTACGAGCGGCAGAAGCGGATCCTGCAGATCGAACTTCTCAAACTGCAGAAGTGGGTACGGGACACCGGCCGGCGGATCGTAGTGGTGTGCGAGGGACGGGACGCGGCGGGCAAGGGCGGCACCATCAAGCGGTTCACCGAACGTCTGAACCCGCGCGGCGCGCACGTGGTGGCGCTGGACAAGCCCACCGAGAAGGAAGCCGGGCAGTGGTACTTCCAGCGTTACGTCCCCTATCTGCCGGGCGCCGGTGAGATCGTCTTCTTCGACCGGTCCTGGTACAACCGGGCCGGCGTCGAGCGCGTGATGGGCTTCTGCACCCCGGCCGAGTACCGGCACTTCTACACGCAGGCGCCCATCTTCGAGAAGATGCTCACCGACGAGGGCATCGTGCTGATCAAGTTCTGGTTCTCGGTGTCGCGCACCGAGCAGCGCACCCGGTTCGCCATCCGCCAGGTCGACCCCGTCCGGCAGTGGAAACTCTCCCCCACCGACCTGGCCTCCCTCGACCTGTGGGACGCCTACACGGAGGCGAAGGTCGACATGTTCCGGGCGACGGACACGCCGTACGCGCCATGGACCGTGGTGAAGAGCAACGACAAGCGCCGTGCCCGCCTCGAATCCATGCGTCATCTGCTCCTGCTCTGCGACTACACGGCGAAGGACGAGGAGGCCGTCGGCACGGCCGATCCGCGGATCATCGGCTCCGCCAACACCCTCCTGGAGAGCGACGAGGAACCGACGGACCTCTCCCCCACCCCGCTGTCACCCCAGATCGGGGGTCCCGGCCGGCATCCGTAGGGGAGGGCGCGCTCTCTTGGCGCGAGGGAGCAGCAGGCCGTCATCGCCATCGAATCGGCACCGGTGCTGCCGGCCGGCGGGATCGCGTACTTCCTCACCACGACTCTGACCGGACTGCGCCCCGAATGGCGTGCCATGGATCGCAGCCGCGGGCACGGGCGCGGGCGGACAGGCGGTCTCGCGCGGGACCGATCGGGCTGATCGGGCTGGTCGGGCTGGTCGGGCTGGTCGGGCTGGTCGGGCTGGTCGGGCTGGACGATCAGTCCGGGAGTCCGCGGAAGGTCGCCAGGAAAGTCTTCAGCGCCTGTTGGTTGCCCGCGTCCTCCCAGTCGTCGGCCGGTGTCGCCCAGCGGAGGGAGAATCCCTCGCCGCCCCCGATGAGGAATCCACGGCCGAAGGTACGCACGCGCGTGCCCTGGGACTCGTCGACCCATTCCATGTCCGCGGCCTCGCGGCCCTGGTAGGTCGTCGCGCGGATGGCGCCCAGCCTGTCGTATCCGGGCTCCTTGAGCAGCGCGGGCTCGACGGTGTCCCGCCACACGGCCACCGGGTCGGAGCCGACACGCGTGCTGTAGGTGACGGCCAGTTCCCGCGGGTCGCCGTCGGCGCCGAGGACGACCCGGTAGGAGCCGTCGTCGGCGCGGTTCGTGCCGAGTCGCTTCCAGCCCTTGGGCAGGGCCACGGCGAAACCCTCGGACGCCGTGAAGACATGGAAGCCCGCCGGCAGCTTCCCCGCACCCGAGGACGAGGAGGAAGAGGGAGATGGAGAAGGGGAGGAGGGGGAACGGGACGCGGAGGGTGCCGGGGAGGTCGTGGGGGACGCGGTAGCGGACGACGGCGTACCCGCGCCGTCCTCGTCCGCCGTCGGGAGTACGGGGACGGGGCGCGAGGCCGTCGCATCGGCCGCCGAGACGTCGTCGCCCGAACCGTCGCCGGTCGCGGCGAGAGCGGTCATCGTCACCGCGACGACGGCGGCGACCGCGGTCCCGATGAGCGCCGCACGGCCGAGGTTCTTCCTGCTCCGGGCCAGGCTCATCACGCGGTGGGCCGAGGGCCGCGACTGCGCGAGCGACGCCTCCGCGGCGGCGGGGTCGTCGTTCACGACACGGACGAGGGCGTCACGGACCACGGGCCCCGTGAGCCGTTCGCGGGAGTCCTTGCGGAGGAGCCCCTGCACGATCCGGGCGAGCGGGCCGGCGTGCCGCGGGCTGCGCAGCGGCAGCCGCACGATCGCCTTGAGGGTCGCCTCGGGCTGACCGCGGTCACGGAAGGGCGGGCGCCCCTCGGTCATCGTGTAGAGCAGCGCGCCCAGCGCCCACAGGTCGGCCGGCGAACCGTAGGCCTCGCCACGGGCCTGCTCCGGGGACGCGTACGCCGGTGCGCCGAGCCGCGCCCCGGGACCGGCGCCCGCCAGACCGTATCCGGAGACGACCACGCCGCCGTGGTCGCGCACGAACACCTGGCCCGGGCTCAGCTCGCCGTGCACGAAACCCGCGCTGTGCGCGGACTCCAGCACGTCCAGGACGTCGAGCCCGATACGGGCGGCCCGCGCGTGGTCGAGCGGCCCGTACTGGTCGAGGAACTCGCCCAGGGGCACGCCGTCGATCCATTCGACGACCGTCCAGAGGCTGCCGTACTCCTCGACGACGTCGATGACGCCCGCCACCGCGCCCGTGCACCGCAGTCCCATGACCTCGGACGCGTGTCGGATCCGTGCGACGGCCGGCCCGGCCCAGTCCTCCATGGGATCGGGCGGAAGCGGCGTCTGCGTCAGCAGCCTCGGGCGCGCGTACTGGATGTCCTCCCCGTACCAGCAGACGCAGCCCACTTCGTGGTGGACGACCTCTTGGAGCCGATATCTTCCGGCGACCAACTCATTTGCAGCGGCACCCGCGTTGCCCATGCCCATCCTTCGCTGAAGGCTTGCTCCCGGTCACCAGCAATACGCAGAGGGCCATGTCCTGCGTTCAAAGGATCCGCAATTGCTGCGATCGCCGACGGCCGATGTGCCTGCCGCGCCTTGTTCCGGGGGCATTCTCGGAAAAACCGCCGGCCGGAGTACGGGCGCACGAAAACCGCAGGAAAGCGGGACGTGTGACCTCCCCAGGCTCCACGTCCCGCTTTCCTGCGACATGGGGCCACTACCCGCACCCCCCGGGCTTACTCCCACCGATATTCCACCGCGGCTCCACGTCTGCTTCACCGTATGCACCCGGCGCCGGAACACCCGGTGGCATTTCGCCGACAGCGGATGCGTAGGTCGCGAAAGAGGGGGTACATGCGGGCGAGCACCGGGTGAGGACGGACTGCATGGAATCTTTGATCAAGGGCGGAGGCCGTATGGCGCCGCAGCGTAGCCGTATAGAGACCACAGTTGCTCTGGAAGGCGATTCGCCCTGCATCGCCGAGGCCCGTCATCTCGCGGCCGACTTCCTGTCACAGGCCCAGGCCGAACACGGCGTGCCGGTCACGGCCCGGGCGATGGACCTGACCCAGCTGGTGGTGAGCGAGCTGGTCACCAACGCCCTGAAGTACGCGCCGGGGCCGGTCCTGCTCGCTCTGCGGATCGTCGGCGACCTGCTTGAGGTGGCCGTCTGGGACAGCGATCCGGTACTGCCGGTGGCCCGCGCGGCGGACGTCGGACGGGTGGGCCAGCACGGCCTGGAGATCGTGATGGCCATCTGCGAGGGCTTCGAGGTCCGAAGAGAGCCGGTCGGCAAGCACATCACGGCCCGGATCGGGCTGCTCTCCGACACCCACGCCGACGCCGACGCCCGCTGACAGGCGCCTTCGGGCGGACCTGGTTCTCGGATCGGTCCCGTACGCCCCGGAACGCGACCTCCGCTCCGGGGCGTACGGCTTCCCTCGTCCTGCGTTCCGCGCACTCGGCGACTCGGCGACTCGGCGATCGGTGATCGGTGATCGGTGATCGGTGGATGACTCGATGACTCGGCGCGGGGACGCAGTCCGTGTCGCGTCAGTCCACGATCGTGACGCCGACCGGTACCGCTCCGGCCGTCCGCGTCAGCTCACCGCCGAAGTTGCCCTCGACCTCGGCCTTCTCGGCCGCGTTCGGGTAGGGGTTCGTGCACGCGACTCCCGCGCTGGAACCGGACATCAGGCTGGTGCACGGGCCCGGCTTGCGGTCCGGCAGACCGAGGATGTGCCCCAGTTCGTGGGACGAGATACGGATCGTGTTGTAGCCCTGATCGACCGCCTGCCGTCCGATGTAGACGGTGCCGTTGCCGAGCGAGGTGGTCTGGGCGCGGGGCCAGCCGTTGTCCGCCAGGACCCGGATGTTGGCGCGCTGTCCGGACGCGACGGGCTGCAGTTCGACGGCGTCGACGCTCTCGTTCCAGATCGCG
Organism: Streptomyces liliiviolaceus; assembly: GCF_018070025.1. Lineage (NCBI taxonomy): Bacteria > Bacillati > Actinomycetota > Actinomycetes > Kitasatosporales > Streptomycetaceae > Streptomyces > Streptomyces liliiviolaceus. The sequence goes on from NZ_JAGPYQ010000001.1 coordinate 5,802,868, forward strand.
GCGCCTCGGTCCACCGCGGTCCTGAACTCCGCGGAACCGCTCGCGTCGTAGGTCACGACCCGGGCGGCGGCGAGGTGGTCCGCGACCGGGGCCGGGGCGGCCACGGCCTGGCCACCCAGCAGGGAAAAGGTCACCGCCAGGACGGCGGCGAGTCCACTGGTCAGCTTACGGACGTGCATGGTCGACCTCCTTGTGGGGGGAAGGTAGTCGTGCACATGACATGACATTCCCTGGCTCCCTGCCCAGCGAGGACGGACGCCAATCCGTCAATCCGGCCGCGTACGACCGCCTACGACCGCGTGCGACCGAGCACGATCACGTACGACCGCATGCGATCACGTACAGCCGCGTACGACCGAGGCGCCGGGACCGACCGCGACACGGACAGGGCCCGGCTCTCCTGTCCGGGGGCCGGGCCCTGCAGTATGCCGCGCCGCGTCAGCCCTGACGGGCCTTGGAACGCGGATCCTTCTTGTTGATCACGAAGACCACACCCCGTCTGCGCACCACCTGCGCTCCGGGCTTGGACTTCAGCGAACGCAACGACTTGCGCACCTTCATGGCCGTGCTCTCCTCCCGCTCATCGGGGCGTCGACGAGTCAGGACGTCGATGCCTTACGGCCGTACCGCCGTTCGAACCGCTCCACCCGGCCCGCGCTGTCGACGACCCGCGCGGTTCCCGTGTAGAAGGGGTGGCTGGCCGACGAGACCTCCACGTCGATCAGCGGATAGGTGGCGCCGTCCTCCCACTCGATCGTCTTCGCCGAGGGCGCGGTCGAGCGGGTGAGGAACGCGGTGTCCGAGGCGCGGTCGCGGAAGACGACCGGGCGGGACACGGGATGAATACCGAGCTTCATGGGGTTTCCTTCCTTACAGCCGTACGCCGCTGGGCAACGGCCTGGTTCATCGCTCCTCGCGGAAGAGGACGTGCTCGCCCGCCACCCGGTCGTACTTGCGCAGGACCAGTCGGTCGGGGTCGTTCAGACGGCTCTTCCGCGTCACATAGGTCGCACCGGTTCCGGCCGTGGACTTCAACGTCACCACCGGACGCGTACCTCTGGCAGCCATGAACGCCTCCTTTCACACCCCCGGACACCCACCTCAATTGATGGGGCCATGTCATTCACGTGCGGTACAACCGGGCCCCCGGTGGATGTATTCCCAACTTCACCGAGGGCCCGGCACGCCGGCTACGGGGTCGCCGTGAGGCGGATCAGCAGCACACCGGGCGTACGCGGCAGCATGACCCGCACCCCCCTTCCGCCCTCGTCCCAGACCGCCGAACCGACGGAACCAGCGGAACCGGCGGAAGCGGCCGAAGCGACGGAAACCGCGGAACCCGCTGAGTCCAGCGAGGTCGAGCGCGGCGACGGATGGAGGATCTCCACGGTCACCTCCCGACCCGCGCCCGCCGCCAGGCATTCGACCGGCAGCAAGACCCCGCTGCCCCCGCTGTCCTCGCGGCCCCCGCGACCCCCGCGCCCCCCGCTGTCCGCACCCTCAACGCCCTCCGCACCCTCCTCGCCGCCCCCTCCACCCCGGCGCCAGACCGACACGTACGCCGTACGGTCACCGCGCACCCGCATGCCCACGGCCGTCCACTCGTCCGTCCACCCCGGCAGACCGAGCGGCCAGAACGGCAGGGCCTCGGACAGGTCCCCGCGGATCGTCTTGTAGACGGCCACCGCGGCCCGTACGAGGGCGAGTTGATGTGCCGACATCCGGTCCAGGTGGCCCGAGAGATGGACCCGGCCGAGCAGTGCCCCGCCCAGGGTGAAGGCGATGAGGTCGTCGTCGAAGGTGGGCTGCGGGTAGGCCCAGACGGCACCCTGCTCGGGCGGGACCGCCGTGGGCGCGGCGGCGGCGATCGGCGGACAGCGCAGCGGGTCCTGCTGGTCGCTGGTGGACTGGAGCTGGGCGACCGCCAGGGTGGCCCCGTCCATCCGCATCCCGCCCGAGGCGCAGTTCTCGACCACCAGGGTCGGGTGGCGTGCGAGCACCCCGGTGAGCCAGCCGAGGTACGCCTGGGCGTGGCCCAGCAGCCCCGCGCCGGGCGAGAGGTCACCGGGCCCGCACGTGCCCGGGTCGACCAGGATGTTGTAGTCCAGCTTGAGGTAGCCCACCCCCCAGTCGCCGACGATCCGGTCGACCGTCCTGTCGAGGTGGGCCCGCGCGGCCGGGTGCCGCAGGTCCAGCTGGTGGCGGCCCTGTTCGACCAGGCGCACACCGTCCCGCTGGAAGAAGGCCTCCGGTGGAAGCTCGGACGCGACCGGACTGCGTACCCCCACGACCTCGGGCTCCAGCCACAGGCCCGGCACCATGCCGCGCTCGCGAATCCGGTCCAGGACGGCGTGGATCCCGCCGTCGGGGAAGCGGCGCGACGAGGGCAGCCACTCGCCGACGCTGTCCCACCAGCCCCGCGTACTGTCGTCGTACCAGCCGGAGTCGATGCAGAAGTACTCCGATCCGGCCGAGGCCGCCGCGTCGATCAACGGGAGCAGCTTCCGCGTCGTCGGGTCGCCCATCAACGTGTTCATGTAGTCGTTGAAGACGACGGGCAGTGCGGCATGGTCGGCGTGCGGGCGACGCACGGCACGGCGGTACGAGGTCAGAGCGCCGAAGGCGTCATCGAGCCCGGAGCCAGGACCGGAGCCAGGCCTGGAACTGCTTCCGGAGCCGAGGGCCAGAACACCCGGCACGGTGGTGAACTCGTCGCCGGGTGCCAGCCGGACCCGCCACTGGTGCTCCGCGTCCGTCGGCCCGTTCAGCGCCAGATACGTACCGTGGTCGCGCTCGCCCACGTCCCAGCGCCAGCCCGCCGGGGACTCCACCTGCCACAACCAGGCCCGGGCGCCGTCGCGTTCGGTGAGGGCGCCCATCGGCAGGTGGCCTCCGCTGGACCAACTGCCGCGCCCGGTGAGGGAGAGTGCGGCCCGGCTGTCGTGCTGGTGGACGTCGACGCTGATGTCGGCGACGGTGTCGCTCAGCGGCTGCGCGTACCAACGGCACTCCGCCAGCCAGTCGTTGCGGGCGCGGTGGACGTCGAGCCGGGCGGGCGGCGGGAGCGCGCCGAGCAGCAGGCTGCTGACGGACTGCACGACCAGCGGTCCGGGGCCGTCGTTGCGGAGCCGGACGCGGGAGCGGAGCACGGGCAGGCCGAGGGGCGAGGACAGCTCGACGAAGGCGGTCAACCCGGTTGCGGGGTCGTGCAGTTCGACGGTCAGGCGGGTCCAGCCGTCGTGTTCCCCGGTGGTGTGCGAGCGGTGGCGCAGCCGCGGGCCGAGGGCGGTGCCGGTGAAGCGCGGCCCGGACCAGCCGCTTCCGTGGCCGAGGGCGGTGAGTTCGACGAGAGGGAGGGGGGCGTCGGCGCCGGACGTCGGCCCCGGGTCGCCGGGACGCGCGAGCCGGACCAGGCGCAGGTCGCCGTCGGGGCCGGCGGCAAGCCCGACCTCCAGCGCCCGATGCCCCCAGGCGATCGTCCGCCGTGCGCCCGCACGGCCCGCACCCGCCACACCCACCGCGTCCGACGTATCGGTCAACGGTCTCCCCCTCTCCATTGACCGCCCCAGGCCACCGCGAGGACTCCACGACCGCCCCCGAGGGCTCCACGACCACGCCGAGCACGCCCGAGTACCGCCCGAACCGGTCGCGTTGATCCACGGGTACGGACTCTTGACGAGCCCCATGTGACCGGTCACAATCCTGGCATGAATGTGACCGGTCACACAAGGCGCTCGGTGAGCATCAGGGACGTCGCAACCGCCGCCGGTGTCTCGTACCAGACCGTCTCCCGGGTGATCAACGCACACCCCAGCGTCAAGCCGTCCACCCGGGAGCGGGTCCTCGCGGCCATCGACGAGCTGGGCTTCCGGCGCAGCTCCACCGCGCTCGCCCTGGCCAGCGGACGCAGCCGGGCCGTGACCGTGCTGACCGCCAACACCACGCACCACGGCTACGCCTCGATCCTCCAGGGCATCGAGGAGGCGGCCCGGGCCTCCTCGTACGCCGTGGGGATCGGTGTTCTCGAATCACCCGACGGGGCCGACGGGGCCGAGGTCGCCGCCCAGGTGCAGCGGGCGGCGGACACCGGCGGCGGCCTGATCGTGATCGCGTACGATCCGGCCGGTGTACGCGCCCTGGAAGCCGTCCCCGAAGGGCTGCCGGTCGTGGGTGTGGTGGAGACCCCCGCCCGGCCGCCCGGCGGCGACCGCCCCTGGGTGTGGACCGACGACCGCGAGGCCGCCTACGAGGCGACCCGCCATCTGCTCTCCCTCGGCCACGAGACCGTGCACTATGTCGCCATCCCCTCCAGCACCCGGCGCACCAGCGCCCGTACCTCCGGCTGGCAGCAGGCACTGAAGGAGGCGGGAGCTCCGCAACCCCGTCCCGTACAGGGGAGTTGGGGTCCGGCGGGCGGCCACGCGGCGGGTCTGAGGTTCGCCGGTGACCGTGCGGTCACCGCGATCCTGTGCGGGAACGACGACCTCGCGCTCGGTGTGATCCGCGCCCTCCACGAGAAGGGCCGGTCGGTGCCCGGCGACGTGAGCGTGGCCGGCTTCGACGACGCCCCGCACTCCGCCTTCCTCACCCCGTCACTGACGACCGTACGCCTGGACTTCACCGGTCTCGGGCGGTCCGCGTTCGGCCTTCTGCACTCCGTGCTGGAGGAGTCCGCGCAGGTCGGCCCACATCCCGTCTCCGTGCCGGAGCTGGTGGTGCGGGAGAGTTCGGGGCCGCCGCCCGGGCACGCATGACCGCGTGCCGCCCGTACCGACCGGTGCCGTACCGGCCGGGTGACGACCACTCAGGTCACGGGGACGCCCGCTCGCACTTCCTGCCCCTCTCCGGCTCCGGCTCCCTCCGCCGGCGCTTCGTTCGACTCCGACTCCCGCTGCCGGAGCGCTTCTTGATGCCCCTGCCCGAGCTCCGTTCGCGAAAGGCATGTCATGAAGAGAAGAGCCCTGCCCGCGCTGGCGTTGATATGCGCCGCCGCCCTGTCCGCCACCGCGTGCAGTGACCCGACCGCCGGGGACTCCGGTTCCCCGGCCGGTGCGGACGGCGAGCAGGCGAAGGTCGATCCGACGGCCCGGCTGGACGGCGTGCAGCTGACCATGTGGACCGCGCAGAACACGCTCAACGCGCCCGAGCAGGTCGTCGACGCCTTCGAGAAGGCCACCGGCGCCCGGGTGGAGACTCAGGCGATCCCGGACCTGTACGAGCAGAACGTGCCGACCAGGCTCGCCTCGGGCGACAAGCCGGACCTGATGTTCTGGCAGCCGTCCGTCTCCACGCTGCCGTTCATCCAGCCCAAGCAGAACCTGCTCACCCTGGACGGCGAGGACTGGGTATCCGAACTCGGCGACACGGAGCGGTCGTTGGGCGTCATCGACGGCAAGCGGTACGCGGCGATCGTCACCAGTCCCGCCATGCTCGGCGTCTACTACAACAAGGACGTCTTCCGGCGGGCCGGACTCTCCGAGAAGGACTTCCCGAAGTCGTACGACGAACTGCTCGCGCTCGGCCGGACCGTCAAGGACAGGACCGGCGCGGCCGCCTTCTACGAGGCGGGCGGCGACAAGTGGCCCATGCAGTGGCAGATGCAGGTCCAGCTCACCGATCTCGACAAGGAGTGGTGGGCCGGCCTCAACGAGAACAAGGAGAAGTGGACCGACCCGGTGGTGGTCGGCGCCATCAAGAAGTACAAGGAGAAGCTGCTCGACGCGGGGCTCGCTCAGAAGAACTACAGGACCGGCACCTTCACCGGGCAGGCCGACTCCCTCTGGAAGGGCGAGTCGGGCATGGTCCTCAACGTCACCTCTTTCCAGAGCCAGTTGCAGGCCAAGCACTCCACGGCCGAGATCGACGAGCGGATCGGCTGGTTCCCGATCGCCAACTCCTCCGCCACGGGCATGTACTCGCCCGACCAGACCAACGGTGTCGTGGCGTTCAGGACCGGTGACGAGAAGCGGCAGAACGCCTCACGCCAGTTCATGGCCTTCTGGCTCGGCCCGGACTACGCCGACTACATCGAGACGATGAGGATCCCCTCGGTCCAGCCGTCCGTGCCGACCCCCGCGGGCCTCCCCCAGGCCTCGAAAGCCCAGGTCGAGGCGCTGCCCACGGCCATCGGCGTCTTCCAGGCCAAGGCGATCGTCGCCCCCGACACCCATCTGTATCTCGCCGACATGATCTACGGGAAGAAGGACCCGCGGCAGGTCGCCCAGGCGATCCAGGACCAGTTCACCCAGGTGGCCAAGGCCCAGGGCGCACCCGGCTTCTAGGCATTCCAGGGACGCTGACGACGCTGAGGGGCTTCTGATGGCGGACACGGCTGTACGCACACGCGGGCGCGCGCGACCTCCGGCGTCCGCCAGGAAGAGCGGGGGAAGGAGAGCGGGGCGGCTGTCCCGCAACGCCGTCCACCATCCGTGGTGGTTCGCCCTCCCGGCGGTCGCCGTCTTCACGGCCTTCTTCCTGGTGCCGAACCTGCTCAACTTCTACTACCCGTTCACCGACTGGTCCTCGTACCACCCGGACATCGCCTTCACCGGCCTCGACACCTTCCGGACCGTCGCCGACGACGGCTCCCTGTTGCGGGCGATCCGCACGACCCTGCTGTACGCCGTCCTGGCCGCGCTCTTCCAGAACGGCTTCGGGCTGGTCCTCGCGCTGCTGCTGGAGGCGGACAGCCGCTTCAACCGGTTCTTCCGGGCCGTCTTCTTCCTGCCGGTGCTGATCTCGGCGCTCGCGACCGGCTATGTCTTCCAGGCCCTGCTGGACCAGGACGGCGCGGTCAACGGCGTCCTCGGCACCGACATCCCCTGGCTGGGCTCGACGACCTGGACGCTGGTCCTGGTCACCGTCATCCACGGCTGGAAGTGGATGGGCCTGTCGATGCTGATCTATCTGGCCGGTCTCAAGGGCATCCCCGGTGAGCTGCTGGAGGCGGCGAAGTGCGACGGCGCCGGGCCGTGGCGGACCTTCCGGTCCGTGCGGTGGCCGATGCTGGCGCCCGCCGTCACCTTCAACGTCACCACGGCGCTGATCGGTTCGATGAACACCTTCGACATCGTGCAGGCCACCACGGGCGGCGGCCCGGCCGCCTCCACCGAGGTCTTCAACATCTACATGTTCCGGATCTTCGGACAGGGCCTCTACGCCCAGGCCTCCGCGATGAGTCTCGTCCTCTTCCTGGTCGTGGTCGCCGTCGCGGTCCCGCTCGTCGTCGGACTGCGCCGAAGGGAGCAACTGCTGTGACCACCGGCGCAGTTCATGCCGTCAAGCGGCCGTCCGCCGCGCGTGCCGTGCCGTCCGCCGCGCGTGCGGTGTGGCGTCTCGGCCGGCCCGCGCTCGTTCTGCTGCTCGCCGCACTCGCCGTCGGCGTACCGCTGTGGCTGGTCGCCGTCACCTCCGCCAAGCCGCAGGCCGAGGCCGTCCGGCCGAACCTGGACCTGCCCCGGCGGTGGCAGCCCGCGGGCAACTACGAAGACGCCCTCGGCCAGGGCGAGATGCTGCGGGGCTTCCTCAACTCCCTGCTGGTCGTGGTGCCCTCGGTCGTCCTCGTGCTGGTCCTGGGCGCCGGCGCGGCCTGGGTCTTCGCGCGGCGCGAGTCCAGGCTGGTCTCGGCGGCGTACGCGCTGTGCATCAGCGGACTGCTGCTGCCGCCCGCCGTCATCACCGTGGTGATGGAACTGCGGCAGCTCGGCCTCGCGGGCACCCGGCCCGGCATGATCGCCGTCTACACCGGGATGTATCTCTCCACGTCGATCTTCTTCATGACCGGCTTCATCCGGGCCGTCCCGCCGGAGCTGGAGGAGGCCGCGCGGATGGACGGCGCGAAGCCGCTGCGGATCTTCCTGCGGATCGTGCTGCCGCTGCTCAGACCGGTCATCGCCACCGCCACGATCATGGTGACGCTCTATGCCTGGAGCGACGTCTTCTACGCCTTCTTCGTCCTCGGCGGCGGCGAGCGGTCGACCCTGCCGCTCAACCTCTACAAGGTCGCCGGTGCGCAGCTCTACCTCAACAACTGGCATCTCGTCTTCGCGTACGTCGTGGTGATGAGCCTGCCCATGGTCGCCATCTTCCTGGTGGCGCAGCGAAGCATCGTGTCCGGAATCACCAGTGGAGCCGTCAAGTGACCGGAGGTCCGACCGCGTGATCACCCCTACCCGAACAGCCCTGCTCACCCTCGTACTCGGAGTAAGCGCCATGGCAGGCACCCTTCCCGCGTCGGAGGCCGCGGCCGCCGCGCCGCAGCGCGTCACCGTCGACCTGGCCGCCTCCGAGGGCCCAGTGATGCGCGGCGCCAACGGCACGCTGTACGGGCTCAGCGACGACGGCGTGCCCAGCGACGCCGCGCTGGCACCCCTGAAGATCACCAGCATCTCGCAGAAGCCGGAGGGCGGCGCCCAGCACCCCAACGGGGACGCGCTCACGGTCTCCAGATCGTTCTTCCGCAACGGCGGCGGCGAGATCAACGTGATGATGCAGGACGTCTACGCCAAGTGGCCGTACGAGGATCTCGGCATCGACGACTACCTGCCCAGGGTCGACAAGATAGTGAAGGAGGTGGCGGCGGACCCGAACAGCGAACGGTTCGTCTACATCCCGTTCAACGAACCCGACCAGATCTGGTACGGCCTCGGCACCTCCGACCAGGCGCAGTACGAGGCGAACCGCGACCGGTTCTTCAAGGACTGGAAGACGGTGTACCGGCGGATACGCGCGGCCGACCCCGATGCCAGGATCGCCGGTCCGAACGAATCCGCCTACCACACACGCCTGTTGACCGACTTCCTCGCCTTCGCGCAGCGGGAGAACGTCCTGCCGCAGGTCATGACCTGGCACGAGCTGGGTTCCGGCTCTCTCCGTGACTTCCAGGGGCACCACGACACCTACCGCTCCATCGAACGCGGCCTCGGCATCGCACCACTGAAGATCAACATCGATGAGTACGCCAACCGCCGTGACCTGTCCGTGCCCGGGCAACTCGCCCAGTGGGTCGCGATGTTCGAGCGGAACAAGGTGTACGCCAACCAGGCCTACTGGGACGCGGCAGGCAACCTCGACGGCAACGTGGTGCGCTCCAACATCCCCAACGGCGGCTGGTGGTTCTTCCGTTGGTACGCGGGGCTGACCGGGGACACCGTGCGGGTGACTCCGCCGCGGGCGAACGCGATCGACACCCTTCAGGGGCTGGCCTCGTACGACACGCAGAGGCGTCAGGCGCAGGTCCTGCTCGGGGGTTCCGCCGGGGACTCCGACGTCGTGGTCCGCAACGTCTCCCGGTCCGTCTTCGGCGGGACGGTCACCGCGACCGTCGCCGAGGCTGCCTGGTCCGGTTACGAGGGCCGACACGCGGCGCCGCGCGTCCTCGCACGGACGAAGGTCCAGGTGGCGGCCGACGGCTCGGTGAGCGTCCCACTGCGCGGCATGCACAAGATGTCCGCCTACCGGATCGTCCTGACGCCGGGCGGCTCGGGCACCCCCGCCACACCCGTCGTGCCGTGGACCGGCTCGTACGAGGCCGAGGACGCGGCCATCACCGGCGGGCAGGTCTACACCCAGGGCACGGTCGACAACGCCAATGGGTACGCGGCCTCCGGGACGAAGGACGTCGGTTCGCTCAACACGGCGGCCAGCAAGGTCGACTTCACGGTGACGGTCCCGAAGACGGGGACGTACGACCTGGCGGTCCTGTACGGCAACCAGTCCGGGACACCGGCCACACAGAAGCTGTCGGTCGACAACCGGGACACGGTCACAGTCACCTACCCCTCCACCGAGAACTGGACCTACCGCGCCAAGAAGGACCTGGCCGTCGAGCTGACCGCCGGCACCCATGTGCTGACCCTGGGCAAGGGCGACGCCGAGGTCACCCTCGACCGCGTCGACCTGACCGCCCGCACATCCGCCGAGCCGTCCGCCTCCTACGAGGCCACGCTGGCGGACCTCGACGGGAAGCCGTCCTTCGACTACTCCTCCTCCGCCGGTGTCGGCACCGGCGCCCTGGTCCTGCGCGCGGGCGACCAGGCGGTCTTCGACGTCTACGCGCCCCGCGACGGCTACTTCACCGTGGTCCCACAGGCCTCGGCGGCGGTGCGGCTCGGCCTGCACGGGGAGACGGTGACGGCGGCGCCCGGACAGCCACTGCGGCTGTATCTCGTGGCGGGCAACAACCGCCTGCGGGTCACGGCCCAGCAGTCCGCGATCCGCTCGCTCGACGTCTCCGGCGCCGGTTCGACCGCCGGCACGCTCTCCTACGAGGGTGCCTCGGCGACGCTGGCGGGCGGGGCCAGGCTCGTCGACTCCACGTACGCCTCCGCCGGTTCGTACATCGGCGACCTCGGCAACAGCGCGTCCAGCACCGCCGAGTTCACGGTGGACGCCCCGAAGGCCGGCCGCCATGTCCTGGTCGTCCACTACGCGCACAACGACCGGCGCGACAACGGCCACGCCTACAACACGGACATCATGTCCCGTACGGCCGACATCACGGTGGGCGGCGCCGCACCCGTCAGGGCCACCTTCAAGAACACCTGGGGCTGGCACGACTACTGGACGCTGAGTGTCCCCGTGGAACTGGAGAAGGGCTCCAACAAGGTGACCTTCGCGAATGCGAGCGGCTGGGCGCCGGACATCGACCGGATCGAACTGGGCCGGATCGTCGGTTGAGCGGTTCGCACGTGGCTTCGCTTGTGGCTCCGTACGTGGGCTCCGCGCGTGGCTCCGCCGGGAGGTCGGTGTGCTGGCTGCGGGTGCGTCGTGGCTGGTCGCGCAGTTCCCCGCGCCCCTTCGGGACCGCCCCCTTCGGGGCGCCCCTGAAGGGGGCGGTCCCGTCGGAACTGAGCGTAAGAGTCCTGCGAAGCAAGGTTTCGACCGAGGTCGGAGCGTTAAGGTTCGCAATATGAACGCACGGCTGGATCTTCTCGGCACGGTGGCCCCCGGTGCCACGGAAAGCGAGGTCTTCCGGCTGGCGCTTCAGCACGCGACGGGAGAGCTGGGCGCGCTGGGCGGGGCGATCCACCTGCGCGGTCCCATGTCCGCCCTGAGACTGGTGTCGGCGGTCGGTCTGCCGTCCGCCCTCACCCGCTCATGGGAGATCGTCGACCAGGAGGGGCCGTCCGCCCCGGCCCTGGCACTCCACCAGGGCGACGGCGTGTGGGTCCCGCTGGGCCCCGGCGACGTCTTCCGGACCGGGTCCGGCCTCGCCGCCCTGCCGGTGTCCAGCGAGAACCGACGCATCGGCGCGCTCACCCTGCTGACGGGTGACCAGGGGGAACCCACCCCCGAGCAGTGGGACTTCCTGCGGGCCGTCGTCGTCTGGGCCGAGGAGCGCATCCTCCAGGCGCCGATGCCGTCCGGGCCCGTCCACACCGAACTCCACGGTGAACGCCTGCGGCAGGCGCTCAAGGAGGTCAGCGTCGGATCGTGGGACTGGGACATCCGTGGCGGTGAGCTGATCTGGGACGAGGCGGCCCTGGAGCTGTACGGCACCAGGCCCGCCGACTTCACCGGGCGCATCGAGAACTGGATGCGGATCGTCCACCCCGACGACCTGCCTTTCACGCTCGCGGCGGCGCAGCGGGCGATCCGCGACCACACCGTGTTCGAGGCCGAGTACCGGGTGCGGCGGCTGGACGGCTCGTACGGCTGGACCCGGGCCCGCGGCCGCGCCACGTACGACGACGGGGGCGAGGCCCTGCGGATGATCGGCGTGGGCTGGGAGAGCAACGAGTCCCGCAGCGCCCGTGACGCCCTCAGCCGCGCCCTGCGCCATATGAGTGACGGCTTCCTGTCCGTGGACGAGCGGTGGCGGATCACCTTCGCCAACCTGGAGGCCGAACGCACCCTGGGCTTCTCCGAGGAGGAGTTGTTCGGGCGCGTCCTGTGGGACCTCCCCTCCGCCCGGCGGATCCCCGGCCTTGAGGCGCGCTGCCGGGAGGCCGCGGCCCAGGAGACGCCCGTCGGCTTCGACGTCCGCACACCCGACACCGGGATCCTCTACCACCTGCGGCTGGTTCCGGGACCCGACGGCCGCACCCTCTACTTCACCGACGTGACCGACAAGCGGCGCCAGGCCGAGGAACGCCGGTCGGCCGAGCTCGCCACGGCCGAGCGGGCGGCCCGGATCGCCGAGCTGACCACGGATCTCGCGAAGGCGACGACCACCCAGGACGTGGTGGAGGCGGTCGCCCGGCGCGTGCTGCCGCCGTTCGCCGCCACCGGGCTGCTGATGCAGGTCGTCGAGGGCGACCGGCTCCACCGCGTCGGATCCGTCGGCTACCCGGACGAGTTCCTGGCCCTGCTCGAAAGCCGCCCCCGGGGCCCCGGCGACCCGGCCTGGGAGCCGATCATGTCCGGCACCCCGCTGTTCCTGTCCTCCCCGGAGGAGTTCGCCGCGTACTCACCGACCCGCGTCGACATGCCCGCCCGGGCCGCCAAACAGGCCTGGGCGTTCCTGCCGCTGGCCGCGTCCGGGCACACGTTCGGTGTCTGCATCGTCTCCTTCGACCGGCCGCGCCTGCTCACCGACGAGGAACGCACCCTGCTGACCACGATCAGCGCCCTCGTCGCCCAGGCCCTGGAACGGGCCCGGCTGTACGACGCCGAACACGCCCGGTCCCGCGAACTCCAGCGCAGCCTGCTCCCCCAGGGGCTGCCCGAACTGGCCGCGTGCACGGCCGCCGCCCGCTATCTCCCCGCGGGCCAGGGCATGGACGTGGGCGGCGACTGGTACGACATCATCCCGCTCTCCGGCGGCCAGGTCGCCCTCGTCGTCGGTGACGTCATGGGCCACGGCCTGCCCGAGGCCGCCACCATGGGCCGGCTGCGCACCGCCGTGCACACCCTGGCCGACCTCGAACTGCCTCCCGACGAGATCATGAGCCACCTGAACGACATCGTCGGCGGCATGAACGAGGAGTCGTACGCCACCTGTCTGTACGCGCTCTACGACTCCACCACCCGGACCTGTTCCATCGCCCGTGCGGGCCATCCGCCGCCGGCCCTGGTGCACCCCGACGGCAGTGTCCACTTCCCGGAGCCGGCCGCCGATCCGCCGCTGGGCGCGGCGAAGCCGCCGTTCGAGACGGTCGAGATCACGGTGCCCGAGGGCAGCCTGCTCGTGCTCTACACCGACGGGCTGGTCGAGTCGGCGAAGCGGGACATCGACGCGGGCATGGCCGACCTGGCCCGGCTTCTGCACAGCACCCACCAGGACGGCACCGACGCGGACCTGGAGCGGCTCTGCGACACCCTGACGGCCGGTCTGCTGCCGGCCGATCAGCAGGCGGCCGACGACGCGGCGTTCCTCGTCGCCCGGCTGCACGCGCTGCCCGAGGACAGGATGGCCGCCTGGCCGCTTCCCAAGGACCCGAAGGCGGCGGGCCAGGCCCGCCGCCATGTGCGCGGGCAACTGGCCGACTGGGGCCTGGACGACCTCGTACCGACCACGGAACTCCTGGTCAGCGAGCTGGTGGGCAATGTCGTCCGCCATGCGAAGGGCCCTGTGCGGCTACGGCTGTTGTACGGCGCCGAGCTGATCTGCGAGGTCTTCGACGGCAGCCTGACGATGCCGCGTATCCGCCGCGCGTCCGAGAGCGACGAGGGAGGGCGCGGACTGCAGCTGGTCACGGCGCTCTCCGAGCGCTGGGGGGTGCGGTACACGCGGACGGGCAAATGCATCTGGACCGAGCAGGGGCTGCTCGGCCCGGACGGCGACGCGGACCCGGCGCCCGACGCCCAGGACCTGATGTTCGACCCGAACCTGTTCGCGGCGGACCTGGACGCCCTGTTGTCCGAGGATTCCGGCACCTCCGCGGACTCCGGGGGCACGGGCTCGTAGCAGCGCGGGCTCGTGGCGGCGCGGGCTCGTGGCGGCGCGGGCTTGTACAGCTCGGGCTCGTACGGCTTGAGGGCTGTCGGGGTGTCCGTCGGCGGGGTCTCCTACCGGCGGAGCTTCTCGCGCGGGACGGGATCCGAAGCCGGTTCCCATACGGAGGGCAGCTCCCGTTCCCTGTTCTCCGCGCGGGCCTGCTCGGTGCCGTACAGCAGGCCCCAGGTGAACCCGGCCTCGCCCGCGGTCTGGGCGGCGACGGCGAGGTCCCTGAGAGCGCCCCGGGCCACCACGCTGTCCTGGTGGTCGCCGAGGACCTTCTGCACCGCCTTGACCCGCTTGCCGAGGCTCCTGGCCGGTTTCCCGAGCGCAGGACGGGCCACCTCCGTCGCGTAGCGGACCTTCTTCGCCGCCTTGCGCGCCTCGTGGAGGGCCACATCGCGTTCGGGGCCGGGCGACAGCTCCAGGGCGTCGGTCATGCGCGTGGCCAGTCGCCCGTACTCCTTGAGGACGGCCTTGGCCATGACCTTCTCGGCGTCCTCGGCGGCCCTGGCGGCCTTGGCCCGCAGCGGCGGGTGCTCCAGCAGCACGGCGAGGGAGTCGAGCAGGTCGAGGTAGCGTCGCGAGCCCAGCGCGTCGAGGCTGCGCAGATGGGACTCCGTGCTGTCGACGACGTTCCACACCCGCAGCCGCGCGTCGACGGGGCCGAGGACCAGTTCCTCCGGCAGGGCCGCGATCTCGCCGCTCAGCCGCTCCATCAGTACTTCCTGGTCGCGCTCGGCGCCCAGCTCACCGGCCAGCCACTTCAGCTCGCCGCGGACCGAGTCGGTGACCTCGCGGTCGAGTACGGACCGGTAGGACCGCAGACAGCTGCGCAGACGACGGCAGGCGACCCGCATCCTGTGCACCGAGTCGGGCCGGTCGCGTCGCACGGCCGGGTCGAGTTCGGTCAGGGCGCGGATCTGCTTCCGCACGTACGCGAGGACCTGGGCGCCCGCCTGACCGGGGTCCGGGCCGGCGGACCCGCCGGGTGCGCCGGCCCTGGTGGTCACGGTCTCGTCGAGGGCCCGGACCAGCTTGGACGGGGAGTGCGCCCGTGCGATCCCCTTCTTGCGCAGCTTCTTCTCCACGGCGTCGAGGAGGGCGGGGTCGGCGTCCTCGGCCAGCTCGACCTCCAGCTCGTTCCACGCGGCATGCCTGCCGTCGGCGCGCAGGGACTGCGCGCGGACCGAGTCCACGCACAGCTCGGCACGCGTCGTGCCGTCGGCGTCAACGAGGTGGCGTACCTCGCGCGTTGAGCGGATACGGACCACCGGGGTCAGCTCCGCCCCGCGGGTGCGGGACCTGGTCAGGTCGAGCAGGGCGTCCGGGACGGTGTCGGTGAGGGCCGAACGGATCTCCTCGCGACTGTCGCCCGACAACGGCAGCTTGAGATGCCAACCGGCGTCGGTGCCGCCGGTCCTGCGGCGCAGCACGGCCGAGGAGCCGGACAGCCGAAGATCGTCGGTGTCGTAGTAGACCGCGTCCAGCTCCTCGGGGCTGCGGTCGACGACGGCGGCGACACCGTCCACGCGCTCCAACTCGGGCAGCCAGGAGGTGTCGGCGGGTGAAGGGACCTCGTACTTTCGTTCTGTTTCTCGCATCGACTGGACCATGTAGTACCGGTAGACACAATCCACCGCCCGAAACACGATTCAGGACAAGCCGCCCTCGTACCAGGCCCTCGTACTGGGCCGATCCTCCGTCTCAGTCGGCCCTCCGTCTCAGTCGGTCCTCCGCCTCAGTCGGTCCTCGGCAAGGCGTCGGCGAACGCCAGCGCCTCCGCGTGGCCGAACAGGCCGGGGAGCCCGCCGGTGTGGACGAAGACGGTCCTGTCACCCGGGACGATCTCGCCCCGCCGGGCCGCCGCGACGAGTCCCGCCATCGCGCGCCCGGTGTACGTGGGATCGAGGACGACACCTTCCAGCCGGGCGCTCAGTGTCATCGCCTCCTCGACGCTCCTGCCGAGGCTCGCGTAGCCGGCGCCGATGTGGCCGCGGTCGATGCGCAGCTCGTCGGCGCGGACGTCCGGGGCATGCGGGACGGCGAACGACTCGACCCGTCGGCGGGCGTCGTCCACGGCCCCCACGTCGACGCCGAGAGTGCGCTCCGCGCCCAGGCTCGCGACGAGACCGGCCATCGTGGCCCCGGACCCCAGGGCGACGACGGCGGTCCGCAGACCGGGCACCTGGGACAGCAGCTCCTCGCCGCAGCGCACGTAACCGCGGGCCGACAGCGCGCTCGAACCGCCGAACGGGAGCAGCGCCGGGCGGGCGCCCTCCGCACGCAGCCGGTCGCAGACCCGCGAGGCGGCGTCCGCCAGCGCCTCCTGCCCCGTCGCACCGCTGAAGACGGTCTCGGCGCCGAGGAACGCGTCCAGTACGAGGTTGCCGGACCGGGCCGCCCCCTGTTCGCCCGGGAACACCAGCACGGCGCGCAGACCGAGGCGGGCGGCGGCAGCGGCGGTGAGCCGTGCGTGGTTGCTCTGTGGGGCACCGGTGGTGACGAGCGTGTCGGCGCCGTTCGCGCGTGCTTCGGCGACCGTCCATTCCAGCTTGCGGATCTTGTTGCCGCCGCCACCGAGTCCCGTGAGGTCGTCCCTCTTGATGAACAGGTCGTCGCGCCCGAGACCGAGTGCGGCGGCCAGCCGGGGCATCGGCTCGACCGGGGTGGGCCAGGTGCCGAGCGAGAGCGGGGTGATCGGTTCGGACGTGTCGGCGACTCCGTGATGTCGATGGTGGGGCTCCCGGGGCTGAAGGCCCGCCGCCCTGCCGTCGTCGTCCCAGCGGATCTCCAGGACGCGCTCGACGGCGTCCCGGTTCACGGGCCCGAACAGATGCGGGAACAGGACGTCCGCGCCGACGCCGGGCGGCGGGGTGGGGTCCGCCGCTTCGAACTCCAGCCGTGCGGTGAGCCGGGCCTCGTCGAGGACCAGCGCGAGCAGCGGCCTGGGCGAGGCCCGGTAGAACGCGTTCACGACGGCCAGAGTGGTCGCCTCGTCGGGAGCGCAGTGGATGAAACCGTCCTGCGCGAGGGACGGCGGCGCGTACGGGGCCTCGGGGCGGGCGCTCCACTCACCGAGCGGCACTACGTGATAGATCATGATCCGGTTATACAACAGCGGAAATCCGCAGACCTGAAATTGCTTAATCCGTAGCCGGTGGGCCCGCGGATTGGTCTCAAAAAGAAGTGCGCCGGATCGGGTGATCGACCAATCCGCGCAGCATTCAGGACCGGATTCCCCACGTGACGGACGACAAGAAGCACTCGCGAATTACCCGCAGCCTGGTGCGGCCGGCGCTCGGTGCGCTGAGCGGCCTGCTGGCCGGTTTCGCGGCGCTCGCCGTCGCCGAACTGGTGGCCGCGGGGGTGCGTCCGCAATCCGGTCCCGTCGTCGCGGTCGGGGGTGCGGCGATCGACCGCACTCCTCCGCCCGTGAAGGACTGGGCGATCCGGAATTTCGGCACCAACGACAAACTGGTCCTGCAGCTCGGGATTCTTGCCGCACTGGTGCTGTTCGCCATCGCCCTGGGTGTATTCGCCCTCCGGTACCGGCGAACCGGGGCCGCCGGAGTTCTGCTTTTCGGTGTGGTCGGAGCGGCGGCGGCGCTCAGCCGGCCCGACTCGACCGGCCTCACCGACGCGCTGCCGTCCGCGGTGGGCGCGGTCGTCGCGGCGGCGCTGCTGTACTTCCTGATCGGCAGGCTCCAGATCCGGGGCCCGGCGCCCGACGACGCCCATTCGGCGCGGGACGACGCCGGTTCGGCGCGGGACGACTCGTCCCGTGACGCCGGCTGGGACCGCCGGGGCTTCGTGATCCTGGCGACCGCCGCCGCCGCCGCGTCCGCCGGGACCGGACTGCTGGGCCGTGCCCTGAGCGGCTCGAAGAGCCGCGAGGCGGCGGCCTCACGGGCCGACGTCGTACTGCCCGCCCCGGCCTCTGCCGCGGACGCGGTTCCCAAGGGTGCGCAGCTGCGGATCCGCGACGTGAGTCCCTTCACCACCCCGAACAAGGACTTCTACCGCGTGGACACCGCCCTGGTGGTGCCCAAGGTGGACGCCACCACCTGGAAGCTGCGGATCCACGGCAAGGGGGTCACCCGACCGGTCACCCTCACCTTCGACGACCTGCTGCGACGCGAACTGATCGAGCGCGACATCACGCTCACCTGCGTGTCGAACGAGGTCGGCGGCCCGTACGTGGGCAACGCCCGCTGGATCGGCGTACGGCTCGCCGACCTGCTGGCCGAGTGCGGGGTCAAACCGCCCTCCAAGGGCGGCCGTGCCGACCAGTTGGTGTCCCGTTCCGTCGACGGCATGACGATCGGCAGCCCGGTCGAGGACGTCATGGACGGCCGCGACGCACTCCTCGCGGTCGGGATGAACGGGGAACCGCTCCCCTTCGCCCACGGCTTCCCGGTCCGGATGCTGGTGCCCGGCCTGTTCGGTTACGTCTCGGCCTGCAAGTGGATCGAGGACATCGAACTCACCTCGTTCGACGACTACGACGCCTACTGGGTCAAGCGCGACTGGGCGCGGCAGGCACCCATCAAGACCCAGTCGCGGATCGACACCCCCAAGCCGTTCGCCCGCCCCAAGGCCGGTTCGGTGATGGTCGCGGGGGTCGCCTGGGCCCAGCACCGCGGCATCGACAAGGTCGAGGTGCGGGTCGACGACGGCCCTTGGCGGGAGGCCCGGCTCGCCTCCGAGGACTCCCGCGACACCTGGCGCCAGTGGTCCTACGACTGGCGGGCCACCGAGGGCGGCCACACCCTCACCGTGCGGGCCACGGATCGCACCGGCGAGGTGCAGACCGAGAAGCGCACCAAGACCGTCCCCGACGGCGCGAGCGGCCGTCACTCGGTCGTGGTGACCGTCGAGTGACACCACGAGCCGACTCCCCCCAGCCATAACCCAGAACCAATGTTCCGACCCCCGAATGAACACAGCTTCGGCTGTGTCAACCCATAGGAGAAACACCATGAACACTCGCATCAGCCGTATCGCCGTGATCGTGGCCGCGGCCACCGTTCTCCCGCTGTCCCTCAGCGCCTGCTCCGACAGCGGCAGCGACTCCGCCAAGTCGGACTCCTCCAGCAAGGCGTCGGCCGCCGCCACCGAGTCGGACGACAGCATGGGCAGCTCGGGCGACACCGCGTCGAAGGACGAGCCGTTCGGTCCGGGCTGTGCCTCGGTGCCGAAGAGCGGCTCCGGTTCGTTCGACGGCATGGCCCAGGACCCGGTCGCCACGGCCGCCTCCAACAACCCGGCCCTGTCCACCCTGGTGACGGCCGTGAAGAAGGCCGGTCTGGTCGACACGCTGAACAACGCCAAGGACATCACGGTGTTCGCGCCGACCAACGACGCCTTCGCGAAGATCCCGAAGGCCGACCTGGACAAGGTCCTCGCCGACAAGGCGCAGCTGACGAAGATCCTCACGTACCACGTCGTGGGTCAGAAGCTCGCTCCGAAGGACCTGGAGAACGGCTCCTTCCCGACGCTGGAGAAGTCGAAGCTGACGACCTCCGGTTCGGGTGAGTCCTACAAGGTCAACGACTCGGCGAAGGTCGTCTGCGGCAACGTGAAGACCGCCAACGCCAACGTCTACATCATCGACACGGTCCTGATGCCCACCAGCTGACGGACCTTCCCCAGCCGGCCGCCCTTTGGGGACGGCGGCCGGCGGCCGGGCTCCCGTGACGGGGAGGAGACAGGGGTGGTCTGGACCGTTCGGTCCCGGCCACCCCTGCCCGGTGTCACCTCCGGCGTGCTGCCCGGCGTGCCGCCCGGTGCGGCACCTGGTGCGATGACCCTTCCGGCGGATCCGGCACCCGCGGGTACGCTGCCTGCATGACGCAGGAGCGGTCTCCGGAATCCGGGCCAAGCGATGCCGTCACGGCCTCCTCGCCCGGCGCGGAGATCACCACGACGGACTGCCGCCAGTGCGGCGCCAAGGTGAGCGGGCTCGACAACCGGTACGCGTGCTCGTACTGCGGCTGGGTCAACCACTGGGCGGAGGGCTCCACCGTCCTGCCGTCCGCCGAGGACGACCCGGACCATCCCGGCCACTGAGTGCCCGTACGGGCAAGGCGCAGTTCGCGTGTGCCGCAAGGTCTATCGTGGGGCCCATGCACGCTCCCGAGCTGATCCGCATCGTCTCCCGCGACTCGCCCATGGCCCTGGCGCAGGTGGCGCGCGTACGGGCCGAACTGGCCGCGCTCCACCCCGGAACGCGTACCGAGGTCGTCCCCGTGAAGACGACCGGCGACAAGTGGATGGGCGACCTCTCCCAGGTCGAGGGCAAGGGGGCGTTCACCAAGGAGGTCGACGCCGCGCTCCTGGCCGGTGAGGCCGATCTGGCGGTGCACTGCGTCAAGGACGTGCCCGCCGACCGCCCGCTTCCGGCGGGCACGATGTTCGCCGCGTTCCTCAAGCGGGACGACA
This sequence comes from Streptomyces liliiviolaceus, assembly GCF_018070025.1. Classification (NCBI taxonomy): domain Bacteria; kingdom Bacillati; phylum Actinomycetota; class Actinomycetes; order Kitasatosporales; family Streptomycetaceae; genus Streptomyces; species Streptomyces liliiviolaceus. The sequence continues at coordinate 5,823,191 of NZ_JAGPYQ010000001.1, forward strand.
TCCGGGACGCGCTGATCCACCCCGGCGGGCTCACCCTCGACGAGCTGCCGCCCGGCACGCGGATCGGGACCTCCTCCGTACGCCGCGTCGCGCAGCTGGCCGCGTCCCGCCCCCATCTGCAGTGCGTGCCGTTCCGGGGCAACGCGAACCGGCGCCTGGCGAAGCTCGCCGCCGGTGAGGCGGACGCGCTGCTGCTCGCGGTGTCCGGCCTGGAGCGCATCGAACGCACCGATGTGATCACCGAGATCCTCTCCCCCGAGACGATGATGCCGCCGATCGGCGCGGGCATCCTCGCCCTCCAGTGCCGCGAGGGCGACACCACGGTCATCGACGCCGTCAGCGCGCTCGGCGACCCGGCCACCCATCGCGAGGCCACCGCCGAACGCATGTTCCTGCACGTCCTCCAGGGCCACTGCAACTCGCCGATCGCGGGTTACGCGACGGCCGAGCCGCGCGGTGAACTGTCCCTGCGCGCCTGCGTGTTCACCCCGGACGGCAAGACCCAGCTCAACGCCCACGAATGGGCGGGCCGCCTGGACCCCGCCACCCTGGGCACATCGGTGGCGGTAGCCCTCCTGCGCCAGGGCGCCCGAGACCTGATCGACACGATCCCCCACTGACAAGCGGGGACAGCCGACCGACCAGGGACGCGGGGAACGGCGCAATCTTGTCGCTTTTAGCCTCTAGGGGCGCGGGGAACGGCGCAGTCTTGTGGCTTTGAGGAGCACGGGCACCCGCACGCCCAGCCCCACCGGCCGTTTTCAGGGGCGCGGGGAACTGCGCACTCAGCCCCCACCGACCCGCACCCGACAGCACCCCCGCCGGAGGCACCCCCTCCCTGTAGGGCTCGACCATTTGCCTAACCCCTTTAGGCAAATGCATAATCGAGCCCTACAAACGGGAGGCCCCATGCCCCGCGCAGGCCTGACGACAGACCGCCTGATCCAAGCAGGCGCAGACCTCGCAGACGACGTCGGCTTCGACCAGGTCACCGTCTCCGCCCTGGCCAGACGATTCGACGTAAAGGTCGCCAGCCTCTACTCGCACCTGAAGAACTCCCAGGACCTCAGGACCGGCATCGCCCTGCTCGCCCTGGAGGAGCTCGCAGACCGCGGCGCCAACGCCCTGGCCGGACGCGCGGGCAAGGACGCCCTGATCGCCCTGGCGAACGTCTACCGCGACTACGCGCGAGAGCATCCCGGCCGCTACGCCGCCGCCCAGTTCAAGCTCACCCCCGAGGCGGCAGCCGCCAGCGCCGGAAGCAGGCACGCGCAGATGACGCGGGCCATCCTGCGCGGTTACGACCTCACGGAACCGGACCAGACCCACGCGGTCCGCCTCCTGGGCAGCGTCTTCCACGGTTACGTCAGCCTGGAACTGAGCGGCGGATTCAGTCACAGCGCGCCGGACTCCCAGGAGACCTGGACCAGCATCCTCGACGCCCTCGACGCACTCCTGCGGAACTGGCCCGCCCAGTAGTCCCGCCCGGCAAGCCCCCCCCCAGAACCGACAAGGTCGAAGCCATGCGCAGCGAGAACACCTCAGCCACCACACCCGACTGGATCACCACGCCCATCACGGCGGACCTCCTGCGAGGCGCCCTCGATCTGGAACGCACCGAGCACGGCGTACTGCCGCACCGGCTGCCCGCCTGGGTCCGCGCCCAGTACGCCGACGGCCAGCTGGCCATGGCCGAGTCCCAGCCGTCCGGCGTACGCCTGGCCTTCCGCACCCGGGCCACCGCCGTCGAACTGGACACGCTGCCCACCAAGCGGGTCTACACGGGCGCCCCGCCCCGCCCGGACGGCGTGTACGAACTGCTCGTCGACGGGGTCCTGGCCGGCCGGAGCAGTGTGCGGGACGGCAACACCCTGACCGTCGACATGACCACGGGAAGCGCCGAACTCCGGCCCGGCCCGGTCGGCACCGTCCGCTTCACCGACCTGCCCGAGAGCGCCGGCGCCGGCAAGAACGTCGAGATCTGGCTGCCGCACAACGAGACCACCGAACTGGTGGCCCTGCGCACCGACGCCCCTGTCGAGCCCGCTGCCGACCCGGGACGCCGGGTGTGGCTGCATCACGGCAGCTCCATCAGCCACGGTTCCGACGCCGCGGGCCCGACCTCGATCTGGCCGGCCCTCGCCGCGTCCCTCGGCGGTGTGGAACTGATCAACCTGGGCCTGGGCGGCAGCGCGCTGCTCGACCCGTTCACCGCCCGCACGCTCCGGGACACCCCCGCCGACCTGATCAGCGTCAAGATCGGCATCAACGTGGTCAACGCCGACGCGATGCGCATGCGCGCGTTCACGCCGGCCGTGCACGGCTTCCTCGACACGATCCGCGAAGGCCACCCGGACACACCGCTGTTGGTCGTCTCGCCGATCCTGTGCCCCATCCACGAGGACACGCCCGGTCCGAGCGCCCCGGACCTGGCCCACATGAGCGAGGGCCGGTTGAAGTTCGCGGCCATGGGCGATCCGGCGGAGACGGCGGCCGGGAAACTGACACTGCGGGTCATCCGGGACGAGCTGGCCCGGATCGTGGCCCAGCGGTCGAAGGAGGACCCGAACCTCCACCACCTCGACGGGCTCCGCCTCTACGGCGAGGCGGACTTCGCCGAACTGCCGCTGCCCGACGAGCTCCACCCGGACGCGGCCACCCACCGCCGTATCGGCGAACGCTTCGCGGCACAGGTCTTCACCGCCGAAGGCGCCTTCGCGGCCCAGGAGGCCTGACGCCGGACAACGGCCGCCGGGCGCCGGGCGCGGACTTCAGCGACCCTCTCGCGCGCGGTCGTCCCGCGTACCGCCGTCCCGAGAGCCCTGGTCCCGCGAGCCGTCGTCCGGCGCGCCGTCACCCCACAGATGCTCGTCCTCCGGGTCGGCGCCGGCCGGGCGGAAGCAGGCCGTCACGACCTTGCCGTGCCGCTGGCAGCGCATCTCCCACTCATCGGCGAGCATCCGTACGATCCCCACTCCGCGGCCGGACACCTCGCCGTCCGCCGGGTCCCGCTGCCGCGGCAGCGTCGGGTCCTCGTCGTGGACGCTCACATGGAGGCAGTCGCCGTCCCAGGTGAGTACCAGATGCGCGTCGCTGTTCGCGTGGATGTGGGCGTTGGTGAGCAGTTCGGAGACGGTCAGTACGACGGAGTCCACCGTGTCCGGCTCGGCCGCGGTCCACGGCAGGGACTCCAGATGTTCACGTGTCCACTCACGTCCGGCGCGCACACCGCCCGACACCGGAAACGAATGCGCCCAGCCCATTGCCTTGACCCCCACCGGATCACTCCCGTTCCTGCGGTCCGTACCTGCTTGTCCACGCATCTGGTACCCGGCAGACGCGCGCGCAGGCATCAAGGGTCAGGCGTCGAGGAGCCGCGCGAGGGTGTCCCCCGGTGTTCAGCCGGGCTGCGGGGTGGTGCGGATGGCCGCGATGTCCAGCTGGAGGCGGACCTTGTCGCTCACCATGGCGCCGCCCTCGGCCAGCCTGGTGTTGTAGGTCAGGCCCCACTCGGAGCGGTTGATGGTGGTGGTGCCGTCGAAGCCGACGCGCTCGTAGCCGAACGGGTCGGTGACGTAGCCGATGTAGGTGAGTTCGAGGACGACGGGACGCGTCCTGTCCTTGATGGTGAGGTCGCCGGTCATCCGGTAGACGTCGGGGGCCGCCAGTTTCACGGCGGTGCTGAGGAAGCGCATGTGCGGATAGGTGCCGGAGTCCAGGAAGTCACGGCCGGACACATGGCTGTCGCGCTGGTCCACGCCCGTGTCGACGCTGGCGGTGGACAGGATGATCTCGGCACCCGAGCGGGACGGGTCGCGGCCGTCGAGGAAGAGGCGGCTCTGGTAGTCCGTGAAGGCGCCCCGCACGGTCGTGACCATGGCGTGCCGGACGGAGAAGCCGATCCGGCTGTGCGCGGGGTCGATGACCCAGTTCCCGGTCAGGGTTCTCAGGTCCGGTTCCGACTGGCCGCCCTGGGGGAAATCGGGTGGCCCGTCGGGCCGTTGCGGTTCGACGAGGGTGGCCGAGCGACGCGGAGAGGCACCTCGATTAAAAAGATTCATGACTCACCCAGCTATTGCGCAATAGATATGTCTGCAAGCCAAACCAAGATCCACGAGTTTACCGGATTCGTACCCGCCGATTCGCCCGGCATCCCCGCCCGACCAATGGGTCACAGAATCCACACACACCTGCCACCCGGCAGGCAGAAGGCACTGAGTGCCTGGCCCGCACGGTTCCGCCCCGGGATCAGCGCAATTCCGGCGCCCAGTGCATATCGCCCTTTTGATGCCGGGTCAGTAGCCGTACTTCGTCGTGTACGCGCATTCGGTGTAGATGTAGCCGGACGACAGTTTGGCGGTGTCCGAGGCCGGGGACTTTCCGAGACCGTTCTTGGATTTATGCACGAAGTACGTCGTACCGGCGGGCAGCCGGATGGTCCGCTGCGGGTAGTTCTTGCCGCTGTCGCTGCACGGCTCGAAGCCCAGCGTGATCGTGCTGGCCAGGGAGTAGGAGGTGCACTTCCCGCAGGCCTTGAGAGTGAAGCTGCCCGTCACCGGGCCCGTGTACAGGACGGTGATGTCGTCGGGGCTGTCGTTCTTGACGGTGACAGAGATGCTGCCGCCGGACGCCGTGGTCGGCAGGCGCTTGCCCGCGGCGGGCACGGTCTGGGCGACCTCGGCGGCGATGACGATCTTCTTGGCGCGGGCCACGTTCTTCTGCGACCCGGCGTTCTTGACGAAGTCGTTCATGGTGGTGACGGCTTCGGCGAAGCTGCCTTCCTTGTACTGGTCCACTCCGCAGTCGTACGTACCCGACTCCGCGTTCTTCTCCGCGCGGTCGGCGTTCTTGTCGAGGGCCTGGGTCTGTCCGGCGTCCTCTCCCGGCAGTCCGACGATCTGGGAGTTGAGGGACTGGAGGCGCTCCACGGCCTTGCAGGGGTCGTCTCCGCGTACGTCCTTCACGGCCTTGTCGACGGCCGTCCCGACCGAGGGGCTCACCTTCGCGCTCTGTTCGGACTTCGGGAAAGTGCGGAGCAGTTCGCCGTAGTGCGTCGCCCAGTCCGCGGATCCGCCGGACAGGGACTGTGCGCCGCACTCGTAGAGCGAGGTGGCCAGCCGGTCGTCGGGCCATTTCGCCAGCGTGCCGAGTTCCTTCTCGTCCATGGTGCGCGGGACCGTGCGCAGGTATTTCAGGGGCGCCACCGCGGTGCAGTAGTTCTTCTCCTCGTAGGCGGAGGCGACGGTGGCGTAGTAGGTCCTGAGCCGGGCGGGGACCCGCTCGGCCGCCCGTGAGCCGGGGTGATCGGCGCGAAGGCCGCTGTAGACGGTCAGGGCCCTGCGGTAGTCGGACTCCGCGTTCTGGAACTGCTGTCTCCCGGCCGCCTTGACCAATTTGTCGGCGCGCTCCAGTCGGTCCAGGAGCATCTGTTCGGTGGCTTCGTCGCGTGCGCCGCCGTACAGGGCGACCCCTCCGGCGGGCACGGCGAGGAGCACGATGCCGAGGACGACGGCGATCCAGGCCGCCGGCGGCCACATCAGCCGGGTCCGCAGCCCCACGACCGCGCCGTGGACGGCCGCGAGCGCGAGGACGACCAGGTACGCGACGAGGGCTCCGCCGGGCACACCGTCCGGGTCCGCGGGCAGCGCCACCAGGAGCAGTAGCGCGGTCGCGACCCAGCAGGCGGCCATCAGCCACCAGCGGCGCACCAGTGCGTAACCGAGCCCCAGTCCGCTGAGGTTCAGGAGTGCCACGCCGGCGGCTCTCCAGCCGTCCGCGGGCGCGGGCGGTGGCGCGGTCGGCATCGGTGGTATGACGAATCCGTCGCTGAAGTCATTGCGCTGCCAGGACATGACGGTTCCCCCGGTCAATCACGTCCGAAGTTCTATGACTTGTCAGCGTACGGTCAGCCATAAGACGGCGACAAGAGGAAGCGGCGACCAGTCAGCAACAACCCGCGCCAGGAGCCTCGTTGACGGGTTCTCCGGCCTCGGAGGAAGCGTCGGCGGTGAGGCGGCAGAAACACGACGCCTCGACCGGTACGTCCGCCACGGCCGCCGCGATCTTCAGTTGCTGGGCCACGATCCGCGCCTCGCCCGCCCTGCCCAGCCGGACGAGGCACTCGTGGAACCCGTGCAGGGCCCAGACGTTGCCGGGATGGTGCAGCGCGCGGGGAAGCGTGTCGTCGAGTCCCAGGTCGGCGCGGTAGACGGCCTCCGCCTCGGCGACGCGCCCCTGTTCCAGCAGCAGGGCGCCGTACGCGTGCCGGGTGGGCTGCATCCACCCCCAGGGCTCGTCGTAGGGAAGGCCGTCGTCCAGTTCGATCGACCGCTCCAGGGCGGCGAAGGCGGCCTCGAAGTTCCCCTTGCGGTACTCCAGTTCGCCGTCGAGCATCGCCGACGCGACCGCGAGGATGTCGGCACAGGTGTTGTTGAACAGCATCCGGGTCTCCGGAACCCGTGCGACCGCTTCCCTGAACAGGGTGCGCTCGGTCCCGGCCTCGGCGATCCTGCCGGTGGCCGAGTACGCGACCCCGCGGGCGTAGTGGAGCATCGCGGTCGTCACGCAGTACAGCCGCGGGTCGGCGGGCAGCGGCAGTTGCAGGATGTCGGCCCAGCGGCCGAACCGGATCAGGACGTGGACCCGCATGGCGAGGAAGCCCTCCAGCCAGTCCGCCATGGGCGGGCTCTGCACCCTCAGCAGTTCCTCCGGGATGGAGGCCTCCAACCGGGCGGCGGTCTCCAGGGCGGTCCGCGACTGCCCGAGGAACATGGCCCCGTAGATCCTGAAGTGGTGGTTGTGCGACCGGTACAGCGTGTAGAAGTTCATCGCCCCGGACCGCGCGAGGTACTTCTCGTCGGCGGCGATCGCCGCTCCGTTGTCGGCCACCACGCGCCGGTAGTCGCCGCAGAGCACGTCCAGGTGGGTGGGCATGTGCTGGAGGTGGCCCGCGTCGGGCACGAGGCCGCGCAGCCGGTCCGCCGCGGGCAGCGCCGTCTCGGGGACCGAGGACATCTCCATCAGGTGGATGTACATGTGCAGCAGCCCCGGGTGCCGTACCCCGGCGTCCGTGGCGATCGCCCGTTCCAGCACCTCCTTGGCCTCCGCCGCGCGCGAACCGTCGGCCGGCTCGCCCGTGCGCAGGTCCCACAGCTGCCAGGGGGTGAGGTTCATCAGCGCGTCGGCGTAGAGCGTGGCCACGTCCAGGTCGTCCGGGGCGAGTTCGTACACGGCGCGCATGCTGTCCGCGTAGGGCTCGTTCCACACCGAACAGTCCTCGACGGCCTTCGCCTGCGGATAGCGGGCGCGCAGCGCGCCGATCAGGGCCTGTTCCACGGGGGTGGCACCGGCCGCCTTCTCCTGGGCGAGCTCCACGGCGGCGTGCGTACGGTCGACGGTACGGACCAGGTCCTCGCCGTCGAAGAACTCCCAGGGTTTGTTGTAGTTCGGGCCGAGGGCGTAGGCGATGCCCCAGTGGGCCATGGCGCAGTCGGGGTCCGCCGCCGCGGCGGCCTCGAAGCAGGCGACGGCCTCCTCGTGGTGGAAGGCGTACGACCAGACCAGCCCGCGGTCGAACCACAGCTGGGCCTGCGGGGACCCGGTGGTCACCGCACGGCCGTGATCACCGAGGTCGTAGTAGTCCATCCGCAACTCCTGCGCGTGCACGGCCGAAGCCCTCGAATCAGGTGTGCTCCAGAGCCTAGAGGTGATGCGCGCGCATTTGTCCCGCTTCCCGGTGAGTGCCGCGGGCGGTCCGTCCCCCGTCGTCGCGGGGACGGACCGGAACCGGCCTTCCCGCCCTCAGAACTCGCGGTCGATGCCGGTCACGAAGGCGGGGCCCAGCGGGGCGTCCTTCTCGGGGAAGCCGCTGTCGCGCAGGGCCCGCGAGATCAGCCGGACCGCTTCGGCCTCGGCGCTCGCCTGGTCCGACGCCTCGACCTCGATCCGGGCGGAGAACATGCCGCCCTCCTCGACCGTCAGCAGGCTCAGCTCCTCGCTCTCCCCCAGGTCCGTGTTCTTGGGGTCCCGGGGGCGGAGCCTGCGCTCGATGTCGGCGCGCGCGGCGTCCTCGACACCGTTGACGAACGTGCCGGGGACGGTGATGACGTACGTGGTCATGGGACTCCTTACGAGGCTGCGCCGGGTCGTCGAGGGCGGGTACGAACGCACGTGGCAGGTCGCACGCGGTGACATCCGCGGTTGTCCTGATCCCATGCAGTCGCTCCCTCGACCGGATCAGCTCCGTGTTCTGCTCCGCGAGCTGTCCGGTCCGTCTCGCCCGGCTCGTATGTGATCCACGTTCCACGTTCCCCTCCTTCGGCGGGAAATGCGGACTGTCCCGCGCGGCGGGCCGGCAAGGCACCCGACCAGCCTCTTTTCGCCGCGCCTCGTGCGTCGCGGTGTCAGGGCCGGGTGAATCGGGGAACAGCAGTCCCCACCGGACGCCCACGGTTCGCGTACACCCCGGTAGCCTCATCGAATTCACGCGCGCAGTGCCTCTCCCGGGTGCAGGCGGGGGGCCTCGTGGCGCATTCTTGCTGTGTCAGCCACCCGGGCGGCGCACGGACGAGGTAGGGCCGATGACTGGGAGAGCCGAGCACGAGACCCGGATCCCCGGACGCCTGGACCCGCTGCTCACCGGGATCACCACCGAGGCGATCAGCGCGGCCGGCGGCTTCGCGGGCGGGGTGTACCTGCGCTCCCGCACACCGGGGCTGCTGCGGCTGGCCGTGCTCTCCGGGCTGCCGGGACCGCTGTTCCGCCCCTGGTGGCGGCTGCACGTGGACCGCAGGTTCCCGGTGGCGGACGCCTTCCGGCTGGGCGTCCAGGTGGTGCTCCCGGACGCGACAGAAACGATGCGCCGCTATCCCCAGTTCGCGGCGAGCCTGCCGTTCCAGTTCGGCTCCCTGTACGTGCCGGTCGTGGGCGGGTCGACGACGTACGGCGTGCTGACCCTCCTGCGGCCCCCGGCCTCGGACGCCACCGAGGTGCTGCCCGACCGTGACCGCATGGCGCAGCTGGCCGAGGACCTGGGACAGGCCCTGTGGAAGCTGGAGGAGGACGGCGAGCCGGACATCGCCTGGGACGGCGAACCGCTCTGCGTACGCCCACCGGCCACGCATCCGCCCACCGGGCGCATCGGACGGTTCACCTGGGACCCGGTGTCCGACGTGGTGACCGCGGACAGCCGTCTGCACGCCCTGCTCGGCGTGGCGCCGGGCAAGTGCACGGACACCCCGCAGGCGCTCGCGGACGCCGTGGCCGCCGCCGACTCCCATCAGATCCTGACCGCCTTACGGGAGACCGCCGCGGGAAGACCGCCACCCCTTCCCCTGCCGGTGCACGCGTCCGACGGCGGCCTGCGGCTGCTGGAGCTGTGGAACCCGGAGGACACGGCCGTGTCGCCCGGCCCGTGCGCGGTCCGGGGCCTCGTCCTCGACCCGGACATCGGGTCGGCGGCGGACGGAGCGGCCGACCTGCTCCCCGAGGGGGTGTTCTGCCTCGACCGGCTGGGGCTCATCGTCTACGCGAACGAGCAGGCCGCCCGGCTCCTGGGCCGCCCGCGAAAGCGCCTCCTGGGCCGTCCCCTGGGCGAGGAGGTGCCCTGGCTGGAGCGCTCCGCCTACGAGGACCATCTGCGCGAGGCACTGCTGTCGCTGGAGCCGGTCCACTTCCACGTCGTACGGCCCCTGCGGTACAGCGAGGACTCTCCTCCGGGATTCCACGGGGGCGGTGACTGGCTGGCGGTCTCCGTCTATCCCGGGCCCGACATCCTGACCTGCACCGTCGTACCCGCCAACCGGATGGCCGACCCGGTTCCCGAACGCACTCCCCCGGCCGAGGGGCCCTCGGCGACCGGCTTGCCCCTGCCCGACGGGGCGGCCGCCAAGGTCACCTCCATGGCACCGCTGTACCGGCCGATCGTCCTCGCGATCGCGCTGACCGAGGCGGTCACCGCGCGCCAGGTGTCCGCGGTCGTCATGCAGGAGCTGCTGCCGGCCTTCGGGGGCGGCCGGCTCGCCATCTATCTGCTCCAGGACCGGCACCTCTACCTGGCCTGGGAGACGGGCTTCCCCCAGGGATTCCTCGCGCCGTTCGAGGGCGTCGGCCTCGACGCGCGGCTGCCGGGGGTGGAGACCCTCACCAGTGGCCGCCCGCTCTTCTTCGAGTCGATGCAGCAGCTCGCCACCGCCTACCCGGGCGTCCCCCTCGACGCGACCGAGGGCTCCCGCGCCTTCCTGCCCCTGATCGCCTCGGGGCGGCCGGTCGGCTCCTGCATCCTGGGCTTCGACCGCCCCCGCGGTTTCAGCACCGAGGAACGCACGGTGCTCACGGCCCTCGCCGGGCTGATCGCGCACGCCATGGAGAAGGCGCAGCGCTACGACACCGAGGCCGCCCTCGCCCGGGGCCTTCAGCAGGCGCTCCTCCCCCGGCGCCTCTCCGCCCATCCGCGGGTGGAGACGGTCGGGCGCTATCTGCCGGGCACCCAGGGGATGGAGGTGGGAGGGGACTGGTACGACGTCGTCGAGTCGGGCGACGGGCTCGCGCTGGTCATCGGCGACGTGCAGGGGCACGGTGTCCAGGCCGCCGCCACGATGGGCCAACTGCGCAGCGCCGTACGGGCCTTCGCACTCGGCGACCGGCCGCCGGACGAGGTCATGAGCGGCACCAACCATCTGCTGATCGACCTCGACCCCGGTCTGTTCGCCAGTTGCTGCTATCTCCGCCTCGATCCGCTCACCGGTCGGGCACGGGTGGCCAGGGCCGGTCATCCGCCGCCGATCCTGCGCTTCCCGGACGGCCGTACGCATGTCCTGGAGATCCCCGGCGGTGTCGTCCTCGGGGTCGATCCGGACGCCCGGTACCCGGTGACGGAACTTCAGCTGGAGCCCGGCGCGATCCTCGCGCTCTACACGGACGGCCTGGTCGAGACGCCCGGCGTCGACATCGACGAGGGCATCACCGCGCTGCGCGTAGCCCTGGCCCGGGCGGGCTCCCCCGCCGGCCGCCCCGGGGGCCGGTCGCTCGCGGGGGTCGCCGACCGGCTCACCGCGAAGGCCCGCCATGTGGCCAACCGCCCGGACGACATAGCGCTCCTGCTCGCCACCCGCCGCGCGAAGCCCGACCGCAACCGCTGACCGCCCGACCGCCACCGCCGATCGCCCGACCTCCTCGACCGATCGCCCGGTCACCCGCGCCGGGACGGGCCCTCATCGGCGCGGCGGGCCCTTCGTCGCGCGGCCGAGGCGTACGGGGACTCCCGGTGAGTACAGCACGCTCACCGGGTCCCCGGTCGGCGCGGGCAGACCGGCCGAGGCGACGAGGTTCTCCTCGCACTCGACCAGCGTCGCGCGATGCAGGGGCCAGCGCGGATGGTCGTTCGGCAGGAACCCGGCGTCGCCGAAGAACGGCTTGTGCATGCCCCAGCGGGCGGTCAGGAAGTGTTCGAGGCCGGTCGGTTCCGCTATCCGCTCCCCCGGCCTGACGACCAGGCGGCTGTGGGCGCCCCGTGGGCCCGGCAGGCGTCGCGCGCTGGTGTAGCCGACCGTGTCCTCGCCGGTCCGCACGGACATGCGGGACCAGACGTACGGCAGGCGGAAGCCGAGGCGGCCCATGAGCACCGGTACGAGCCGGGAGGCGTCCATGGACCGGAAGACCACCCCGCGCCGCCCGTACTCGTCCACCGAGTACAGCCGCACGTTGGTCTCCGGGAACGAGCCGAAGTAGGGCACGCCGGGCAGCCGCAGCCAGCCCACCCGGTGCATACGGAAGGCGACCAGGCCGACGTAGGTGACGCCGTCGAAGGTGTCGGGGACGGTTCCCGCCGGCAGCAGTCCCGCCACGGCCGCCGGGTCCACGGCCCAGTGCACGAAGGTCAGGTCGAGCCACTGCTGGGTGAGCAGCGGACGGCGCAGGACGACCGGGGCGTCGGGCGTGACGGGTTCCGGCTCGGAGGAAATGATCGACACGGGCGCCAGCATCGCAGGGCCGTGCTCCGGACATGGTGAGAACCCGTGCCGTGTGACGCGTCTGGCACGGGGCGGCTCGGTGCGGGACGGCCGACGTCAGACGTCGGTGGGCAGACCGCTCGCCTCCGCGATGCCGCGCAGTTCCTCGTCCTGGCGCTGGCGCTCACCGATGAAGTCGGCGATCTCCTGGCACCGGGCGGGATCGGCCGCGGTGCCCGAGTCCGTCACGACCCTGACGGGGCCGCCCCCCTCGGTCTCGATCTCGACGATCTGGTTGTCCATGCGCCCGGTGACGGCGACCGCCACGACGAGGGACGCCTCGTCACGGACCTCCTGCGAGACCTTGGAACCCTCCTCGCCGTCGAGGCTCAGCTCGATGGGTCCGGCGCGTTGCTCCTGCATCGCTTCGAGCACGGGTTCGACCATGCGCAGCAGCATCGCGTAGTCGGTCGGGTTCATACGGACACGCAGCAGATCGAGGTAAAGGTCCACGGGGCGGCTTTCCGGCGGGAACTCTGATTCAGTCATGGGACTCGACTTCCCCAATGTGGGCAATGTGATCGCATCTGCGTCCAGAATGGTGGATCTCAGCGCTCACCGCCGCTCGAAGCACCCGCCCCTCGCACATACGTGCGTTTCAACGGCCCGGTTCACACACCCCGGCGGATCCTGGCGGCCTTGCGGGCCTCCGCCGTCTGACGCGCCTCGGCCGTCCTGCGGGACTCGCCGCCGGACCGGCCCGGGCGGGTGCCCATGCCGCGGAAGGGGGCGCCGCCGCGCGGGGAACGCTCCGCCGTCTGGCCGCTCCCGGCGACGGGGACACCGGAGGGCTTCCGCGCGCCGGTGATCCGGCTCAGCTCGGCCTCGCCGGAGCGGACCTGGGTGACCTGCGGGCGGATACGGGCGTCGGACATCAGCCGGGTCATGTCGCGGCGCTGATTGGGCACGACCAGCGTGACGACACTGCCGGACTCGCCCGCCCGGGCCGTACGGCCGCCGCGGTGCAGATAGTCCTTGTGGTCGCCGGGCGGATCGACGTTGACGACGAGGTCGAGATCGTCGACGTGGATGCCGCGGGCCGCGACGTTGGTCGCCACCAGTACGGTGACCGCGCCGCTCTTGAACTGCGCGAGGGTGCGGTTTCGCTGCGGCTGCGACTTGCCGCCGTGCAGGGCCGCGGCCTTCACGCCGCTGCCGAGCAGGTGCTTGGTGAACTGGTCGACGGCGTGCTTGGTGTCGAGGAACATCAGCACGCGCCCGTCGCGGGCGGCGATCTCGGTGGCGGTGGCGTACTTGTCGGCCCCGTGCACGTACAGCACGTGGTGCTCCATCGTGGTGACGGCGCCGGCCGACGGGTCGACCGAGTGGACCACCGGGTCGTGGAGGTAGCCGCGGACCAGGAGGTCGATGTTGCGGTCCAGGGTGGCCGAGAACAGCATCCGCTGGCCCTCGGGCTTCACCAGGTCGAGGAGGGTGGTGACCTGGGGCATGAAGCCCATGTCGGCCATCTGGTCCGCCTCGTCCAGGACCGTGATGGCGACCCGGTCCAGCCGGCAGTCCTTGCGCTCGACGAGGTCCGTGAGACGGCCGGGGGTCGCGACGACGACCTCGGCGCCGGAACGCAGCGCACCGGCCTGCCGGCCGATCGACATGCCGCCGACCACGGTGGCCATCCGCAGCTTCAGCGCCCGGGCGTACGGCGTGAGCGCGTCGGTGACCTGCTGGGCCAGCTCGCGGGTGGGGACGAGGACCAGGGCGAGCGGCTTCTTCGGCTCGGCACGCCGTCCGGCGGTGCGCACGAGGAGGGCCAGACCGAAGGCGAGCGTCTTGCCCGAGCCGGTGCGGCCGCGGCCCAGTACATCGCGGCCCGCGAGGGAGTTGGGCAGCGTGGCGGCCTGGATCGGGAAGGGCTCCTCCACGCCGAGGCCGGTGAGCGTCTCCAGCAGCTCGGCGGGCAGGCCCAGTTCGGCGAAGGTCGACACCGCCGGAAGGGCGGGGGTGAGGGTGGCCGGCGGTGCGAACTCACCCTGCACGGCCGCGGGCCGCCGTCCGCCGCCGCCGGAGCGGCCGACGGGACGGCCCTGGCTCTGCGAGCGGGACCGGCCGGAGCCGCCGAAGCCGTCTTTACGGTTGTTGGAGAAACGATCATTCGTACGAGCTGAGCGGTTCATGAAGAACCTTCCTCGATATGGCACGTATCGAGGAATTCTCGGCATGTACGAGCCGAACGAATTGCAAGAACGAGCCGGAAGCAAGATAAAAGCAGGCCTGCCCAGCCGACGCGGCACACCGGGAAACGGTGTCGGGCGGCGGGAATCCCGGAATGGAGACCGGGGCGGATCAAAAGGCCGGATCGGGGGTGCGGAGAACGCGTGGACCGGACCGGCCGTCGGTGGGCCCGAGGGGCGATCCCCCAGGCGTTTGAAAAAGCAACAAGCTGGGGCCCCACACCAAGTGGGACCCCAGCCGCGTTGCGCGCTACAGCATCAGGCAGGGACGATGTTCTCCGCCTGCGGGCCCTTCTGGCCCTGCGTGACGTCGAAGGTCACCTTCTGGCCCTCCTGGAGCTCGCGGAAGCCCTGGGTGGCGATGTTCGAGTAGTGGGCGAAGACGTCGGGGCCGCCGCCGTCCTGCTCGATGAAGCCGAAGCCCTTTTCCGAGTTGAACCACTTCACGGTTCCACTAGCCATGTCATATCCCTTTCGGGGCAGTACCCGGGGGCCCGCACTGTGTGGACCCCTGTGACGCCGCAATTGACCCCGTCCGGAATGGAACGCCGGAAATACAAAAGTGCCCGACGAATACGAATTCGCCTGCGGCACTTGAAGTGTGCGGGAACTACAACTGCAACTGGATCAAGCCTATCACGGAGGGCCCCTCGGGCAACGGCACAGCCGCACCACCGGAAAACCGTTACCGACGGGCCACCGGCCCTTCCGAAGACCTCGGCCGGCCCTCCCGAAGACCTCACAGAGCGCTCCGCGCGAAGCGGGTGGCGGGGTCCGTGCAGGACTATGGAAACTGACGACTCGTCAGGTTACGCTCCGCGCATGATTCCCACGGTGGTCTGGGGTACCGGCAATGTCGGCCGCGCCGCGATCCGTGCGGTCGAGGCGCATCCGGCGCTCGATCTCGCGGCGGTGCTCGTCCACAGCCCCGACAAGGTCGGGCGCGACGCGGGCGAGCTCGGCGGTCTCGGCCGGGGCCTCGGCGTCACGGCGACCGACGACATCGACGCCGTCCTGGCTGCGACCCCCGGGGCCGTCGTGTACGCGGCCTCGGGCGACGTCCGGCCCGACGAGGCGCTGGCCGACATCGGCAGGGCGATCCGCGGCGGCGCCGTGGTCGTCACCCCTTCGCTGTATCCGCTCTACGACCAGCGCAACGCCCCGCCCGAGTTCCGTGACCCCGTGCTGGCCGCCGTCGCGGACGGCGGCGGGTCGCTGTTCGTCTCCGGCGTCGACCCCGGCTGGGGCAACGACGTCCTGCCCCTGCTGATGAGCGGTCTCGGCACGGTCGTCGACGGCATCCGCTGCCAGGAGATCTTCGACTACTCCACGTACGAGCAGGAGGAGTCGGTGCGGTTCCTGGTCGGGATGGGGCAGCCGATGGACTACGAGCCGCTGATGCTCGCCCCGTCGATCCCGACCATGGTGTGGGGCGGGCAGATACGGCTGATGGCCCGCGCGCTGGGCGTCGAGATCGACGAGATCCGCGAGACCCTGCAGCGCCGCCCGCTCGACACCACGGTGAGCACCCGGACGATGGGCGAGTTCGCGGCCGGCACCCAGGGCGCGGTGCGCTTCGAGGTGCAGGGCATCGTCGGGGGCGAGCCCCGGATCGTGATCGAGCACGTCACCCGGATCCACCCGTCCTGCGCGCCGGACTGGCCGGTTCCGCCGAACGGCGACGGGGCCCATCGCGTGATCGTCGAGGGCCGCCCGCGCATCGAGATCACCGTCGAGGCGACCGACGAGGGCGAGAACCGGTCGGCGGGCGGGAACGCCACGGCGGTCGGCCGGCTGGTGGGCGCGATCGAGTGGCTCGTGACCGCGGAGCCCGGGCTGTACGACGCGCTCGACGTCCCGCTGCTTCCGGCGGTCGGAAGGCTCGGCAGGAAGTGACACCGCGCACGCGAAGGAGTCCCGGATGAACGTCGACATTCCCGAGGGCAGGAACGCGATCGAATACGTGTGGGGCGACCTGGTCCCCGGTATCGGGCCCGCCGCCGCGAACTTCTCGCTGGCCGTCTACGCCCATACGACCCTGGGGCTGCGCGAGTTCGAGGCCGCGCGGCTGCGGATCGCGCAGATCAACGGCTGTCTCTTCTGCCTCGACTGGCGGACCGAACGGGACGGGGTCAAGGTCGAGGAGGAGTTCGCCGACGCGGTGGCGAAGTGGCGTACGACCGACGCCTTCGACGAGCGCACCCGGCTGGCCGCCGAGTACGCGGAGCGGTACGCACTGGACCATCACGGCCTCGACGAGGAGTTCTGGGACCGGATGACCGCGCACTACGACCAGGCCCAGATCGTGGAGCTGACCATGAGCCTCGGGTCGTGGCTGGCGTTCGGGCGGCTCAACCGCGTCCTCGGGCTCGACGCCATGTGCGTACTGCCGGGGCACTGAGCCGCCGTTCCGGGACCGTCCGGTGGTCCGGGCGGCCCCGGCTGCGTACCCCTGCCGTCGCTACAGGTCCGCGGCGATGATCGCTTCGATGTTGCGTTCCGCGAGCGCCGTGATCGTGACGAACGGGTTGACGCTGGTGTTGCCCGGGATGAGCGCGCCGTCGATGACGTACAGACCCGGATGTCCTTGCAGGCGGCCATAGTTGTCCGTCGCCTTGTTGAGCACCGCGCCCCCGAGGGGGTGGTACGTGAGGTGGTCGCCCCAGATCTTGTAGGTGCCGAACAGGTCGGTCCGGTAGATCGTGCCCTCCTTGGCGTTGATCTTGTCGAAGATCGTCTTGGCCATGTCGATGGACGGCTGCTTCCAGGCCGTCTGCCAGTTGAGGTCGACGTTGCCCGTCCCGGCGTTGTACGAGAACTGGGCGCGGTTGGGGTTCTTGGTGATCGACAGATAGAAGGAGGCGTAGGTCTCGATGCCGGTGGGCAGGGGCGCCACCTCGGCGAACGCGCCGCCCGCGGCCCAGTTGTCGATGCCGGAGCACGGGATGGACGACTGCACGGCGCCGGTGGGGTCCCACAGATGGTTGGCGCGCCCGCACATCACGTTGCCGTTGTCGCCCCAGCCCTTGCCGACCTCGCTGTTGAGGCCGGGCAGGGCGCCGGTGGCCTTCAGTCTGACCAGGAGCTTGCTGGTGCCGACGCTGCCGGCCGCGAAGAACACCCGGTCCGCGGTGACGGTCTTGGTGGCCGTGGTGCCGCCGGTGGTGTTGAGCTGGTCGATGACGACGGTGTAGCCGCCGCCGGAGGCCGGGGCGACCGAGGTGACCTTGTGCAGGGGTGAGACGGCGACCCGTCCGGTCGCCTTCGCCTTCGCGAGATAGGTCTTCTGCAGGGACTTCTTGCCGTAGTTGTTGCCATAGAGGATCTCGCCCGCGAGTGCGGACTTCGGTACGGTCCCGGCGGCCTCCTGCTCCATGTAGTCCCAGTCGTACACGTCGGGCACGAAGACGAACGGGAAGCCCGAACGCTCCGCGTGCTTACGGCCGACCCGCGCGTACTGGTAGCAGTCGGCGGTCTCGAACCAGGTCGGGTCGACCGTGGCGACCCCGAGGCCCGCGTTGGCGCGCGGGTAGTAGACGGAGTACATCTGGGCGGCGTCGACCGACGGCAGGACGGCGGCGAAGTTCTCCCGCTTCGGAGTGACCGCCATGCCTCCGTTGACCAGCGAACCGCCGCCCACGCCGCGTCCCTGGTAGACGATGATGCCGCCCATCTCCTCGGCGTCCAGGATGCCGGTGTAGCGCGGGACGTCCTTGTCGATGGGGAAGCCGAGGAAGTTGCTGAGCGGCTGCTTCGTCCTGGTGCGCAGCCAGTAGGACCGGTAGTCGGGGCTCGTCGTGTTGGCGAAGATCTTGCCGTCGGAGCCGGGGGTGTCCCAGGCCATGCCCATCTCGATCATGTGGACGTCGACGCCCGCCTGGGCCAGGCGCAGGGCGGCCACCGAGCCGCCGTAGCCGGTACCGATCACGAGGGCGGGCACATGCGCCCCCGGTTCGATCACCGCCGCCGCGGCCGAGGTGGCGGCGTGCGCCGGGGTCAACTGCCCGGCGAGCGCGGCCGAGCCGAGAAAAGAACCAGTTCCAGTGATGAATCTTCGCCGGGACACACCTCTCAGGCCCGTCCCACGTGGGGAATCGTCGTTCATGCGCGGCTCCTCACTCTCATAGAGTGAAACGGGTTCTACTGGCACTCCCGTGAGAAGTCACGCCATACCTTGAGGTAACTTTCAAACGATCACATACGGGGCATCACGTATCGCGCAGCAGGCGTCTGGCGGTCAGCGCGAGGCTGAACTCGACCATGTCCGCGGGGCGGGCGAGCGAGCGCCCGGTCAACTGCTCGCACCGCTTCAGCCGGTTGAGGACGGTGTTGCGATGGCAGTACAGCCGGGCGCTCGCCCGCTGTGCCGAGCCGTCGCAGTCGAGCCACGCGGCCAGGGTGTCCAGCAGGATGTCGCGGTCGGACGGCTCAAGGCGCAGCAGCGGCCCGAGGACCCGCGCGGCCAGCGCGCCGCCCAGCTCCGGGCACGACATCACGAGCGCGGCCGGCAACTGCTCGGCCAGCCGTACGGTGCCGCCGTCGTCCGCGCACATGCTCAGGGCCATGTCCGCCAGCCTGCGGGCGTCGCCCACCGCGGCGAGGCCCGCCACGACGGGTCCGACACCGACCCTCGTTCCCGCCGGCGCGGTCAGTCCCACCGTCGCCTCGTCCTGTTCACCGTCAGGGTCTCCGTCGCCGACCAGGACGATGCAGTGGTCGACCTCCACCCCGGTGTGCCAGTAGACGCGCGCACCGGCCGGGACGACGGCACCTGGCACGGACGTGCGGCCCGCCTGGCGTCCGCCCGCGACGGCGATCACGGCGTACCGGCCCTGTTCCGGCAGGTCCAGGGCCTCGGCCGTCTCTGCGACGTCCGCGATCCGGCTCGTACCGTCGAGCAGGGCGGCGGTCAGCAGACGCACCCGGTGCTCCTGGCGCCAGGCGTGCTGGCGCTCGACCTTGCGGTAGACGTCGGCCACGAGGGTGCAGTGCTCGTCGACGAAGTTCCACACGTCGGCCGCCACATGGACGAGCAGGCGGACGTCCTCGGGGGCGGTCCGTGAGGTCTCCTCGACCAGCGACTGCCAGATCAGGGATCCGCCGAGCCGGAAGGCGTGCAGCAACGCGTCCAGCGGCAGCCCCTGTTCGGCACGCGAGGCACCGATCTTCCACGAGCAGCGCAGTGCGGCGTCCCGGGCGTTCCTCGGGTCGAGCAGCGAGCTGACACTGTGCCTCAGCGAGCGGTGCACCTCCTGCCAGGTGCCCACGGGATCGCTCTCCAGGGTGCTGCGGTAGGCGGGCTCCCTTTCCCGCAGCGCCGCCACCAGCCGGTCGGTCAGCTCCGGGAGGTTGTTCAGGAGCACGCGGGCCGACCGGTGCAGTACGCGCAGGGCGTCGGCGTCGATCAGCGAACGGACCCTCGGGGCACGCGCCGGCGCGGTGGACGGCGGTCCGTGACCGAGTTCGGCTCGGGACCGTACGGCTTGCTGCATCGCGTTCTCCCGGGGCGTCGGCTCGGTTGCTCCGTAGAATGACATACCGTCCAGTCGGTCCCTAGGGTTCTGCGTCGTTCTTTTCCATCGGCCCGTGACAGGCGTCCCGCGTGCCCCTGGGTTTGAGGGGAATCCGGAAGCCGAACGGGAGGAGTTGTGTCATGTATCTGGCACGTGGAGGCGGCGGGGATCCCGAGGGGTGGCTCTGGGCCCTGGGCGCCCTCGCCCTGTACGCGCTGATCAGCTACGCGCTGGCGTACCGGGCGCGCGCACGGCGCGGCTCGGGGCATCCGGCCCATGACGCCCTGCACGACCTCAAGGACCGCGAGGAGCCGCAGACGCCCCGGCAGCGGTTCGTGAGCCGCACGATCATGCTGTGCGGCGGGGCCGTGACCGGTCTGATCGCCTTCACCACCTCGGGCGCGGTGCGGGTGGTGGCGGTCACGGTCATCGCGCTGGTGGCGGTCTCCGTGTGGGCGTACTACGACCACCGGACCGAGAATCCGGCGGCTCGGCGGCGCTGACGTGCTGCTGGTGGGCCGCGGTCAGGGGCCCTTTGGTCGTGTCGCGGGTCAGGGGCCGGGGCCCGGGTCCGGTTCCACGGCGTCGGTGATGCCGGCGCGGGCGGCTTCGAGCTGGGCGGCGAAGGCGACTCCGAGGAAGAGCGCGACCGCGGTGAGGTTGGCCCACAGCAGCAGGGCCACGAACGCGGTGAGCGGGCCGTAGACGGCACCGAACGACCCGCTCCTGGCGACGTACAGCGCCAGCAGCCAGGTGGCCGCGACCCACAGCACCAGATGGACCGCCGAGCCGAAGGCCAGCCAGGTGTAGCCGGGCTGGTCCCGGCGGGGAGCCCAGCGGAAGATCACCGCGGAGGCGACCCACACCAGCACCACGCCCAGGGGCACTTCGAGCGGCCCCCACCAGGCGAGGCCGTCCCGGGACCAGCCGAGGGCCTCCACCACCGACTCCCCCACCGCGTCACCGGCGACCAGGACGAGGAACCCCAGCACGAGGGGCATGCCCGCGGTGAGGGCGAGGAGCAGCGAGCGGCCGTACTTGACCAGGAACGGGCGATCGCGCTCGATGCCGTATATCCGGTTGGCGCCCCGCTCGACCTGGCCCATCGCCGACGCCAGGTTGAGTACGGCGAAGGCGAGGCCCAGCCACATCGCGAGGGCGCCCCAGATTCCGGATCCGGCGCTGCGGGCCGTCTTGTCCAGGGCCTCCTCGACCAGGTCGGCGCTGGCACCGGGCACGATCCGGCCGAGGGTCAGCTCGATGATCCGGCCGATGCTCTCGGTGTGGACGGTGGTGGCGACCCCCACCAGGGCGATGGTGAACGGCACCATGCCGAGGACCACCTGGAAGGCGAGGGAGCGCGCGTTGGTGAAGCCGTCGGCGTAGCGGAAGCGGGAGAACGCGTCCACCAGGAGGCGCCGGCCTCCGTAGCGGCGCAGCGCGGCGAGCGCCTCGTCGCCGGAGAGTTCCTCCCCGATCATGTCCCGGGTCTGCGGGACGTGCACGGCGGTACCCATCGCGGATGTCTCCTCAAGTCGTCCGTCCGGCGACCCGAGCCGAACGGGAGATGATCGCACACACATCCGGCCGCGTCCGGAACGGGCCGGATCCCGGCCGGTTCCGCCATCATGGGGCCGACGCCGTCCGGGGCGCGGAGCCCGAGCCGGCTCCGCGACCCGATTCGCCGTACGGCGCTCCAGCGCCCCCCAGTACCCCCACCACAGCGGAGTCGCACACGCATGGGAACCATCGACGCAACGCCCCGCGCCCGCGCGGAGGGGGCCTCGTGAGCGCGGCCCGCGTTCCGGGGCTGATCCTGCCCGTCGCCTTCTTCTGCGCGTTCGTCGCCGCCGGCTTCTGGTACTGGCGTCACCGCGGCGACTGAGGCCGGCCGCGGTGCTGTCGGCGGGTCAGGCGGCGTACCGGCGGATGCTCCTGAGGAGGTCGTCGATGCTCTGCGGGGTCGTCGCGAAGGAGGTGACGAAGCGGACGACGCCGGGCGCCCAGCGGTCGTGGTAGAAGGCGTAGCCGTCGGCCAGCAGTCCCTCGATGACCTGTTGGGGCAGTCGGCAGAAGAGGATGTTGGCCTCGGCGGCGCCGAGGAGGTCCACCTCAGGTATGGCCTTGACGCCGTCCTGGAGGCGGGCGGCCATGGCGTTGGCGTGGGTCGCGTTGCGCAGCCACAGGTCGTCCGTCAGGTACGCGTCGAGCTGGGCGGCGTGGAAGCGCATCTTGGAGGCGAGCTGTCCGGCCCGCTTGGCGCGGAAGCTCAGTTCGGCGGTGAGGGAGCGGTCGAAGACGACGATCGCCTCGGCGGTCATCGTGCCGTTCTTGGTGGCTCCGAAGGACAGCAGGTCGACACCGGCCCGCCAGGTCAGCTCGGCCGGGGTGGCACCGAGGGCCGCGACGGCTCCGGCGAAGCGGGCGCCGTCCATGTGCAGCCGCAGGCCCGGCTCCTCGGTGATCGAGCCGAGGGTGCGCAGCTCGTCGAGGGAGTAGACGGAGCCGGTCTCGGTGGACTGCGTGAGGCTCACCACGGAGGGTTCCACGCTGTGCACGTCGCCGGCCTTGTTGCGGACGGCCGCGCGGAGTTCGTCCGCGTCGATCTTCGCGTCGTCGCCGCCGAGGGGTACGAGCTTCGCGCCCGCGGTGTAGAACTCCGGTGCCCCGCACTCGTCGTTGTTGATGTGGCTGTCGCGGTGGCACAGGACGCTGCCCCAGGGCGGGGTGAGCGCGGCCAGGCTCAGGGCGTTCGCGGCGGAGCCGGTGGAGACGATCAGGATGTCGACGTCGCGTTCGAAGATCTCGGACAGCTTGCCGCGGACACCGGCCGTGATGCCGTCGGAGCCGTACGGCGAGGCCGGGCCCGCGGCGGCCCGGACCACCGCCTCGACTATCTCCGGGGAGGCGCCGGCCGCGTTGTCGCTGCTGAAGGTACGGGCGGCGGTGGCGGGGGCGCCGGTCGTGCTGTTGCTCATGCCGTGGGTCCTGACTTTCCGTCGAGTGGGGTGCTGGGGTGGGCCGGACGCGCCGGGTCGGCGGCGGTGACGAGCTGGCGCAGGGCCCCGTAATAGACCTCGTGGTCGGTCAGGACGGGCAGGATCGCCGCCACGTCGCCGGTCAGGGCCGGGTAGTCCGCCGGGTCGAGGGAGGCCAGGGCGGTGCGGGTGAGCGCCTGGGTGGCTCCGGGATCGCGGTGGTCCACGAAACTCGCGCTGCCGAGGGTGAGCAGGTAGATCCGCCGGTAGACGGTGATCGCCTCCTGGTGGGTCATCCCGGCCGCGAGGCTGTCGGCGAGCTGCGGCTCGACGAGCCGGGCCAGCAGGTGCGGGCCGAGCCAGGGGCGGGCGCCCCGCAGCGTGGCCAGACCCGGGTGCGCCGACAGCAGGCGGTACAGCGCGGTGAACCGCGTCTCGGTGGCCTCGGCCCAGCCGGTGCCCGGCTCGATCTCGGGCAGCCGGGCGGCCAGGTGGTCGGTGCACAGGTCCAGCAGGCCGGCCAGGTCGGTGCAGCGGCGCTGGAGGGAGGCGAGGGAGATGCCCAGCCGGGCGGCCAGCGCGCGAAAGGTCAGCGCTTCGGGGCCCGACTCGTCGACCAGGCGCAGGGCGGCCTCGGCGATCCGGTCAGGGGTGGCGCGGTCCAGGGACGGGGAGTTCCGTGGCATGCGTGTCAGTGTACGGTACGCCGTATCGAACGTATCCCGCGCGGACGGCCGCAGCCGACGACGGGCACGTGGCGCCGAACGCAGGTGACCCGGTCGCCTCCCCCCAGGAGCGACCGGGTCACGGCGCGCAAGAGCACCGCACCGCGCCGGCACGGACCGTGGGGTTCACCGCCCGTGCCGGCGGGGTTCGTTCACAGGTTCCGCGGAGGCGTCGTGAACGACTCGTCGAAGTCCTCCTCACGGACCACGCTCAGGGCCCAGATGATGAAGCCCGAGAAGGCGATCATCACGATGGACCAGACCGGGTAGTACGGCATGGAGAGGAAGTTGCCGATGATGATGAGGCCGCCGATGGCCATGCCGGCGATCCTCGCCCAGGTCGACGCCTGGAAGAGTCCGATGCTGACGATCACGGCCGCGGCACCCAGGCCGAGATGGATCCAGCCCCATGAGGTCAGGTCGAACTCGAAGATGTAGTTGGGTGTGTTGATGAAGAGGTCGTCCTCGGCGACCGCCATGATCCCCCGGAGTATGTCGAGCACACCCGCGATCATGAGCATGATGGCCGCGAAGATCGTCAGGCCTTCGGCCCAGTGCCGCTTGGCCGAGTGCTGCGTGTGGCCGGCGTGTGTCGCAGTCATACCGATGCCTCGTCTCAGTGTCGTGCGTTGCCGTCAGCGACCGGCCGCCGAGTGCGTGGCGCCCGTCCGTCCCGAGGTGCCGGAGCCGCCCAGCACCAGTTCCTTCGCCCGGTGGAACTCTTCCTCCGTGATGTCGCCGCGGGCCTTGATCTCGGACAGCCGGGCGAGTTCGTCGACGCTGCTCGGCCGGTCCGCGCCGCGGGCGGTCTCCCGGACGTACGAGTCGAAGGCCTGCTGCTGCGCATGTGCCTGCGCCACCTCGCGGTGGCCCATGTTCTTGCCCCGCGCGATGACGTAGACGAAGACGCCGAGGAACGGCAGGAAGACCACGAACGCCAGCCAGCCGGCCTTGCCCCAGCCGTTCATGTCGTCGTCCCGGAAGATGTCGACGATGATCCGGAACAGCAGGACGAACCACATGATCCACAGGAAGAAGACCAGCATGGACCAGAAGACGCTCATGAGCGGATAGTCGTAGGCGAGGTACATGACTTTCCTCCGTCCTGGGCGTGTGCCCAGCCTTTTTCCACCATTTTCAGCGTGCCCGGGTCAAAGCGCGAACGGCCTCACCCGGAGCGGGTGAGAGGACCGGCGCGCATGGCTCGGGACGGGACGCCGGCGCGTTCCGGCCACGGTTCACGGGGTGGCATGGCCGGAAGCCGCGCCGTCCCCGGGCGGGCCGGAGGCCGCGACGGCGACGAGCACCGCCACCGCGGCCAGTGCCACCAGGACCAGGCCGAGCACGAGCGCCACGGAGCCGACCGTGGGGTGGTTCCACAGGACGAGTGCCAGGGCGCCCGCCCCGATGACGACGCCGGTGGCCCACGAGCGGCGGGCGGCCAGTCGGCGCCCCACGGGACCGACGCGCAGACCGGCCCGGCTCAGTCCCCGCCCCGCCGCACCCGCGCCGCGCCGGGCCCCGCTCCGCAGGGCGACGGCCGCCCGCCCCGGGCCGTACAGATACGCGGCCAGGGCCGTGACCAGGGCGACGACGATCAGCGTGCGCGTGCTGTCGCGCAGGAAACGCACGAAGGTGTCGAAGATCGCCGCGGCGGCGTCCGGGGGCAGCGTGGCGACCGGGACCGTGTCCAGGTACACCCGTCGCATGGCCGCCAGCGCGATGAGCAGCGCCACCATCATCAGACCGATGCCGACCGCCGTGATCAGCAGCATCAGCCGGTGTCCGGGGGCGGTCCACACGGCCAGGGCCGCGAGGGCGATGGTGAGCGCGGGCAGCCACGTACCGACGATGTCCAGCACCCGCATCGCGTCCTGCGCCCTGGCCAGCTCGGCGGTCCGGAACAGGGTCACGGTCCGGTCGCTGTCCGGGATGAGCGCGGCCCGCTCGAAACCCTGGTCGACGAGACGTTGCCGCACCTGGTCCACCACTGATCCGATGTCCAGCTCGATGGCGTCGTCCGTGGCGCGCAGGGCGCCTTCGCGTTCCCCGGTGAGCATGCGCAGCACCGCGGCGTGCGCCCGCCGGTTCGCCCCCTCCCACACCTGCTGGAAGAGGTCGCTCGTGACCACGCGTTCGACATTGCGCCGCACGACGGTGCGTACCGCCGAGGTCAGCGGGCCGGTGAGGGCCTCGGAGCCCGCCACCACGCGCGGTGGGGCGTCGGCGTCCGCGAGGACCTTCGTGAGCGAGGCCGTCACCGCCTCGACGTCCACCTGCTCCACCACGCGGGCGGTCAGCCGGTTGATGACCACCTTCTGCACGGCGGGGTCCGAGGCCAGGGGGGCGACGGTCTCAACGTACCGGTCGGTGTCGGAGACCGTGTCCTGCACCCAGGCCGAGACGACCGCCAGGGGCGAGAGCAGGAGCGCCACCAGGAGAAGGATCGACGCGCCCAGGCGGCGTGTGCGCCGGTGGCGCAGGGTCGCGGCCCGGCGCAGCCGCTCGTACTCCGAGCGTTCCTCGGCGCTCAGGACACGACCGGTGTCCTGAGCTCCGCCGGAGTGGGACGGTACGGCGTTGCCGTCCGGGACGTCGGGGGCCATGGCTCCTCCTCGGAGGTGTGCGCCCCGGCGGCGACGCGCTGCCGACGGGGTACGGAGGCTGCGGCGGGTCGGGCAGGCGGCACCCGGTCACGGGCGCTGCGGCGGACCGGCGCCGAAGGAGGGCAGGGAGATGTCAGCCGGTCCCGGTGGGGTTCGCGGGGCCTGCGGGTCCTGGAGGGCTCGCGGGGTCCGTGTAGGTAGTGGGTCCGGTGGGGTTCTCCGGCTCGGCCGGGGCGCGCGCACCGGTGGCGCGCGCCTTGCCGAACGACGCTCGCCAGGCGAAGGCGATCACCACCTCCACCAGTCCGAGCAGGACGAGCCACAGGCCGAGCAGCCGGGTCAGCGCCCGGGCCGACTCGGTCGGCAGCGCCAGCACCACGATGCCGGCCAGGATGCCGATCACGGCGGCGCCGAAGAGGAAGCCGCGGTGGGGCAGGCCCTTGGCGACGATGGCCGTGTAGAGGGTGAGGATGCCGGACACCAGCCAGACGACCCCGACGATCAGCGAGAGCGCGGCGATCGTCTGCAGCGGGTTCCGCAGGCAGAGCACCCCGGCCAGGACGTACAGCACCGCCAGGAGCAGCCCCGGCAGCCGTTCGCCGAGGTCCTCGCGGGCGAAGGACGCCACGAACCGGAAGCCCCCGGTCACCAGGAGGTAGAGCCCGATCAGGACCGCGAGGACGTGCAGCGTCTCGTCCGGCCAGACCAGTACGAGGATGCCCGGCACCAGGGTGGCCACCGCCGAACCGAGGATCCAGGTCCAGGAGTGTCCGAGCTTCGCCAGCACCTCCGCCGGATCGGCCGACGCCCCGGGGGTCGCCCCGTCGGAGCGGTGAGCCGGTCCGGAACGCGGTGCCGGACCACGCGACACGGTCATGGCCTCTCCTCCTCGGCTCCTCCTCGCGCGGTCGGACAGCGCCGCGGACGGACCGCCGCCCGGGCGGTGCGTAGTGGAGCGACCGTCAGCGTCGCGCCCTCCCGGCGGGGCGGGCTCACCCCCGGCGGGTGATCCCGCCCCATCGGGGAGACGATGAGGTGGAGGGCGCAGACGTACGCCGGCATGCGGCGGGACGGGACGGTACGGGTGCCCGGTACGGGCAGCTCGGTGAGGCGCTCGGTACAGGTGCGTGTGGCACGGGTGCCCGTGGGCACCGTCCGGACGGTTCAGGAGGTTCGCGCCATGGCCATACCGATCGCCTTCACGGCCTCCCTGCCCCCCGCCGAGCGGGCGGCGTACGGCAGGGACGCGCGCAAGCGGGCCTCCCGTGCGTGTCACGGCTGGTTCGAGGCGGAGCACGAACGGCCCGACCCCGTCGAGGTGATAGAGCGCCAGTCGCGGACACGGCTGGCCGAGTTGGTGCCGATCCGCTACGGACGCATGCTGGAGTCCCCGTTCCGCTTCTACCGGGGCGCCGCGTCGATCATGGCCGCGGACCTCGGGCCCGTACCGAACTCCGGCCTGACCGTGCAGCTCTGCGGGGACGCCCATCTGCTCAACTTCCGGCTGCTGGCCTCGCCCGAGCGTCATCTGGTCTTCGACATCAACGACTTCGACGAGACCCTGGCCGGGCCTTTCGAATGGGACGTCAAGCGGCTGGCGGCCAGCTTCGCGATCGCCGCCCGGGCCAACGGTTTCCCGGTCACGAAACAGAACCTCGTCGTACGGGCCTGTGTGCGGGCCTACCGGGACCGGATGCGCCAGTTCGCCGGCATGACCACGCTCGACATCTGGTACGCGCAGGACGACGTCGACCGGATGCGGGAGCTGCTGGCCTCCTCGATGGACAAGCGGGCCAGGCACCGTACCGCCGACGCGTCGGCGCGGGCCAGGACACGCACCCACCTCCAGGCCTTCGAGAAGCTCACCCGGGTCACGGCCGAGGGCAGGCGGATCACACCGGACCCGCCGCTGATCACTCCGCTGCGGGATCTGCTCACGGACACCTCCGAGGCCGACGAGGAGAAGGAACTGCGGACCGTCGTGGAGGGGTACGCGCGGACCCTGTCCTCCGAGCGCCGGCACCTGCTGCGCCACTACCGGCTCGTGGACATGGCCCGGAAGGTGGTGGGCGTCGGAAGCGTCGGCACCCGCTGCTGGATCCTGCTGATGCTCGGCAGGGACGACGGTGACCCCTTGCTGCTGCAGGCCAAGGAGGCACAGGAGTCGGTGCTCGCCGCGCACACGAACGGCAACCACTACGACAACCAGGGCCGCCGAGTGGTGGCGGGTCAGCGGCTGATCCAGACGACCAGTGACATCTTCCTGGGCTGGACGCACGTCGTGGGGCTCGACGGCCGGGGCCGGGACTTCTACGTACGGCAGCTGCGGGACTGGAAGGGCATCGCCCGGCCGGAGACCATGGACCCCGGGCTGCTGCGCCTGTTCGGGCAGCTGTGCGGCGCCTGTCTGGCGCGGGCGCACGCCCGTTCCGGCGACCCCGTGGCCATCGCCGCCTATCTGGGCGGGAGCGATCGCTTCGACCGGGCCCTCACCGGCTTCGCGCAGGCCTACGCCGACCAGAACGAGCGGGACTTCGAGGCGCTGGGCGCCGCCGTCCGCGCCGGCAGGGTCCGCGCCGAGAGTCTGTGAGGGCGCGCGTGCGGGGCCGTCGTACGGCGCCGGGACGCCCGTGGCGTGTGGTCAATGTGTCAGGAAGAGCTTGAACGCGATGATCAGCAGGCCTAGCACCAGGTTCACGCCGGCGGTGACGGCCATCAGACCGTGGGAGGCTCCGCCCCGTCGTGCCGCGGTGGTGGACCAGCCCACCTGACCGGCCACGGCGACGGCGAGCGCGAACCACACGGTGGCTTCGATGCCCAGTCCCAGCAAGGGACTGACGGCCACGGCGGCGGCCGGCGGGACGGCCGCCTCGACGATCGGCCACTCGTCGCGGCACACGCCCAGAACGGCCTGCAGATCCAGCCTCCGCTGCGTCAGACGCGCACCGAACACCTGGGCGTGCACATGAGCGATCCAGAACGCCACTCCCGTGAGCAGCAGCAACAGCACCAGCTCAAGGCGCGGGAACGATCCGAGGGCGCCGGCTCCGATGATCACGGAGGCGGCGAGCATGGAGCCGTAGACGCCACCGGTGCAGTCGGCCCGGGCCCGGCGCTCCGCGTTGCGCACCGCCCGGGGCGTGGCGTGTCCGGTACCGGACATCTCGATCTCCCTTCGGGCGACGACCGTGTCCGCCCGGGTGCCCGTCCCGGCCGTCCCGCCCCATGCCACGTGACGGGCCCGGCCGGCGCCTCACCCTCCATGGGCGACCCCGACGGGTCGGCACCCGGACCCCGCCCCGTGCTCAACCCCGTGCTCAACCGACGGCGTCCATCTCCTTGTCGAGCGAGAGGGCGGCCGTGATGAGCGCCAGGTGGGTGAACGCCTGCGGGAAGTTGCCGAGTTGCTCCCCGGTCGAGCCGATCTCCTCGGCGAACAGGCCCACGGGGTTGGCGTAGGTGAGCATCTTGTCGAAGGCGTACCTGGCCGGCCCGAGCTGTCCCGCCTGCGCCAGCGCGTCGACGTACAGGAAGCTGCACAGGGAGAACGTGCCCTCGCTGCCGCGCAGTCCGTCCGGGGAGGCCTGCGGATCGTAGCGCTGGACGAGACTGTCGGAGACGAGTTCCCGTTCCATCGCGTCGAGCGTCGACAGCCAGCGCGGGTCCTTCGGTGCGATGAAGCCCACGGAGGGCATGAGCAGCAGGGACGCGTCGAGGGTGGTGTCCTCGTAGTTCTGGACGAACGACTGGCGGCGGGTGCTCCAGCCGCGCTCCATCACCTGGCGCAGGATGTCGTCCCGTGCCGTGGTCCACTGCGGGATGTCGGCGGGCCGGGCGAAGTCACGTGCCATCCGGATGCCCCGGTCGAAGGCGACCCAGCACATGAGCCGGCTGTAGGTGAAGTCCTTCTGCCCGCCCCGTGTCTCCCAGATCCCCTCGTCGGGCCGGTCCCAGGCCTTGACCAGCCAGTCCAGCACCCCGGACAGGGCCTGCCAGCCGTCGTACGGGGGTGCGTTGCCGACGCCCTGCACGGTGTGCGAGAGCGCGAGAACGGCCTCTCCGTAGATGTCGAGCTGGAGCTGTCCCGCGGCGCCGTTTCCCGCGTACACCGGCGCCGATCCGCGGTAGCCCTCGAAGTGGTCGAGGGCCACCTCCGCCAGTTCGGGGTCGCCGTCGACGCGGTACATGATCTGGAGGGGTTCGCCGCTGACCGTACGGCCCGACTTCACCCGGTCGCCGAGCCAGCCGCGGAACGCGAGGGCCTCCTCGACATGGCCGAGGCCGAGCAGGGCGCCGACCGACATCGATCCGTCCCGCACCCAGGTGTAGCGGTAGTCCCAGTTGCGTCCGCCGCCGATCTGTTCGGGCAGTCCCATGGTGGGGGCCGCGACGGGCGCCCCGGTCGGCGCGTATGTGAGCAGCTTCAGGGTGATGGCCGCCCTGTTCACCATGTCCTGCCAGCGTCCGCGGTAGCGACCTCGGCGCACCCACGCGTGCCAGAAGTCCCGGGTGCCCTCGAACAGCGCCATGACGTCCGGGGCCGTCAGCGGTGGTACGGGGGTGTCGTCGGCGTCGCCCACCGTCAGGACGAGTGCGGCGAAGTCCCCTTCGTCCATGGTCAGTTCGCCGCGGATGTCGTCGCCGTCCCCGC
Source organism: Streptomyces liliiviolaceus (assembly GCF_018070025.1). Lineage (NCBI taxonomy): Bacteria > Bacillati > Actinomycetota > Actinomycetes > Kitasatosporales > Streptomycetaceae > Streptomyces > Streptomyces liliiviolaceus. The sequence continues at coordinate 5,853,861 of NZ_JAGPYQ010000001.1, forward strand.
TCCACCGCACCGGGCCGACCGTCTGCACCACGGCCTGGGCGCCGGGTGCGTCGAAGCGCACGGTGTCCTCGCCGAGGTCGACGCGGTGCCCGGCACGGCCGTAGTCGAAGCGCGGCCGGCACTCCAGCGAGAAGCGGACCCGGCCGCGGGTCACCCGCAGGATCCTGACGAGCCGGTGCCTGCCCACCGCGCGCTCGGGGCGCTCCACCGGCATGAAGTCGACGACTTCGCCGACGCCCGACTCCGTCAGGAAACGGGTCACCAGGATCGCGGTGTCCTGGAGGTAGATCTGCACCGGTGGCTGCGCGGTGTCGGCGGACACGGTGAAGTGACCGCCGCGCTCATGGTCGAGGAGAGAGGCGAACACACTGGGCGAGTCGAACCGGGGCGCGCACAGCCAGTCGACCGTGCCGTCGGAGGAGACCAGTGCGGCGGTCTGCAGGTCACCGACCAGTCCGTGATCGGCGATGGGGGGATAACGTCGCATGGCCGGTGCTCCCTTCGGCAGGAGCGCCCCCGGGCATCACATGTCCCGGCACCGTGTCACACCCCCGCACCCGCCAACATCCCCGCACCACACTGCGCAGGCCTCCCCCAGGACGGGTGAGACCGCCGAGCGCGGTGGCGCGCACGGGGGCAGGCTTTAGGGGCGCGGGGAACTGCGCACCGGGGGTCAGGGGGCGGAGCCCCCGAGTCAGTGACGCAAGCCCCCCCCCCCCCGAGGCGCGGATGAACACCCCGGGGGTTCGGGGGGTGGACCCCCCGAGAAAACAGCGGGAGGCCCCTCAAGAAAAGAGGGCCTCCAGATCCGGCTTCTCGTCACCGAACAACCCGTCCCGCTCCCCCAAACCCGCCAACTTCTCCAACGACGCCATGTCGACATCCGCCGGCCACCCCGGCAACGTGAGCTTCGCCAGCACATCCCCATCGATCTTGGTGTACGTACTGAGCACCTGACGGGCCTCGTCGGGGTGCCCGGTCGCGTACTTGAGCGACTCGGTCATCGCCTCGGCGAACCTCTTGACCAGCCCCGGATCCCGCTCGGCCAGCTGAGCCGAGGTGAAGTACGTGGCCACGGTCAGCTTCGGATCCGTCTCCGCGAACGGCGACGCCACCACCCGCGCGCCCTGCCCCTTGGCGATGGTCATCGCGGGCTCACCCATCCACGCGGCGTCCACCCGTCCGCCGTCCAGCGCGGCCGGCATCTGATCGAACGGAATCTCCACGAACTCGACCTCGGACGGGTCGCCGCCGGCCACGCGCACAGATTCACGGACCGTGGTGTCCCCGATGTTCTGCAGGGTGTTCACCGCGACCGTGTGCCCGGCGAGGTCCGCGGCCGACTTGATCGGACTGTCCTTGCTGACACCCACCCCGGTGACGTCACCCCCGACCTTCCCGTTGGACGCCGCGCCGTTCACCACGGATCGGACCGGAACTCCCTTGACCTGGGCGACCATCAGCGAAGTGGTGTTGCTGAACCCGAACTGGAACTGACCGCTCACCACTCCGGGGATGATCGCCGCACCGCCCTGGGCACTCACCATGTCCAGCTCGATGCCGCGGCTGCCGAAGAACCCCTTCTTCTGTCCCAGATAGAGCGGGGCCACATCGACGATCGGAATGATCCCGACCTTGACCCGTGTGGTCCTGTCCCCACCCGAGGACGACGAACCTCCGGCCCCCGAGTCGGAAGAGCCGCACCCGGCCGCGGCGACGATCGTGGTCAGCACGGCGACAAGCCCGAGAACGCGCCTTCGCATGGGCTCCTCCTGCAGCTCGGTGCTACGGCTCGGCCTATGTTGTGCATTTTCGCGACGGCAGGAATCTACAGGCCTAATTTCACGCTGTCAGCACTCAGGACATGGATGGCCGCGTGCACCGATTCGATTTCTCGAACGGCCGCGTTTGGACCGGCTCTCTCCGGTCAGCCGTAACAGTAGATCGCACGGACGAAGCACAAGTGAGGACGTGAACCGCAGTGGCCGAGAACGAGAAGGCGAAGGCGAAGACCGAGCAGGCCAAGGGCAAGGTCAAGGAGACCCTGGGCCAGGCTGTCGGCAACGAACGTCTGACCGCCGAGGGCAAGGCGGAGCAGTCCAAGGGTGACGCCCGCCAGGCCAAGGAAAAGACCAAGGACGCATTCCGCCATTGAGGATCACCTGATGCGGAGGGCCCGTCGCACGCTCTTGCGGCGGGCCGCTTCTTTCTCTGCCGAAGGAGCAAGACATGCTCAGGGAGCACCGGACGTCCGTCACCGGCACGGCGGCCGTCCCGTCCCGGCCCACCCCCTCCGGACCCCGCAGTCCGGCCGAGGTGCGCGAAGAGGTGAGGTACGCGCTCGCGGAGGCCCGTCGGTCCCGGCGCGAGGCCCTCGGCGGTGACGAGATCATCTGCGACGCCCTGCTCGTCGCCTCGGAGCTGACGACCAACGCGATGCTGCACGGCGGCGGTGTCACCGGGTTCGAGGTGACACTGGACGACCAGGAAGTGCGTCTGTCGGTGAGCGACCGCAGCGAGCAGTTCCCCGGCCCGGCGCAGCACGGCGACGAGCGGGGCTTCATGCGGCCCGGCGGACATGGCTGGCCGATCGTCTGCCGGCTGGCCCGCGACATCACCATCTCGGAACTCAGGACCGGCGGTAAGCGCATCACCGCCGTGGTGCCGCTCAGGCACCGATAGACCTGGTCGGCTCCGTCCCGCGTCCCGCGTACAGAGCCCTACGTACATGGGCCCCACGTACCGGCCCCATGCGTCCGAGCCTGTCCGGGACGCAGGTCGGTCCGGCCACACCCACGGGTACAGCCGGACCTCGCGCGCAGGCGCAGAGCCGCCCGCAGGACTCGGTTCCTCACGCTTCGGACGCCGACGGCAAGCCGTCCGCGGGAGTCACCTCTTCAGGATGCCGCGTACGTTGTCGACGGATCCGCAGCCGGACTCCAGCCGGCGCGCCCGCTCCTTGAGGAAGTCCTCACCGAGTTGTTCGCGGCGCTCCACGTCGACCTTCTCCCGCACCCCGTTCAGGATGGTGCGTTCCTCCTCGTCGGTGTGGTGCGCGATGGACTCCACGAGTTCTTCCAGCTTCTCGTCCCAGTCGTCGGAGCCGATCTCGTCGACCTCCAGGAGGGCCAGCAGCGCCTTGTTGCCCTCCTCGTGCTCCTCCTCGCCGTGCTCGACCTCCTCGTCGTCGATGCCCTTGTAGCGCTTGAGTGCGGGGTAGACCTTGGTCTCCTCCGCGAGCGCATGGGCGACCAGGAGATCGGCGAACTCCTTCAGCGCGGACGCCCGGTCCGCCTCGACACTGCGCAACTGCCGGAAGAGATCCTCCATCTTCCGGTGGTCCGCAAGTATGAGTTCGACGACATCTCGTGTCTCAGGCATGGGTGCGGTGAACCTTCCTCGCCGGAAATACAGTCCAGCGACATGTGCCCCCGCGAGCGGGGAAGAAAAGCACCGGAGGAGAAGCACCCTGCCCGGCACACCCGGTGTCAGGCGGTGAGAGCGGCCCGCCGGGGCACGCCCACCGCCGTCGCCGCCGACACCGGGGCACGCACCACGGAACGCACCGCTGGGCGCGCGGCGGGACGCACCGGGTACGTCGTCTTCGAGGGGTCGATCACCGGGTCCCCCAGCACGAGCCGGCCCGCCTCGTGCAGCGCGTCGCACTCGTCCGTGGGCAGGGCCACGTAAGAGCCTCCGAACCCGGAGCCGGCCGCGGCCGACTGCCAGTAGCCGTACCGGCGGCGGCCGTTGGCGTGCACGGTCAGGCAGACGGGGACGCGCTGCACCGTGATCAGCCGCAGGACCTCGGAACCGCCGGCGCCGAGCGGCGCGGACGCGGACGTGCGCGGGACGGGTCGCAGCAGAGTCAGCGGCGCTCCGTCCGAGGCTCGCGGCACGGCACGGCGGCGGGGGGTGGGCGTCATGTGCGGGCGGCCTTTCGACGGACGGGTTCGATCACGTATCGCCTGGAGCGATGGCGTTCTCGCTGCTCGGCATTCTTCCTCAGGGCACTGACATCGCGGGGTGGAGCCACTCCGGGCCACATCCCCTCGCCGCACTTCACCGGCGGCCGGGCGGCGGGGGCGCATGATGTGCGCGGCCTTCCAGCTCGCCCTGGACGAAGGGGTCGTCGGCGCTGTCGTACGCCCCTGCGTGATCGAAGAGCGCCTCGGTGATGCGCTCCCACTCGTCGGCCTCCGCCTGTGCGATCGCGGCGTCCCGGCCGGTGCGCGAACCGTCCTCCGCAGCCTCGCGTGCGCTGTCCCACGCGGACTTCGCCTCGTGGTGCCGCATCCCCCGCGCGGATCGTCGTACCCGCTCCCAGGCGGCGCGCTCGTCCTCGGACGGCTCCACCACCTCGTCGCTCGCGTCGTCGACGAGACCGGACGCTCGGTCCTGCTGCGGGCCCACTGCTTCACCTCGCTGGGGTACGGCGCGGAAAACTGCCTTCCGCAGTCCCCTGTGCCCTCGTCTCCGGGGCCGACACCTGTCAGTAATGACGAACCGGTACCTCAGAGGGTTCCCCAGCCCGTCCCGGACGGTGCGGCCCGCGTGCACCACGCACCTCCGGCGTCACCCTGTGCACCACGTCCGCTACGCGGTGCTGTCCCGGGAGGCGCGGCTGCGGATGCGGCGGCGCAGGGTGCGTCGTTCGGACTCGCTCGTGCCGCCCCAGACACCGATGCTCTGGCCCGTGTCGAGCGCCCAGTTCAGACACTCCTCCCGCACGGGGCAGCGACGGCAGACGGACTTCGCGTCCTCGATCTGCACAAGCGCGGGGCCCGTGTTACCGATGGGGAAGAAGAGGTCGGGGTCGACGGTGCGGCATTCCGCGTAGTCGCGCCAGCCCTCCATGGGAGCCTCCTTGGATCGCAGTGATGTTGTTCACGGGGTCGGTCTCCCTTCGGGTCACCACTGACCGCCCCGGTGAAACAGGGAGTCTTGTGGGACAGTGCCGACCGGACCTCCGAACGACGCCGGCGTTCACGCACCGGACGTACCGAAAGGCCTGGCCCGGCGCGACGCGGACGTCCGGATGGCAGGATGGGCCTTCACGAGGCATCCCGGGATGCTTCACGAAAAGAGCAGGTGACGCATGTCTGAGGTGCCGGGCGAGGTCTGGGAGCAGTTCGCGATCGCCGTGGCGGAGATGGCGCGGGATCTGCTGGCGCAGGACTCCGCCCAGGGCACTCTGGACCGGGTCGTGGAGCATGCGAAGGTCCTGATCGACGGGTGCGACGAGGCCGGCATCCTCACGGTGCGGCAGGGCGAGGTGCACGCGCTGGCGGCCACGAGCGACGTGGTCCGCCGGTCGGACCGGTTCCAGCAGGACCTGCGGGAAGGCCCCTGCTTCGACGCGGTGACCGACCGTCAGCAGATCTACGCCATCGAGGACCTGCGGGAGCCGAACAAGAAGTGGCCCCGCTTCGCCCCGGAGCTGAGGAAGCTGGGGATGGGAAGCATGATGGGCTTCCTGCTCTTCACCGAGGAGGACAACCTCGGCGCCCTGAACGTGTACTCGAACACGCCGGGTGCCTTCGGCGAGAACGCCCGGCGCGCCGGCTGGATCCTCGCCTCCCACGCGGCCGTGGCGTTCTCCGCGGCGCGTACGCATCAGCAGCTGAGCCATGCCATGGAGACCCGGCACGAGATCGGCGAGGCCATGGGCATCCTGATGGAGCGCTACGGGCTCACCGAGGACTCGGCGTTCAAGGTGCTCAAGAAGACGTCGCAGGACCGCAACGTCAAGCTGCGCGAGATCGCCCGCCAGATCTGCCGGACCGGCGAGAAGCCCGGCTGACACCGGGCCGGCCTCGCGGTCCGCCCGCCCCCCCCTACGGTCCGCCGGTCCCCTCCGGTCGGGCCGACCCGTCCGAGCCGCCCGACCCCTCCGTCACAGGAAGCGGCGGATGGGGACGACGGCCGCCTCCCGGGCCCGCTGCACGACGGAACGCCGTTTCCAGCGGCCCTTCTCGATCAGGGTGCTGGCCGTCAGGTCCTCGTCGAAGTGGGCGTCGAGCGTCGACGTGAACTCCTCGTCCAGCACGGCGAGCATGATCTCCTCGTCGTGGTCGAGCGAGCGGCGGTTGAAGTTGGTCGAGCCGACCAGCGAGGCGACCTTGTCCACGGTGATGACCTTGGCGTGCATCATCGTCGGCTGGTACTGGTGGATCCGCACACCGCAGGCGGTGAGGTCCTCGTAGTAGTGCTGGCCGGCGAGCTGGCAGACCCGCTTGTCCGTGTGCGGGCCGGGCAGCAGGATCTCCACCTCCACACCCCGGCGGGCCGCGGCGCACAGCAGCTCGACGAAGAACGCGTCCGGCGAGAAGTAGGCGGTGGCCAGCCGGAAGCGCTCCTCGGCCGACTCCAGCATCACCCGGAGCAGGGTCTGCATGTCCTGCCAGCCGAAGCTCGCCGAGCCGCGCACCACCTGCACCACGGCCCCGCCCTCGGGTGTGTGCGCGACGAACCGGTCACGGTCGTCGAAGAGTTCCTCGTGGCACTCGGCCCAGTTCTGCGCGAACGCGGCGGCGATACCGTCCACGGCCGGCCCGCGGACCTCGGCATGGGTGTCGCGCCACTCGCGCTCGTTGCGCGCGTCGCCGCACCACTCCTCCGCGATGCCCACCCCGCCGGTGAACGCGGTCCGTTCGTCGACAACGAGAACCTTGCGGTGACAGCGGTGGTTCTGCTTGAGCGGGGAGAGGGCGAGCGGCTTGCGGAACCACGCCACCTGCACCCCGGCCCGCTCCATGGCCGCCAGCAGGTCCTTCTCGATCAGCCTGCTGCCGAACCCGTCCAGCAGCAGCCGTACCCGCACACCGTCCCGGGCCCGTTCCGCGAGCGCCTGCGCGAACTCGCGGGCGATGTCGCCCTTCCAGTACACGAAGGTCATCATGTCCACGGTGTGCTCGGCCGCCCGGATGCCCGCCAGCATCGCGGCGAAGATCTCGTCGCCGTTGCGCAGAGCGGTGAGGGAGTTGCCCTCGGTCGCCGCGATGCCGATGAGTCTCTCCAGTCGGCGCCGTATCCGTTCCGCGCGCTGCGCGTACTCCGACGACGACCATGTCCCGGAAGAGAGGGCCTTCTCGGGCCTGGGCCCGTCCTGCGTCTCGGGCCTGTCCTGCGTGTCGGACTGGTTCCGCGTGTCCGGCTGGTCCTGCGTACTGGTCATGGCATCACCCGGCCGGCACAGGGAGGAGACATGAGGGCGCGCGCTGCCCGGTCCGGCACGGGCGCGGCGAGCAGACTGTACTCCGGCCGCCCGGATGCTCATGGACGGGTACCTTCGCAATTGACCGGGGTAGAGCAGACATGCTCTTGAGGAAGCCGGGCAGGAGACGACCAACTTGCTTTCTAGTTAAGGCGGCACCGTGACTACCTCCGTGAACACCCGCGAGGCATCTGACTGCAGCTCGGGCGTGCAGGAGGCCACGGGCGACCTGCCGTGGATCGAGGACGGGGCCAAGGTCGCCCCCAAGGACGCGCGGGTGCTGTCCCGGCTGTTCCTCGACCGGCTGCAGGAGCTGGAAGAGGGCACCCACGAATACCAGTACGCGCGCAACACCCTGATCGAGATGAACCTGTCCCTGGTCAGCTTCGCGGCCCGCCGGTTCCGCAACCGGGGCAGCGGCGACATGGAGGACGTCATCCAGGTCGGCACGATCGGCCTGATCAAGGCGATCGACCGCTTCGACCTGTCGCGCGAGGTCGAGTTCACCTCCTTCGCGATCCCCTACATCGTCGGCGAGATCAAGCGCTTCTTCCGGGACACCACCTGGGCCGTGCACGTCCCGCGGCGCCTTCAGGAGCTGCGTGTCTCGCTCGCCAAGAGCAAGGAAGCCCTCGCCGCGACGCTGAACCGCCCGCCGACGGTCAAGGAACTCGCCGACCATCTGGACCTGAGCGAGGAAGAGGTCATCGAGGGCCTGGTCGCCGCCAACGGTTACGTGGCCGGCTCCATCGACACCCCCGGCGGGGACGACGACGCCGGCGACGGCGGTCCGAAGTACGCGGACACCCTGGGCGAGGAAGACCCCGCGATGGACCTGTTCGAGGACCTGCACACGCTCGCGCCCCTCCTGCAGCAGCTCGACGACCGGGAGCGGACCATCATCGAGATGCGCTTCGGCCGGGAGATGACCCAGGCGGAGATCGGCCGCGAACTGAACCTCTCCCAGATGCACATCTCCCGTCTGCTGACGCGCACGCTGAGCCGGCTCCGCGCCGGCCTGCTCGCCGCGTGACGCAACCGACCTGTGTGACGCAACCGTCACGCGGGACGCAGCCGTCATGTGCGAGGGATGGAAAGGACCAGCAGGGCCGTGAGTGAAGAGCAGGACCCGCTCCGGGAGTCGGCCGCGCCGATCGTGACCGAGCCCGTGCCGGACCTCCAGCTGCAGATGTTGGTACGACTGGTCGGTCAGGACCCGCAGGCGGCGCTGCCGATCACCTTGTTCATCGGGGGCGGTCTCCTCTACGGCGACCTCATCTCCCACAAGGCCTGGAAGACCGACTGGGCGCGCAGCCTGCGCGGTGTCGACGGACCCGGCGCGCACCTGCTTGAGCGGTTCCCCGAGCAGGTGGACGAGGCGGTCTCCGACAAGCAGGGGCGTCCGGTCCCGCAGCGGCTGCCGCAGTGGATCCATCTGCGCGACGCCACCAGTGTCGTCGCGGCGGGCGGCCCTGTCGTGATGCCCCTGTGGCGAGGGCGGCTCACGGACGTCTCCGGATGGTCCCTGGGCAAGCCCGACAGCTCCCTCGGCGAGACAGAGGACAGCCGCCGCCTCTGACGTACGGGACACGGGACGCGCAGGGAACGTACAGGGGGCGTACGGTCAGGTCCCCGGCTCTCAGCCTGCGTCTCTCCGTAACCGCCCCGTGCCGGACGTGCGCAGCGCGCCGGCCGTCTTCAGCAGCCGGTCCGCCGGATCCCTCAGTTTCGGATGGGCCAGCACCGTGTTGCGCAGGCCGCGCACCGGTCCGCGCCACAGCCGGTGTGCCGCCGCCACCGGATGGGGACGCGTCACGAAGCCCTCCCCCACACGCAGTTCCCGGGTCTTGAGCCAGTCCTTGTACTCCTTGTCGCCACGCCCCAGGTCCAGGACCCGTACGCCCTCCCGGCCGGCGGCCTCCGCCATCCTGAGGTGCATGATCAGCCCGGGTGAGTAGTAGCGCAGTTCGGGGTCGTACGCGGTGAACCAGGCCGCGAACACCGTGCGCGACCGGGGACCGAAGTGCGCGGCCACCGGCCGGTCACCGGCGTACACCACGGAGAGGATGCCGGTGAAGTGCTCCTCACGGACCTGGAACAGGTGCTCCACCGCGTTCACGATCCAGGGGCGCGCGAAGCGGTCCATCCGGGAGGTCCTGCGGTACTGGGCCGACTTCCACCCCATGAGCGTGCGCAGCATCGCGGGGTCGCGCTCGTCGAAGACGAACCGCAGCTCGCCCAGGTCGCGCCCCAGGCGGCGTTCCTTCTTCAGTGTCGTCTTGGCCAGTCCCGGGTACGCGCCGCGCAGCCACTCCGCATAGCTGCCGTCACCGACCTTCAGATCGACGACCGGCGACGCGAACGTCCCCGTGACATGGCGGGTGAATGAATTCTGCTCCTCGACGAGGTGGTCGAACTCGAAGACGGACAGCCCACAGGCGCGCAGCAGTTCACGGGTGTCCCAGGTGACTCCCGGCCGGTGCACGAGGGCCTGGCAGTCGGACAGACCGAGCCCGATGGCCCGCCCCACACCGAAGGAGTTGCGCTCGTACGGGAGGAAGCCCACGGCCTCGCCGCGCTCGTGCAGGACCGCCACCCGCGCCCCGCCGCGGTGGGTGCCGATGCCGGCCGCGAACTCGGGGGACAGAAAGGGGTTGGCGTAGTCGGGTGACGCGTCGGCCGCCCGGTGCCAGTCCCGGCGCAGGGACTCGCTCAGGGACTCGGGTCTGTGGATTCTTATGTCCGCCTCGGTGGATCGCATGGTCGATCGCCCCCCCATTCCCCCTGGACGCGACGCCCGCGCCCCGACACCTCTTCGACCGGCACCCCTGACAGGCTCTGGCGTCCGCGAGGCTCAAACGTCGCGAAACAGTACGCAGCCTGTCAAGGGTGTCGGTCGTAACGAAAGGGGTGCGAGTCGGGTGCACCGGTTGGTCAGTCCGTAAAGTCACCTTGAAGGTTGAATTCGAGACATGGCTTCGCATGGGTGGTCAGGTGTCTCTCGCACACCTCGCCGCCTGCGCCTTTGCGGCCCGCGGAAGTGTGTCAGAGGCCATGGAACTGCGGGGACGGTCCTGACAACTTCGGGATCATGGCCTGATGATGCGAGTAGCATCCGGCCCCAGCACCACACGATGACGAGGAAAGGTAACTGCCATGTCCGAAGTCGAATCGGCCGCCACGGAGCTCAAGACCCAGTACGCCTCCCAGGTGTCTGCGGATCTCGAACGCAACACCAAGGAGCAGGAACGTATCGGCGCCGAAGTGGAGGCGCTCCAAGAGCAGTTGAGTGCCCTGCAGCACGACCAGACCCTGCTCGCCGAGCTGCAGCGGGCGTTGGGTGGCGACCAGTCCGCCGCGAACGCCAAGGGCGCCTCCGTGCCCGCGCCTTCGGTGCCGCGCCAGGCCACGGCCACGGCGAGCGGACGCAAGAAGGCCACCACCGCGAAGCCGGCCGCCAAGCCGGCCGCCAAGCCGGCGGCCACGAAGGCCACCACCAAGCCGGCCCCGAAGTCGGCCGTGTCGAAGGCACCTGCCCCGAAGCCCGCCGCCGCGAAGCCCGCGGCTGCGAAGTCCGCGGCTGCGAAGTCCACCGCCTCGAAGGCCACCGCTTCGAAGACCGGAGCCAAGTCCGCCGCGGCCGAGCCGGGTGCCGCGAAGCCCACGCTCGTCGAGCTGATCCGTGAACATCTCGGCCGGCAGTCCGAGCCGCGCTCGTCCGCCGAGGTCGCCACGGCGCTGGCGGAGGCCCACCCCGAGCGCGAGATCAAGCCCAAGGTCGTACGCACCACGGTGGAGGGGCTCGTCGCCAAGGGCCAGGTCCAGCGCAGCAAGCAGGGGTCGTCCGTCTTCTACACGACGTCCAAGGCCGCTCCGGCCGACACCGCCACGGAGAAGGCCGCCGCCCCGGCCACCACTGCCTGACCACGGCTCGGCACCCGCCCGGCCGACGGGGCGCGGTGACCCCGCCGGCCAGTGGCTGCCGGTCGACGACCGTCGGGCCGTGACTGCTGGTCAGACGGTGGCGCAGGTGCTGCCGTTGAGGGTGAACGCGCTCGGGGCGGTGTTGGTGGTGCCCTTGTTGGCGGTGAAGCCGACGGTGACCGAGCCGCTCGCGGGGATGGTGGCGGTGTACGAGGCGTTGGCGACACTCACCGTCGCGCCGCTCTGGGTCGGGGTGCCACCCCACATGTTGGAGACCGTCTGGCCGTTGGCGAAGGCGAAGACCAGCTTCCAGCCGCTGATCGCGGCGGTGCCCGTGTTGCGGATGGTGATCTCGCCCTGGAAGCCGCCCGGCCACTCGTTGCTGACGCGGTAGCCGACGGAGCAGCTCGTGCCGGGTGTGCTGCCGCCGTCGGCGGTGGTGACGGTCACCGTGGCCGAGCGGGGCGAGCGGTTCCCCGCCGCGTCCCGCGCGTAGACGGCGAAGGTGTACGCCGTGTTGGCGGTGAGCCCGGTCACCGTGGCGGTGTTGGTGGTGGCCGCGGCGACCGTGGTCTCGCTGCTTCCGCTGACCCGCACGATGTCGTAGGCGGTGACGCCCACGTTGTCGGTGGCGGCGGTCCAGGTGAGGGTCACCGAGGTGGCCGCCACGGCGGAGGCACCCGGGGTGCCCGGCGCGGTCGGTGCCTGGGTGTCACCCGGGGTGCCGCCGCCGTAGATCGTGGCCTCCTTGGAGGTCTGGGCGATGCCGTTGGCGCCGTTGAAGATGCGCTGGCCCCAGGAGCTGAGCTGTGCGGGGTCGAAGCCGATCGTGAGGTCCAGGATCGGATCGGTGTTGCCGCTCCAGGACCAGGCGAGGTAGCCGAGGCGCAACTGCTGCGCCGTGGCCATCATGGTGTCCTCGTCCGGGTCGCCGTACTGGTCGGCCGGACCGCCGAACTCTCCGATGAGGATGGGGAGTCCGGCGGTGACGAACGCGTTCAGGTAGTCGGTGATCTCCGCCGCGGTGTCGAAGACGCTGTACATGTGGATCGAGAAGATGAGGTTGCCGGTGGTGTCGGCGTCGTAGACGGCCTGGGCGTTGGCCCGCATGACTCCTTGCCAGTCCTGGCCCCAGTTGGGCGCGTCCACCATGATGGTGTGCTCGAACCCGGCGGCGCGCAGCTTCTTCACGGCGGCGATCGTGGGATCGGTCCAGCCCGCGGGGTTGGTGTTGCCCCAGGGCTCGTTGCCGATGTTGACGATGACGTAGTTCTCCTGGCCGGTGAGCACGCTCTTGAGGCCGATCCAGTAGTCGGCCGCGTGGTCGAGCGTGCCGGCCGCGGCGTCCTCGCCGTAGCCGGTGGTGTCGTGCACCTCCAGTACGCAGATCAGCCGGTTGGCCTTGCACTGGGCGATGACGGCGGCCACGTCCTCGGGGCTGTTCTTGCTCCAGCGGTGTCCGTCGGAGAGGACGACGCGGACGGAGTTGGCTCCGAGCGCCTTTATGTCGGCCAGTGACTGCGTCTCGCCCGGGTACCAGGTGTGGGCGTGGTTGACGCCGCGCATGACGAAATCGTTGCCGTTGCCTTCGAGCAGGCGGCCGTCGTCGATATGGAGGCCGGTCGCGAGGGCGCCCGGGGACGCGCCGGGCGGGTCTCCGGGCAACTGGGCGTGTGCGGCGGTCGGTACGAGCGCGCCGAGAACGACGAGCCCGAGCAGGGCGGCCAGCCCGGCGAGGAACGCGCTGACGAGGTTCTTCCGTGTCGTGCTTCTTGTTCTTCTCACTGCGACTCCAGGGAGTGAGCGCCAAGAAACTTGGATCGAGGGAAAGTGGGAGCGCTCCCATAGAGTCACCTTGCCAGGAGCACGTCAAGACTTGGCGCACGCTCAGCCGCGTAACGGATGTGCCGGAGGGGGCCTGCGGGAGGCCCCGGATGCCCCCTCCGTGTCGCGTCAGGCCCCGGCGGCTGCGGGGGCTCCTGTGTCGAAGGGCACGGACGTGTGCTGATGGACGATCAGCCAGCGGTCGCCCGTCAGCCGGTAGCCGGTGGTCACCCGTGCCGTGGTGTCCAGGGCCTGACCGCCAGCCAGTGTGGCACGCATCCGGACGAGCGCGTGGCTGAAGGCGATGCTCTCGTCGACCCGCACGCGGAATTCGAGCACCTCGCGCTCCACCGGCCCGGACAGCGTCGAGAACCACACCTCCTCGGCCTTGCGGAGCGCCTCGACCCCGCGCTGCTCAAGGCCGCTCACCGGGTGGAACACCTCCACGTCCGGTGCGTAACAGGCCATCGCCCGGTCGAAGTCCCGCTGCCGCCCGGCGGCCGTCAGTTCCGCGTCGAGCCGGCGGATCTCCCCCTCGGCGTCCTCGTCGTCCCAGAACGCGCGCACCTCCATGGCCCCGACGGTCGCCATCGGATGCTTCGCGGCGGCCTCCACGGCCTCCTCCAGGCCGGCGCACTCAAGGATGTCGTACCCGGCGACGTGCTCCTTCGTCTCCGCGAACGGCCCGTCGGTGCGCAGCACCTCACCGTCGCGCACGCGCACGGTCACCGCGTCGGCCGGGGAGCGCAGCCGGTGGCCGTGCAGCCGTACACCGCGGCGCACGCTCAGCTCCTCCACCCATGGTTCGACGGGTGTCATCCCCGAGGAGTCGGCGGTGTCGTCGCCACAGACCAGCAGCATGTACTTCATGGTTCCTCCCGGTGTTCCTGAGACCGTTTGCCTCCCCGACGAACCGGGGTGAGCCGAATCGACACCCCCGCAGCATCTCTTACGAACCGGCGCGCGCCGCGTGACCACTCTCACGCCCCCCGAGGGCCGCTTGTCACCACCCCTGTACGCGCACTACTGTCACGACGCCTTGGTGCTCGGGAAATCGGTGTGATGCCGGTGCGGCCCTCGCCACTGTGATCGGGAAGTCCGGCTCCGGCCCTCACGGGCAGCCACTGGGTCCTCGGACCCGGGAAGGCGGAGCACGGGTGGTGTTACCCGTAAGCCAGGAGACCGGCCAAGGCACGTCAACCATCCACGAGGTGCTGGAGAGGGTCTGCTGAGCCATGCACATAGCCGAGGGTTTCCTTCCTCCGGCGCACGCGGTCGCCTGGGGCGTCGCGTCGGCGCCGTTCGTCGTCCACGGAGTCCGGTCGCTCACCCGTGAGGTCAGAGCACATCCCGAGAGCACGCTCCTCATCGGCGCGTCGGGGGCCTTCACCTTCGTTCTCTCCGCACTGAAACTGCCGTCGGTGACCGGCAGTTGTTCGCATCCCACCGGCACCGGCCTCGGCGCCATCCTGTTCCGGCCGCCGATCATGGCGGTCCTGGGCACCATCACCCTGCTCTTCCAGGCGCTGCTGCTCGCGCACGGCGGACTGACCACGCTGGGCGCCAACGTCTTCTCGATGGCGATCGTCGGCCCGTGGGCCGGCTACGCGGTGTACCGGCTGCTGCGGCGGTTCGACGTGCCGCTGATGGTCGCGGTGTTCTTCGCCGCGTTCGTCGCCGACCTGTCCACCTACTGCGTCACCAGCGTGCAGCTGGCGCTCGCGTTCCCCGACCCGAGCAGTGGGTTCCTGGGCGCGCTCGGCAAGTTCGGCTCGATCTTCGCCGTCACCCAGGTCCCGCTCGCGGTGAGCGAGGGCCTGCTCACGGTGCTCGTGATGCGGCTGCTGGTGCAGTCGAGCAAGGGCGAACTGACCCGGCTCGGTGTGTTCCTGGCCGGCAGGCGGTCCCCTTCCGGCAGGTCCGCAACGAACGGGACGCCCGAGACTCCCAAAACGAACGACACGAACGACACGAACGAGACGGTGGCCCGATGAGCCGTAACGCGAAGATCAACGCCCTGCTGCTGTTCGTGGTGGCCGCGCTCGCCGTCCTGCCGCTGGCCTTCGGCATGGGCGACCACAAGGAGGAGCCGTTCACCGGCGCCGACTCGGAGGCGGAGACCGCTATCACCGAGATCGAGCCGGACTACGAGCCGTGGTTCTCACCCCTGTACGAGCCGCCGTCCGGCGAGATCGAGTCGGCGCTGTTCGCCCTCCAGGCCGCCCTCGGCGCGGGCGTCCTCGCCTACTACTTCGGCCTGCGCCGGGGCAGGCGCCAGGGCGAACTGCGGGCCCTGGCACAGCGGGAGGACGGCCAGGCACCGGCGGCGGAGGCACCGGTCGGTGCCGGTGGGTCAGCGGCCGGAGAGAACCGACCGACCGAACGGGCCTGAACCTTCGTGCTGCCGATCGACGCGGCGGCGCACAGCAGTCGCTGGCGCCGCCGCCATCCCGTGGACAAGGCCGTGCTCGGTCTCGGCCTGACCGTACTGGCGATCTCCCTCCCGCCCTGGCCGGGCGCGGCCCTGGTCCTGGTGACCGCCCTGACCGTGCTGCTGGGCCCGGCCGCGGTACCCGGCCGACGGCTCTGGCGCGCCTACCGGGTGCCGCTGGGCTTCTGCGTGACCGGTGCGCTGCCGCTGCTGCTCCAGGTCGGCGGCCCGGACGGGTTCGTGACGCTGGCCGAGGGCGGTCCGGTGCGCGCCGGGGAACTCCTGCTGCGTACCTCGGCCGCCTCCCTCGGCGTGCTCCTGTTCGCGTTCACCACTCCCCTGTCCGACCTGCTGCCGCGGCTGGTCAACGCCGGGGTGCCCGCACCGGTCGTCGACGTGGCCCTGGTGACGTACCGGATGAGCTTCCTGCTGCTCGACTCGGTGCGCCGGATCAGGGAGGCGCAGGCCGCCCGGCTCGGACACACCACCCGGGCCGCCACCTGGCGTTCGCTGGCCGGGCTCGGCGCCACCGCCTTCGTGCGGGCCTTCGACCGGGCGACCCGGCTGCAGGCCGGACTGGCGGGCCGCGGTTACGACGGCACCCTGCGCGTCCTGGTACCGGAGGCCCGGATCTCCGCGCGCTTCACCCTCGCCAGTGTCGCGCTGCTCGCGGCGGTGGCCGCACTCACCTTCGTACTGGAAAGGCCGCTGCGATGAGCGAGCCCGTGCTGGTCGCCCTGCGGGGCGCGTCCTACGCGTACGAGGACGGCCCGACCGTGCTCAGCGGCCTCGACTTCGAGGTGCGCGCGGGGCGGGCGCTCGCCCTGCTCGGCCGCAACGGCAGTGGCAAGACCACCCTGATGCGGCTGCTCAGCGGCGGACTGCGCCCGCACAGCGGGCAGTTGACCGTGGAGGACCGGCCGGTCCGGTACGACCGCAAGGGCCTGACCCTGCTGCGCACGACCGTCCAGCTGGTGGTCCAGGACCCGGACGACCAGTTGTTCGCCGCGTCCGTCTTCCAGGACGTGTCGTTCGGTCCGCTGAACCTCGGCCTGCCCGACACCGAGGTACGGGCCCGGGTGGACGAGGCGCTCGCCGCGCTGGACATCTCGGCCCTGGCCGAACGCCCCACCCATCTGCTCTCCTACGGGCAGCGCAAGCGGACCGCGATCGCGGGCGCCGTGGCGATGCGGCCGCGGGTCCTGATCCTCGACGAACCGACCGCGGGGCTGGACCCGGACGGCCAGGAGCGGCTGATCGCGACCCTGGACGGGCTGCGTGAGAGCGGCACGACCGTGGTGATGGCGACGCACGACGTGGACCTCGCCCTGCGCTGGGCCGACGACGCGGCCCTGCTCACCCCGTCCGGAGCGGTCACCGGCCCCGCGGACGCGACCCTGGCCCGTACGGACCTCCTGGAGCAGGCGGGACTGCGACTGCCCTGGGGGATCGCCGTGGCCGAACTGCTGCGCGCGCAGGGCCTGTTGACCTCTCCGGACACCGGCCCGCGCACCGCGGAGGAACTGGCCGCGATGGCCTCACGGCGTTCCGCTCCCCCGGTGCCGGCCGACAACTGACCGCCGTCAGTCCGCGGGGGTCACCCTGGTCACCTTCCCGCGGGCGTCGGCCTGCAGATAGCCGCTCCTGTTGTACTCGTCGGAGAGGTAGACAAGCATCTCTGCGCCCCGGTCGAACAGGTCGTTCGGTGACTTGACCACGAGGTAGCGGGTGGTCGCGTCGTCGACGTTCAGCTTCTTCTCCGCCTCGGCGAGCAGCGCGGGGAGCCTGTCCCAGGCGAGGCCGTCCAGGGTCATCGGCTGGGCCCCGCCGGCCAGCTGCGCCTTGATCGGGGTCTCCTGGACGCCCCGGCCCACGTAGTAGGTGTACTGCTGGTAACCGGTCCGGCTGCCCTCGACCATCACCTGCGCGGAGACGTATTCGGGGTAGACCGTCAGGTTGCCGTACCGGTCGCGGCCCGTCTCCTTCTCCAGGGCCTTGACCGCGGTGCGGATGCCGTCCGGTGTCAGCAGGTTCGTGGGCGTCTTCCGTTCCGTCCGCCGGGGCGTGGGGCTCTTGTCGGCCGTTCCCGTCGAGGAGGTGTCGGCCGACGGATCCGCCGTCGCTCCGTTCGTGGAATCGCCCGAGGCCGACGATCCCGAGCCCTCCGAGTCGGGCAGCAGGGTCCAGGCCAGCACACCCACCAGCACCGTTCCGACGGCGGACAGCGCGACCGCGGCCCGGCGTCCCCGCCGCGCGGGTCGTACGGGGGCCGGGCCGGGCGACCGGGGCACGGCATCCTGCGGGGGCGTGAGCCGGTAGGAGGTGGGTTCCGTACGGGCCGCGGGTACGGCGTCGGCCACAGCCTCGCCGGGAGCCGCGGCCACGCCCGCGCTCGTGCCCACGCCCGCGCCCGCGCTCACGGCCGTCAGCATGCGGTCGAACGTCCCGGCGTCCGGGCGTGCCTGGGGGTCCCGCACCAGCACCCGCATCAACGCGTCCGCCAGCGGGCCCGCCTTGCGGGGCGGCGGAACGTTCTCGTACAGGACGGCCGCGAGGGTGGCCATCGTCGTGCCCCTGCGCAGCGGATGGTGGCCCTCGACGGCGGCGTACAGCATCATCGCCAGCGACCACAGGTCCGATGCCGGCCCGCCGTCGTCGCCCGCGATGCGCTCGGGTGCCATGTAGTCGGGCGTACCGATGATCGAGCCGGTGGCGGTGAGGGCCGTCGACTCGCGGATCGCCGCGATCCCGAAGTCCGTGAGCACGGGGCGGCCGTCGGGGCGCAGCAGGACGTTGGCGGGCTTGACGTCCCGGTGCTGGATGCCGGCGTCGTGCGCGGCCCGCAGCGCGGCCAGGACCTCCCGCCCGATCCGTGCCGTCTCCACGGGGTCCGTCGGGCCCCGCTCCAGACGGTCGGCGAGCGAGCCGCCGCCGACCAGTTCCATCACGATCCACGGGTACGTTCCTTCGCCGCCGTCGACGATGTGATGGATCGTCACGACGTTCGGGTGGTCGATCCTCGCGAGTGCCCTGGCCTCGCGCAGCACCCGTTCCCGCAGCAGCCGCGCACCCTGCGGGTCGTACTCGGCGAGGTCGATGTCCGGGGGCCTGACCTCCTTGACGGCCACGTTACGGTGCAGGGCCAGGTCCGTGGCCCGCCAGACCGTGCCCATCCCACCGCCGCCGAGCCGTGCCTCCAGCCGGAACCGTCCGTCGATGACCCGTCTGCCGGAGTCCCCGTTGTTCATGCGCGGGAGCTTAGAGGACGGGTACGACAGGCCTTCCCCCGGGCGGGTGTGCCCTCACGGAGTGCCCGCGGCCGTCGGCCTGCCGAGGTAGGTGAGGGGGCCGGGGTCGGGTACGGGGATCTCGTGGAAGCCGAGGCGGTCGTAGAAGGCCCGCGCGGCGGTGTTGGCGGTGACCATGCCCAGATGGACCGCCGGGACGCCGCGGTCGTGCAGGGCGGCGAGGAACGTCCTCATCAGTCCCCGCCCGAAGCCCCGGCGCTGCCAGTCCGGCAGGAGGTCGATGTGCAGATGTGCCGGATACGCGGCCAGGTCGGGCAGGATCATCCGCTCGGGGGTGTGCAGGAGGACGATCATCTCCTCGCTGGGTGTCCGGGGTTGCGCGGTGGGTTCGGGATAGCGTCCGGCGACCCGCGGGATCCAGGCCGTGCGGAAGTGCTCGACGAACCGTTCCGTGTCGGCGGTGCCGAGGACGTAGCCGACCGCGCGGCCCGATCCGTCGTCCAGGACGAAGGCGAGTTCCGGCTCCAGGTGGCAGTAGGGCGCGGCGAAGAGGGACGGCATCAGCTCCTCGTCGGGGTAGCGCTCCCGCGAATCCCCTCCGTCCAGGGCGGTTCGCACACAGATGTCGGCGACGGCGGCACGGTCGGCGGGTCGGTAGGGGCGGATGCTCGGCTGTGGGCGCATGGCGAGCATCCTGGCTCCCGCGGGAGCGCTCCCACAACCGAGTTCTCCCGGACGGCTTCACCCCGGCGAGCACCGGCTTCTCGCCCGGCTTCAGGTTCCGGTGGCCGCCGCGATGTCCCGGGCGGCGATGTAGCCGAACGTCATCGCCGGTCCGATCGTCGAGCCCGCGCCCGCGTAGCTGTGCCCCATGACGGCCGCGCTGGCGTTCCCGGCGGCGTACAGGCCGGGGACGACGGATCCGTCCGGGCGCAGCACGCGCGCCCGGGCGTCCGTGCGCAGGCCGCCCTTGGTGCCCAGGTCGCCCGGGACGATCCTGAAGGCGTGGTAGGGGGCCAGCCACAGCGGTGCCAGGCAGGAGTTCGGGAGGATCGCGGGGTCGGTGTAGTAGTGGTCGTACACACTGTCGCCACGGTGGAAGTCGCTGTCGGTGCCGCTCCGGGCCAGGCTGTTGAAGCGGTCGACGGTGGTCCGCAGGGCGGCCGCCGGCACGCCGATCGCCTGGGCGAGGGCGTCGAGCGTCCAGGCCTTGTGGGCGGCGCCTGACTCGTACCACGCGTCGGGGAGGACGAGGGTCGGGGCGATGTCCTTGAAGAGGTAGCGGTTGCGGTAGTTCTGGTCGACGATCAGCCAGGCCGGGATGTGCGGGGCGGTCGCGTTCCTGTCGTACATGGTGTGCACGACATCGCTGTAGGGCGCCGCCTCGTTGACGAAGCGCGCTCCGGCGGCGTTGACCAGGAGTCCGCCGGGCAGGGTGCGTTCGGCGAGGCAGAAGTACGGCTGGCCGGGCAGCGGGATGGCCGGGCCCCACCAGGCGTCGTCCATCAGGTCGAGGGCGCCGCCCGCCTGTTGGCCCGCCCGGATCCCGTCACCCGTGTTCTCCTTCGCGCCGACCGTCCACTCCGTGCCGATGGGCTGTCGCTGGTACTGGGCGCGCATGGCCGCGTTGTGCTCGAAGCCGCCCGAACCGACGATGACCCCGCGGCGGGCCCTGACCAGGCCGGGGGCGCCGTTCCTGGTCACCACGGCTCCCGCGGTGGTGCCGTTCTCCGTGTACAGCTCGGTGAGCGGGGTGTTCAGCCACACCGGCACCTGGGCCGCGAGCAGTCCGGCGCGCAGGCCGGCCGCCAGTGACTGGCCCATGGTGAGGGGCTTCTGGCCGAGGAGCGCGGCCCTGGTCCCGCGGGCCAGGCACTCGGTGGCGACGGCGGCTCCTTTCACGCTGACCGCGGAGAGGGCGAGCCATTTGTAGTCGGTGCTGAAGACGACCATGCCGCTGGGCACCGGGAGGTACGGGGGGTTCAGCCGGGCGAGTTCGGCCCCGAGGATGTTCCCGTCGAGCTGGGCGGGTTCGATGGAACGGCCGCCCGGCAGCCCGCCGGGCAGTTCCGGGTAGTAGTCGCTGTAGCCCTCCATGAAGCGGAACCGCGACGGGCTGTTGGCCATGACGAAGGAGATCATGGCGGGCCCCTGCCCGAGGAAGGCCTGTCTGCGGTCCGCGGAGACCTCGGGGCCGACCACGGCCGCCAGATAGCTCGCCGCCTTGGCCGGGGTGTCGGGGACGCCCGCGGCCAGGATCACCGGGTTGTTGGGAATCCAGATCCCGGCGCCCGAGCGGGCCGCCGAACCGCCGAAGGTGGCCGCCTTCTCCACGACGACGCAACTGAGTCCCTGTTTCGCGGCCGTCAGCGCGGCGGTCATCCCCGCCGCGCCGGACCCGACCACGACGACGTCGTACGTGCCGAGCGGGGGCAGGTCGGCCGCGCGGACCGTACCGGGGAGTCCGGCGGCGAGCGCGAGGCCCGTGCCGGTCGCCGCGCCGAGCACCCGGCGTCTGGACGGGCCGGCGGGGGAGGAGGGGCGAGGGGCGTTCGTACGTCTTGCGGGGTCCGCGCTTGTGGCCATGACAGGGCGCTCCAACCGGACGACGAAGGACAGGGACAGGAGGGGACGGGGTGGGGTGGGGTGGGGTGGGAGAGAGCGTGCTGTGCCCCGGGGGCCGACGGGGGTCCGGTGTCCCCGGTTCTGATGCGGAGTCAGGAATGTGGCGCGGGGGTCTTGGGAAGTCAAGGGTCGCGCCGGGCCCGGCCGGGCCGTGCCCCGGTGCTGTGCGACCGGGCCCCTTGAGCGGACCTTGCAGAGGCAATCGTCACCTGTCAGGATGGTGACGTGAATGTGGATCATGTCTTCGTGTGCGGAAACCCGGCCCTGGACTTCGCCGCGACCCTCCGCGCCCGCCGCACCCTGCGCTTCGAGATGTTCACGTCACCGGAGCGGCTGGACGCCTGGTACCTGGAGGCGGGGATCGTCGACACCGTCTCCCCCGGCACGGACACCGACCTCGCGCGGGCCGTCGCCGTACGGGAGGCCGTCTACGAGCTGGTCACCGCCCGGCGTCTCCAAGAGCCCTACGACGGCACGGCGCTCGCCACGGTGAACGGCGCGGCACGCAGGCCCCCGGCGACACCACAGCTCACCGCGGCGGGGCGGCGGACGGACGCCACACCGGAGGAAGCACTGTCCACGGTGGCGCGGCACGCCGTCGAGGTGCTCAGCGGTCCGGACGTTCCGCTGCTCAAAGAGTGCGGCAATCCCGAGTGCACCCGCGTCTACATCGACCGGTCCCGCGGGATGCGCAGGCAGTGGTGCGGCATGGAGTCCTGCGGGAACAAGCTGAAGGCTGCGGCGTACCGTGCCCGCAAGAAGGAGGCGCGGGTGCCCGCCGGACGGACCGGCACCCACGCCCGCTGACGCCCACACCCACTGACGCCCGCGGTCACGGACGCGCGGACCTCAGATGCACGTACGTACGAGCCACTCGTCGTCGTTGTACGCGTTCCGTGCGGGATCCAGGACCGTGGCCGGCTTCCCCTCGACGGTGTCCGCGAGACGGACCCTCTCCGGCAGTGCGCCGAAGCGCGCACGGCGTGCCGCCTCGGCGGCATCCGGCACCCGAACCTTCTCGTCCTGCGCCATTTCCGGCCTCCCGCGTCTCGGAGCCACTCGACACCGCCCACGCGGCGTCACCTGTCTGACTGGTGACGATCCTTCCAGAGGGGTCGTCACCAGTCAAGACGGTGACGACCGGCGGAGGGGGGTTCAGGAGGTCGTGGCGGCCCCGCGCTCGCGGTCCGTCAGCGGCGGGCCCGCGAGGTGCGGTTTCTTGCGGCCGAGGCAGACCAGGGCGAGCATGTCGGGCATGAGGAGCCGGGAGGGCGGCTTCTCCATGCTCATCACGTCCAACAGGATGCGCAGGGCACGGGGGTTGCGCGATCCGGCGTCGACCGCCCTGTCCACGAAGGCGGCCAGGGCCCGCTCCAGCCGGGTGGGGGGTTCGTCGCTGGCGCCCGGGTAGAACACGTCCTGGCCGACGGCCAGGTTCCAGGCGTTGTCGACCGGACGCGCCGCGCTCCGCTGGATGCGCCGGGCCGTGCCGGGTGAGCGGAGGTCCTGTCGTTCCAGGACGCGGCGCAGCGCGACGACGCTCTGCGCGGCGGCGCTCAGCCCGTGGCCGTAGACGGGGTTGTAGCCGGCGACCGCCTCACCGAGCACGGCGAAGCCGTCGGGCCAGCGCGCGGCCTTCTCGTAGTAGCGCCGCCGGTTGGCCGTGCTGCGGGTGGTGACGACGTCCGTCTCGGGCTCGGCGCCGGCGAGGAGTTCACCGATGACGGGGTGCGGCAGACCGAGCGCGAAGGGCACGAACCGCTCGTTGTCGGCGCTCGGCCGGCCGCCCCTGGTTCCGGCGAGCGTGACCAGCCAACGGCCGCCCTCGATGGGGGTGATGATGCCGCCCCTGCCGGGGTTCTCGCGGGGGTCGGCCTGGACGTTGACGATCGGAAAGCCGTCGGCACTCGTGCCCGGGGCACGGTAGATCCGGCTGGCGTAACCGAAGCCGGCGTCGACCGTGCGTTCCGGCACCGGCGGGAGCCCCAGGTCCCGCAGCCATTGGGGGGCCCGGCTGCCCCGGCCGCCGGCGTCGATCACCAGATCGGCCGGGAGCGTGCTCTCGGTGTCCGCCGAACGTATTCGTACGCCGGACACTCGGCGGGCACCGCCTTCCAGGGAGAGCAGTTCGGTCTCCTGGCGCAGGGTGACGCGGTCGTCCGCCAGTACGCGGTCGCGGATCACCGCGTCGAGCAGATCGCGGCTGCACAGGAGGCTGACGTGGCTGCCATGGGTGAAGCGGCGGAACCACTGTCCCGAGGGGGCCTTGGACACCAGGTCGGCCATGACGGGTGCCCTGCGGGCGCCGCGGTCGACGAGCTGGTCGACGATGCCCGGCAGGAGCTCCTCAAGCGCCTTGACCCCACCGGACCACAGGACATGGGCGTGCCGGGCCTGTGGCAGGCCCTTGCGTGGCCGTGGGCCGTCCGGCAGCAGGTCCCGTTCGACGATCGTGACGTCCGCGTGGCGGGCGAGCGCCGACGCGGCGAGCATGCCCGTCATACCCCCTCCGACGACGATCGCGCGGCGCCGGGGGGTGGACTTCGTGTCGGACATGGGTGTGGGCCCTTTCTGTTGACCGGCGTCGGCGCATGACTGCGGCACGCGGGGCGCGCGGGTACGGGTGATCTCTGTGCGGAGCGCGGGAACCGGGATCTCCCCCGGTCCGGCCGCCCGTTGATCGAACCATGAGCGGGCCCACCGGCAACCTCGGACCCGTCAGGCCCTGTCGCGGTCTCGGTCCTGATCGCGGTCACGGTCGCGATCGTGGTCACGGTCACGGTCACGGTCACGGTCGGGATCGTGAGGGTGACCGTCGTGGCCCTGGCGTGCCTTCTGCCAGGCCGCCCACTGTCGCGCCGCCCGCTGCCGGGCCTCGGCGACGACGGGCGAGGACGACAGGGCGCGGGCCAGCTGCACCATCAGCTGGGGCTGCGCCACCGACCGCAACCGGCCCACGTCCGAGGGGAGTTCGGCGTCGGACCCGGCGGAGACATGCACCCTGGCCGCCGCGAGCATGGCCGCCTCGGCCACGATCTCCGTGTGGTCCAGCGCCACCGCCCTGTGGACCTCGTTGTCGAGGTAGGGCGAGCACACCAGGACCCCGTCCAGGATCGTGATCTCCTGCTGGACCAGGCGCACCACGGGAAGGTCCCACCAGTGGGTGTCGGCCACCGGCGCCCGCAGGTCGCGCAGTTCGAGCCAGAGCGGTCTCAGGAGCCGACACCGCCGCCAGGCACGGAAGTTGTCCGCGGTGGAGGGGCCGACACGCGGCAGCGCGAAACCGGCGGCGACGGTGACGCCCGCGACCGCCACGAGGGGCGGTGAGAGGCTCGTGGAGAGGAAGTCCCAGTCGAGACCGCCCCAACGGGCGCCGATGGCGAGGTACTTGGCGATCTGGTACGACAGGTCGAAGAGCACACCGACGACGATCAGTGTCAGGCCCTTGCGGGTGAGGTCCCGCACCTTGCGCAGCCAGGCCAGACACATGCCCGCGAGGGTGGCGGTCGCCGCGGTGTGGGCCACCAGGTACAGCAGGATCATCTCGCGCATGTACGGCGTCCTGGCGTAGTACGTGTCCAGGTCCCGGGTGCGTTCCACGGGTACGTCGGCCAGGGCGAAGAGCGTGACGATCCCGATGATCACCAGCCCGTAGACGCACACCACGAGACGGGACGCGCGGGCCACGCGCCCGGGCTCTCCGCCCCTCCAGGCGATCATCAGGACGAGATAGCAGGCGCTGAGCGCGGACATCCCCGAATAGACCAGCGGCGCGGAGAAGTTGGCGATGCCGGTGAGGTCGTTGACGACGCCGATGGTGGGCGGCGCGGACAGCATGCACACGAGCGCGCCGATGAGCAGGACCGAGATGCTCGCGGCCATCAGGGGGTCGCGCCAGGCTCCCCGCATGGCCGGCAGATTGAGGACGGCCGTGACCAGAAGGATCACGCCGGGGATGTAGAAGACGACGTCCACGACCTCACCGCCCTTCCGCGGCCGCGGAGGCCTGTACGAAGGAGGGTGCCGCACACGTCGTTCATGTCGATCGTGTCGTTCATGTCGATCGTGTCGTTCATGTCGATCGCATGGTTCGAGTGGTTCATGTGGGGGACTTCTCGCCGTCCGCGGCCGGGACGGCGCCACCGCTCTCCCGGGCCGCCGCGACGATCGGGGACGACCTCAGCGCGACCGACACACCGACGGGTGCGGTACGCACCGCGCTGATCTCGGAGTGGTCGGGAAGGACACGCGAGCCGGCGGGCAGTCCCCGGCCGGCCGCGCGGACCGCGGCGGCGACCATCGCCGCGTGGCCGATCCGGGCGGCCTCGTCGTCGGTGTGCCCGGCGGCGACCGCCGCGGCCCGCGCGCGTGTACGGACCCCGGTGTCGAACCACGGCGCCACGAGGCTCAGTCCGTCCTGGATGCCCGCCTCGCGCTGGGTGAGGCGGACCTGGGGCGAGGAGTACCACGGGATGGGGCCGGCGAGCGGTGTACGGGGCGAGGCGCGGCCGAGTTCCCGCCACAGGGAGCGGAGCTTGCGATGGGTCTTCGCCGCCCGCCAGTTGGAGACCGCCCAGGGACCCACGAGAGGCATCAGGAAGCCGACGGTGGCGCAGGGCGCGGACAGCGCGGACAGGAGCGGCGCCAGGGTCGTACTGAGCGCTCCCCAGTCCTGACCGGCCCAGCGCGCCGCCACCGCGGCCAGTTTGAGGCCGCTGAAGGCCAGGTTCAGGAGCCAGCCGAGGACGAGGATCCACAGGCCGGCCCGCAGCCAGCCGCTCACCTGGAGCGCCCAGCGCCAGCACAGCACCGTCGTGACGAGCGCGGCGGTCATGTGGGCGACCAGGTACAGCACGATCATCTCGCGGATGTACGGGGTCGTCGCGTAGTAGGTGTCGAAGTCCGTGTGCCGGTCCACCGGGGCGTCGCCGAGGGCGAAGAGGACGACCAGCATGACGACGACCAGGGTGTATCCGGCCTGCCAGCGCCGCGCGACGCTGCGTACGTGTTCGGGCGGGCCTCCGCGCCAGTGGACGATGAGCAGCAGACAGGCGGCGCTGAAGGCGCTGATGATGCCGTACACCAGCGGGCTGGAGAAGTTGGCCGTGCCGGTGGCCTCGTTGACGGCGGTGATCGTGGGAGGCGCGGCGAAGAAGAAGCCCGCGCCGCCGAGGGCGATCACGAGACAGACGGACCGCACGAGCGGGTCGCGCCAGTCCTTGACCAGGCCCGGCAGTTTGACGGCGAGGCCGATCAGCGTGGCGACGGCCGGTATGTAGTAGTCCGAGGAGTCCACCGCTCAGACCTGTGGCCGGCGCTGTCCCAGCGAGGCGCCGATCCGGCCGGCGATCCTGCCCCGGTCCATGGCGGCGCTGTCGGGTTCGCCCTCCAGCCAGACGCGGAAGCGGGTGACCGCCAGCAGTCCGAACCGCTCGGCGTCCGCCTCCTCGCGCCGGTCGAACTCGGTGCGGGCGGCCACCTTGCGTACCGGCTCCTGCAGTTCGGGGAGTTCGGCGCCGGTGGAGACCATGTGGGCCGCCACCGCCTTGCCCACGACGTGGTTGCCGCAGTCCCCCTTGAGCATGTGCCACACCTCGTGGAAGAAGATCGCCAGCTGGTGCAGCGGCGTGGCCCGCTTGTCCACCACGATGAGGTCGTAGGCGGGGAGGTCGAGCCACAGTCCGCTGGCGGTCTGGTGCGGGAACTCCTCCTTGACGAGCCGGACCTCACGGCCCCTCAGCTCGCTCACGGTCGTGACCAGCGCGGCGAACAGGGCGTCGGGATCCGTGGGCACGGGCAGTGTCAGCCCGTCGACCAGCTGACCGATCAGATTCCGCATCTCTCTGGCTTTGCCTGTGCGCACTGCTCTCCCCGCGAACCTCAGCACGGGCTCCAGCGCGCCCAGCTAGGTAGGCAAATATGTCAAACCAAAGCCGAGTCGGCCACACCGAGCCGGAAGAAGTACACGGAAGGCAGCGATCTGAAATACCGAACAAACCCGACATGCACTGGTCTGGTCCTGGCGCATCCGTTGCGCTCACGGCCTCCTCCCGTGCGGCAGCCGATCGCCGACCGCCCGCCGGGCACGCCTAGCCGCCCGGCACGGCCGCCGTCCTCGACCGGCATCGCCCCTGCTTACAGGGGGTGTTCTGGGACCGGACGCGAAACATGGCCGGCGCTGTCCGTTCCCCGAGTCCGGCGAAGTCCACGCTTCTCCGCCCTTGAGAAAGGTCTTGATCCAGTCACTCCGTCGCGGCGTGTGCCGCAGCTCACGGAGCGCAAGGCTCTGAGCACGGAACAAGCGGGAGCGGTCCGCCGTTCTTCTCTACGTGGCCGCGGAGGGGACAGTGTCCCCGGGCCTCACCCAAAGCCCATGGGGAAGATCGTTCGGCTGAAGCCCCATGGAGCCACTCGCCGAGAGGCGACCGCCCTCCGCGGACACCGCACACGGCCCCGGCTGGTCTCCCCCGTCCAGCCGGGGCCTTTTCCTGTCCACGGACTCCTGTCCACGGCGTCTTCTCCACGGCTTCTTGTTCACGGCGCACGCAGGAAGGGCGGCCGGACCCGCGTACGCAGATCCGACCGCCCTCCATGAGGCGTGTGCGACCGTGCCGCTACCTCGACCTGCTGCTGATACGGCGCAGGAGCACGAAGCCGGCGATCACCAGCAGTCCTCCGGCCGCCGCAGGCCACAGGCTCGTACCCGTTTCCGCGAGTCCGCCCGTCACCGTCTGCGGGGCGGCAACGCCGCCCGCGTCCTCGGGTTCGGGGCCGGGTACGGCATCGCCCGTGTCCGCGCCGCCCGTGGAACCGGCGGCATCGCTCTGGGTCGCCGACGGTGACGTGGCCGCCTTGGGCTCGGCGTTGCCCTTGCCCTCGTCGTTCTTGCCCTTGTCGGCGCCTCCCGCGGCCTCGGTGTTGCCGGCCGTGGGCTTGGCGGTGTTCTTGCCGCCGTTGTCCGCGGGGGTCTCGCTCTGGCCGTCGTCCCCGGGCTCGTCGTCACCCGGCTGCTCGGTACCGGGCTGTTCCGTGCCCGGCTCGTCGTCGCCCGGCTGCTCGTTGCCCTCGGTCGGGTCCGGGGCCGGAGTGGTCGCCGGCGGGTCGGTCGGCTCCTCGCCGCCGCCTCCGTTACCGCCACCGCCGTTGCCGCCGCCTCCGTTACCGCCGCCGTTGCCGCCGTCATCGGCGCCGTCGCACTTACGGCCCTCGTTGATGCAGTCCACCATCTCCTTCATCAGCGCCTCGTCGAAGACGTTGATGAAGTCGCCGTGGTCGGTGACCGGCTTGTGCAGCTGCTCCGGGAAGGAGTCCACCGCGAAGAACGGCTTCGACTTGCCGCCGTCGGCCACGCTGGGCGCGTCGACGTCGTAGACGATGCGCTGGACCAGCTGCGGAATGGCCTTGAAGTCGTTCGCGCAGGTGCCGTCGGCGGTCGCGAACGCCACGTGCGTGCGGTGGTTGGCACTGTCGATGTTCCGGCCGTCCCAGCAGCTCTGGAACCTGAAGGTGCGGACCACGTCACTGCCCTGGGGGCAGAGGGGGTACTTGTCCTTCAGCTGCCGGTCCTCGAAACCGGTGCAGCTCCACGACGCGTTGGCGTTGGTGGGGCCGTTGACGAACGCCTTGGCGTCGCCGGTGATGATGCGCAGCAGCTTCGGCATGGCCGTGACCTCGCCGCGCGGGCTGCCCTCGAACGACATCGTGGCCGCCTTGGGCCTGATGATCTCGCCGGCGTTGCCCTCGATGCCACCGCCCGGAGAGGCGGCGTCCTTCTCTTCGGCACCGTTCTGCAGACGCAGCACGGGCCAGAAGTACGAGGACTTGTCGCCCTGGTCCTCGCAGGAGGTCTCGGCGTTCGCCAGGTCCTCGTCGCTCGCGAAGGCGTCGTTGGACTGGTTGCCGACGTAGTCGTGGAAGTGGTGGGCGCCGTTGCTGACACCGGGAGCCACGATCACGTTGTCGGAGTTGAACAGCCCGTTCTCGTTCGTACCGCACTTGGTGACGAAGGAGCCCTTGGAGGCGTTGCCCTGGGCGGCCGGCTTCGACACGTTCGGCTCGACGGTGGAGATGTCCACGAAGTCGCCTGCGACGGGGCCGTTTCCGGCCTGGCCGCCGTTGCCGGGAGGCTGCTCGCCCTGTCCCTGCTCGCCGCCCTGTTCCTGGCCCTGGTCCTGGCCGTCGCCCTGATTCTGGTCCTGGCCGTCCTGGCCCGCGCCGTCCTCGGCGTTGTCGCCCTGGGCGTCGCCGTTCTCCTGGCCGTCCTGTCCGTTCTCCGGCTTGTCCTGATTGCCGGAGGCGCGAAGTATGCAGGGCGCGAAGGCGTCCAGCCCCTCGGGGCGGTCACCCACGGCGTCGATGGCCGCCACGATGCGCTCGATGGTCGCCGCTCGCTTGTCCTTGAGCGGATTCATGATCGAGTTCTGCGCGAAGGCGGCGTCCTGCTTGATCGCGTCTGCGGAGCTCTGCAGCCGCTGATAGGCCTCGGCGATCTGCTTGTCCAGGAGGGCGAGTTGCTTGTCGACCTCCGTCTTGGACCCGTCCGGCACCGCGGCCAGCTCACTGCCCACATCCGGGCAGTCGATCGTGGCGGCACCCGAGGCAAGGACCTGGTCGGTCTGGCCCGAGGTGCTCTCGGAGGCAGTGGCGTAGACGTTCGCCGCTACCAGTCCGCCTCCTCCCAGCATCAGCGCGACCGCCCCGATGGTCGCGCGTCGTGCGCCTGTTGGGCGTCTGCGCGTGTTGCGTCCCAAGGATCTACTCCTACGCTTCGTTGCCGACGGGCATGGCAATCCCCCGCTTCATACGGAGATGAAGCTCCGAGTGTTCAGACACATCTCGGATTCATAGAAACCTCTCACGAACCAGACGTTTGCGAGACCCGTGTCCGGGCAATCACGTTTTCCTGCGGTCTGGTTGGGGAAGGGCATTCTGATGCGCTCCGTGAGGGCGCGGCTGCGTGCGTTTCCGCCGGTTTGCGCCGGGCAGGTCGCCACTCGTGGCCGGTTCTCCCGGCGGCCACGGACGAAATATGCCATCACCTCGCGTGCCTTGCGCCCCTGTTGGCGCGAGTCAGGCCTGCGCCCACACCGGCCGCGGCGAACCCGATCGGGCACCGCGCGCCGGGGGTCGCGTGCCGCAGATTACGGATCGCGTGCCTGGGCCACGTCCACGGCAGCTCGCGCGAGCGCCGCGCACCCCGGGCCACGCTTACCTGCGCGAGGCACGGGCGGCGCCGGGCCCGCAGCAACCCGTACCCGCGCACGACAGCCCCGCCGGTCGCACGGGCCACCAGGGGCGCACCACGGCCGGTGCCCGACGCCGGCAGCGGGGTCGTGGCTCGTGACTCGTGGCCGCTCTGCCGTCGGCGGCGTCCGGGCGCATCATGAAAGTGGACGCATTTTCCCTGGTCCACGGCTGGAGCGCGTACGGAGGCCGTCATGCGAACCCCGGACCGCTACCGACTGACCTTCACCCATGGGCGATCGGGCGGCGAGGCCGTCACGGACGAGGTGGTCGTGGAACGGACCACCTCCCTCGGGCCGGGCGGCAACCCGGTCTACTGCGATCGCACCGGCATCCTGCGCGCCGAGATCAGCCGGGCGGGCGAGGTGCGGATGCTCGCCAGCGGCGGCCATCAGTCGCCGTCGGCGCCGTCCGCCGAGCCGCTGCCCTGAGTCTCTGAGCCGTTCCCCTGAGCCTCCGAGCCACTGCCCTGAGCCTCCGGGCCTCGCGCCGCGAGGGGCGGCCGGACGGGACGGCCGGTAGTGGCGGCCGGGGCAGGAGGGGGCGATGCGCCGACGCGCCCTTCGCCCGGGTTTCCGCCAGAGGTCCGGCCCACCTGGGCAAGACCTTCACGCGTCACACCAGGGGCGCCCCTCGCCTCCTGGCCCCCGGCAGTGTAGACATGAGCATATGGTCCGATTCTTGGGTCGATCCTGGGCCCGGTCGACCTCCCGCCCCAGCGGCCTGCGCGCACGACGCAGGCGTGACCGCCCCGGCCGAGCCCACGGGCGGCGGACACAGCAGGTGCCCCACCGACCGGCCGGTCGGCAGGGAGACGGCGAGCAGCCGCCCGGGTCCGCAGGGGCGCGGTCGGGGCTGGGCGGACGCAGCGTCGCAGGCCAGGTCTTCCTGCTGCAGGTGGCGATCGTGCTGCTGCTGGTCGTGGCCGCGGCCGGCGCCCTGGTCCTGCAGGTGCGCCACGACAGCACGACGGAGGCGCGGAACCGCTCGCTGGCCGTCGCCGAGACGTTCGCCGACGCTCCGGGCACCCGCGAGGCGCTGAGCGCCCCCGATCCCACGGCCGTGCTCCAGCCGCGCGCCGAGGCGGCCCGCACGGGGTCCAAGGTCGACTTCATCGTGGTGATGAACACCGACGGCATCCGCTACACCCACCCCAAGCCGGACCGGATCGGTAAGAAGTTCGTCGGAACCCTCGGCCCGGCGCTGGCGGGCAAGTCCTTCACCGAGGAGATCACCGGCACCCTCGGGCCGCTGGTGCAGGCCGTGGTGCCGATCAAGGCCGACGACGGCAAGGTCGTTGGCCTGGTCTCGGCGGGCATCACGACCGAGAACGTGGGAGGGGTCGGGGACCGCCAGCTGCCCCTCCTGCTGACCGCCGCGGCGGCGGCCCTGGCTCTGGCGCTGGCCGGCACGGCCCTGGTGAGCAGACGCCTGCTGCGCCAGACCCACGGCCTCGGACCGTTCGAGATGACCCGGATGTACGAGCACCACGACGCGGTGCTGCACGCCGTCCGCGAGGGAGTGCTCATCGTCGGCGGCGAGGGCACACTGCTGCTCGCCAACGACGAGGCGCACCGGCTGCTGGACCTCCCGGAGGACGCCGAGGGACGCCATGTCCTCGAACTCGGTCTGGACGCGGGCACCGGCGCCCTGCTGGCCTCGGGGCACGTCGTCACCGACGAGGTGCGCCTGGTCGGCGACCGGCTGCTGGCCGTCAACCAGCGCCCCACGGACCTCAAGGGCGGACCGGCGGGCAGTGTCGCCACGCTTCGCGACTCGACCGAGCTGCGCGCGGTGTCCGGCCGGGCCGAGGTGGCCCGGGAACACCTCAAGCTCCTGTACGACGCCGGGGTGGGCATCGGTACGACCCTGGACGTGACCCGGACCGCCGAGGAACTGGCCGAGGTCGCCGTCCCGCGGTTCGCGGACTTCGTCACGGTGGATCTGGCCGAGGCGGTGCTGAGCGGCGAGGAACCGGACGCGGGCACCTCACTGCGCCGCACGGCGTTGAGCGGGATCCGCAAGGACGCCCCCCTGTACGGGGTGGGCGAGCGGATCGGGTTCATCGCCTCCACCCCGCAGGCGCACAGCCTCGGCACCGGCGAGGCCGTGGTCGCGCCCGCGCTGAAGGAGGCGCACGGCTGGCTGGCCCAGGACCTGGAGCGCACCGCGCAGGTCGTGGAGTACGGGATCCACTCGCTGATCACGGTCCCGCTGCGGGCGGGGCACCTGGTGATGGGCGTGGCGAACTTCTGGCGCTCCGAGAAGCCCGAGCCGTTCGACGAGGAGGAGCTGGCCCTCGCCGAGGAGCTGGTCGCCCGGGCCGCGGTCTCCATCGACAACGCGCGCCGCTACACCCGCGAGCACACCATGGCCGAGACCCTGCAGCGCAGCCTGCTGCCCCGCAATCTGCCCGAGCAGAGCGCCCTGGACATCTCCTACCGCTACCTGCCCGCCCAGGCGGGGGTGGGCGGCGACTGGTTCGACGTGCTGCCGCTGTCCGGCGCCCGGGTCGCGCTGGTCGTCGGCGACGTCGTGGGCCACGGCCTGCACGCGGCGGCCACCATGGGCCGGCTGCGCACGGCGGTGCACAACTTCTCCGCGCTGGACCTGCCGCCCGACGAGCTGCTGGGGCTCCTCGACGAGCTGGTGGGCCGGATCGACCAGGACGAGGCGACGGAGGACGGCAGCGCCGCGATCACCGGTGCCACCTGCCTGTACGCCGTCTACGACCCGACCACCCGGCAGTGCACCGTGGCCCGGGCCGGCCACCCGCCGCCCGCGGTGGTCCGTCCGGACGGCAGTGTCGACTTCCCCGAGGTGCCCGCCGGGCCGCCGCTCGGTCTGGGCGGTCTCCCCTTCGAGACGGCCGAACTCAAACTGGAGGAGGGCAGCAGGCTCGTCCTCTACACGGACGGGCTCGTCGAGGACAGGGAACGGGACATCGACGTCGGCCTCGAACTCCTGCGGACCGCCCTGACCGGCGCCGACCGTTCCCCGGAGGACACCTGCCAGGCCGTCCTGGACGCCCTGCTGCCGCCCCGCCCCAGCGACGACATCGCGCTGATCGTCGCGGGCACCCGCGCCCTCGGCGCCGACCGTATCGCCGAATGGCGGGTGCCGTCCGACCCGGCGGCCGTCGGCGAGGTACGCGGCTCGGTCACCCGGCAGCTCACGGAGTGGGACCTGGACGACCTGGCGTTCACGACGGAACTGATCCTCAGTGAGCTGGTCACCAACGCGATCCGGTACGGCACCGGCCCCATCGAGGTCCGGATGATCCTCGACCGCAGCCTGATCTGCGAGGTCTTCGACGGGAGCAACACCTCACCGCACCTGCGGTACGCGGCCTCGACGGACGAGGGCGGTCGCGGTCTGTTCCTCGTGGCTCAGCTCACCGAGCGCTGGGGCACCCGCTACACCCCCGCGGGCAAGGTCCTCTGGACGGAACAAGCGCTCCCCTGAGTCGGCGCTCTCCCGTGCCGAGCGGTCTGGTGAACGGTCCGGCAGACGGTCCGGCGAACGGCCACTCAGGGCTTGCCGTTCCCCTGGAGGCGCTCCAGGTCGTCGGGGCGTACCTGGATGACGAACAGCGCGACCAGGGCCGCGAAGAGGGCGAAGATCGCGGCGATGACGAAAGCGTGCGAGATGCCCGACGTCAGCACCTGGTCGCCCCAGGGCGAGGGGAGTTCGCCGGTCCTGCGGAACCGCAGGCGCTGGGCGGGGGTCGCCTCCGCCATGAACGCGCGGACCTGGTCGGCGGCCTCGTTGCGACTGGCCGTGCCGAAGACCGTGACCAGGACGGACAGGCCGAGCGAACCGCCCACCTGCTGGGTCGCGTTGAGGATTCCGGAGGCCGCCCCCGCCTCCTGCGGAGCCACACCCGACACCGCCATCAGGGTCAGCGACACGAAGTTCAGCCCCATGCCGAAGCCGAAGACCAGCATGGGCCCCAGGATGCTGCCCGCGTAGGTGCTGTCGACCTCGGTCAGGGTGAGCCAGGCGAGGCCGACGGCCGACAGGATCGCGCCCACCGTCATGAACGGCTTGGGGCCCCATCTGGGCAGCAGTTGCGAGGCGAGCGCGGCGCCCACCGCGATGATGGCGCTGACCGGCAGGAAGGCGAGGCCGGCCCGCAGCGGGCTGAAGCCGAGGACGTTCTGCACGAAGAGCGTCAGGAAGAAGAACATGCCGAACATCGCCGCGGCCAGGCTCAGCATGATGGCGTAGACACCGGCGCGGTTGCGGTCGCGGAACATCCACAGCGGCGTGATGGGCTGCCTGGACCGGCTCTCGACGAAGACGAACGCGGCGAGGAACACCACGGCCGCCACGAACGCCCCCACGGTCAGGCCGTCGCTCCAGCCCTCCTCCGAGGCGCGGATGAAGCCGTAGACGAGCAGCACCATGCCCACGGTGGAGGTGAGTGCGCCGAGGACGTCGAAGTGGCCCGGCATCCGTTCGGACTCCCGGATGTAGCGGGGTGTCGCGAGCGCGATCAGCAGGCCGATGGGGATGTTGACGAACAGGACCCAGCGCCAGTCCAGCCACTCCACGAGCAGGCCGCCCGCGAGCAGGCCGATGGCGCTGCCGCCGGCCGAGACCGCGGCGAACACTCCGAACGCCCTGTTGCGCTCGGGTCCTTCGCGGAACGTGGTGGTGATCAGCGAGAGGGCCGTCGGGGAGGCGATGGCGCCGCCGACGCCCTGCAGGGAGCGTGCCGCGAGCAACTGCCAGGACTCCTGGGACAGTCCGCCGAGCAGCGAGGCCAGCACGAAGAGCAGTACGCCGAAGACGAAGACCCTGCGGCGGCCGAGGATGTCACCG
This sequence comes from Streptomyces liliiviolaceus, assembly GCF_018070025.1. Classification (NCBI taxonomy): domain Bacteria; kingdom Bacillati; phylum Actinomycetota; class Actinomycetes; order Kitasatosporales; family Streptomycetaceae; genus Streptomyces; species Streptomyces liliiviolaceus. Next base: position 5,889,199 of record NZ_JAGPYQ010000001.1, read on the forward strand.
AGCCGACCGCCCAGCAGGAGCAGACCGCCGAAGGTCAGCGTGTAGGCGTTCACCACCCACGAGAGGTTCTCGGTCGAGAAGCCGAGCGAACTCTGGATGTGCGGGAGGGCGATGTTCACGATGGTGATGTCGAGGACCACCATCAGCTGGCACGAGGCGATGACGAGGAGTGCGATTCCGCTGCCGTGGCCCCGCTCCGGGGACTTGGCAGTGTCGGAAGGTGTCGCGTGTGAGCCCGTCATGGGATCGGCCTGTGTTCCGGCGACGTCCGGTTCCGGACGACCGCTGTACCGACGTTAGCCCCGGGCTCCCGTCCCCACCAGTCGATCACCGGGACCGCGGGCGACGCCCGGGACGGCCGGCGGGATGCGGGCTCTCACGGTGGTGCGTGGTGCTCCGCCCCGCTCAGTCCTCGCCCCTGACGATGTTCCCCTCCGGCTCCGCGGAGGTGCGGCGGGTGTCCCTGTCGGCCGTCGCCGGAAGGCAGAAACGCACGCCTCCCACCCGGCGGCGGCGAGCCTGCGCCCAGCCGGTCTCGGGGCGGCGGACGGTGTCCTGAGTGCTGCCGTACGCGGTCACGACTCCTCACATTCCTTCCGCGGCCCTGTCCCCACCCGGGGCCGGGCTGCGTCATGTTGCTGCCGTTTGTCGTCCACCGGGCCGGGTCCCCCGCAGCGGTGCCCGGAAACCCGGCGCGTCCGGGCCGCGCCCGCCGGTCCCCCGTACGGGTGGATCAGGCGTCAGCGGTCGGTCCGGGTGTCCTGCTCGTGGGCCGGGGCCGACCGCGGTGAGGGGGGTCTCGTGTCTCGCTCGGCGTCGTGCTGGTCGAGCAGTGACAGCAGATCCGCGACCGACAGACCGGCGTCGGCCGGGTGGCGCAGGATCGTCCCCGGCTCGATGCGGTATTCGTTGCTGCGCCCCTGCCGGGTGTGGGTGAGATAGCCACCCTGCTCCAGATCGGAAATGATCTTCTGTACGGCACGCTCGGTCAGCCGGCAGCGTGCGGCGATGTCCCGGATGCGGGTGTTCTGGTTCTCGGAGATCGCGGCCAGCACGCGGGCGTGATTGGTGAGGAACGTCCAGCCGGTGTGTGTCTCAGGTACTTCACCCATGACCCCCAGCATACGACCTGCCATTCACGCAAACCAAAGGGTGAAAGATTTTTCATGTATCTCTTGACGTGTGAAGATTTGGGGCGGAATCTGGAGGAGACAGTGACGGTGGATGCCCCGGGAGCGGCTGCCATGTCGGAACCAAGTCGGAGCGCTCGGACACTTCGTGTGCAGGTCGGCGGTTCACGCACAGCCTCCCGCTCCCGCGAAGGGCCGCCCGGCCCCGCGTGCGAGCACACCCCCGCAGCCCTGAAGACCGAACGCTCCGGCCTCGGCGTCATGCCGCTCGTCCGCCGACGCACCCCGACGCCCGCGCCACGGCACGGAGCACAGCACCCTGGAGGAGAGATCGTTGTCCGGTGACGCCACGGAGACCGTCGACATCGTCGATGCCGCCGACGCCGAACAGAGTCTGCGCGTCGAAGTCCTCCAGTTGAAACGCGCCATGGAGACGCGGCCGGTCATCGACCTGGCCCGCGGGGTCCTGATGGCGTCCTTCGGGCTGAATCCCGAGGAGGCGTGGAGCGTACTCGTCACGGTCTCCCAGAAGGCCAACATCAAGCTGTTCCACCTCGCCGAGGGCACGGTGGCCGCCGTCACGGGCGAGCCCCTGCCCGAGCCCCTGCGACAGCACCTGTCCGCGGCGGTCGCCGATCTCGCCGCACTCCGCTCGGCGACCCGGGAATCGGAGCCGTGAACCCGGAGGACCTTCCGCCCGACGGGGACCTTCCGGCCGACGCCGAGGCCGGCTCCTCGGCGGACACCCCGTCGCCTCACAGCGCCGCCAGCACCTCCGCCCGGTAGTCGGTGTAGACGGCGCGCAGGGCGGGAGCCGGCCAGTGCGCCGGGAGGAGTTCACCGGGCAGCACCGGGTCGGTGACCAGATGCCGTACAACGGCGGCGAACGCGGCGAAGCGGTCGGCGGGCCGTGCCGTGCGGGCCACGTGCGCCAGCAGGGAGTCGGCGGTGTCGGCCCAGCCGTCCAGCGGCCAGAGACTCTCCGCCAGCGAGAGCGAAGGCTGCTCCGGCCGGGCGGTGAACCGCTCGGTGAGATGTGTCAGACCTGCGGGCCACGGGCGCCGCAGGTTGGCCGGCCGCAGCCACACCCCCTCCCGCAGTTCCGCCAGGCGCAGGCCGGACAACTCGGCGCGCAGTTCGGCCCGTTCGGCCGGACCACGGCCGGTGGCGGTGACGACGACCGTCTCCCACGTGCCGTCCCAGTCCCGGGTCCTCGGACGCACGGCCTCGTCCTGGCGGCGCTGCCGTTCCAGCAGCCGTTCGCTGAGCCGGTAGACGCCGTCGGCCCGCCGCAGGTCGCCCGCCGTCACCATCCGGCTGAGGACGGCCCGCAGCGTGGAGCCCGCGATACCGAACGGCTCCACGCTACGGATCAGGTCCCGCACCGGAAGCCCGGGAGGGTGAACGCCCAGGAGGAGGCTCAGGACGACCGATCGTGCGGACAGCGGGCGCAGTCCGGGGTCGGCCGGTGACCGGGGCTCGTTCATCCGCATGGACGGCATTGTGCCCGGTCGGGCGAACCGGCTCGCAACGGCGGCCGGGAAGCGAGGTTGTTACACCATTGCTGCGACCGTAGAAATAGTGCAACACTGCGGACATGGTCCCGATACTCGCGCCGGAACGGTCCGCCACGCACGACGTCACCAACCAGGCCCCCGCCCTGGCTCCGTACGACGCGGCCGATGACGCGGCGCTGTTGGAAGGGCTCCGCCGCGAGGGCGCGGGGTGGGCCGAGGAGGACATCCGCAGGCTGGGCCGCGTGGCGGGCGGCGAGGAGGCCCAGGAGTGGGGCGAGCAGGCCGACCGTCATGAGCCGGAGCTGCGTACGCACGACCGTTTCGGCAACCGAATCGACGAGGTCGAGTTCCACCCCGCCTGGCACCGGCTGCTGGGCACCGCGGTGGCCGAGGGGCTGGCCGCCGCGCCCTGGGCCGACGACCGGCCCGGCGCCCACGTGGTCCGCACGGCCGGCGGACTGGCGTGGGGGCACACCGACGCCGGGCACGGCTGCCCCACCTCGATGACCTACGCGGCCGTACCCGCCCTGCGCAAGCAGCCCGAACTGGCCGCGGTGTACGAGCCCCTGCTGGTGAGCCGCGTCTACGAGCCGGGGCTGCGCGTCCCGAGCGGGAAGCGCGGACTGCTGGCGGGCATGGGCATGACCGAGAAGCAGGGCGGCTCGGACGTCCGCACCAACACGACGGCCGCCGCGCCGACCGCGGAGCCGGGCGTGTACACCCTGCGCGGCCACAAGTGGTTCACGTCCGCCCCGATGTGCGACGTGTTCCTGGTCCTCGCCCAGGCACCGGGCGGACTGTCCTGCTTCCTCGTGCCGCGGATCCTGCCCGACGGCAGCCGCAACACCTTCCGTATCCAGCGGCTCAAGGACAAGCTGGGCAACCGCTCGAACGCGTCCTCGGAACCGGAGTTCGACAACACCGTCGCCTGGCTCGTCGGCCCCGAGGGACAGGGCGTCAAGACGATCATCGAGATGGTCAACTGCACCCGGCTCGACTGCGTGATGATGAGCGCGACGCTGATGCGCAAGACCCTCGTGGAGGCGGGCCACCACACGAAGCACCGGGGCGCCTTCGGTGCGCTGCTGATCGACCAGCCGCTCATGCGCAACGTACTGGCCGACCTCGCGCTGGAGTCGGAGGCCGCCACGACGCTCACACTGCGGCTCGCCGGCGCCGCCGACCGCGCCCTGCGCGGTGACGCGCAGGAGGCGGCCTTCCGCCGGATCGCCACCGCCGTCGGCAAGTACTGGGTGACCAAGCGCGGTCCGGCGTTCACGGCCGAGGCGCTGGAGTGCCTGGGCGGCAACGGCTATGTGGAGGAGTCGGGCATGCCCCGCCACTACCGCGAGGCCCCTCTTCTCTCCATCTGGGAGGGGTCGGGGAACGTCAACGCCCTCGACGTGCTGCGGGCTCTTGGCCGGGCGCCCGAGACCGGCGAGGCACTGTTCGCGGAGCTGGCCCTGGCAGACGGCGCCGACGCCCGGCTGGACGCGGCCGTCGGCAGGCTCAAGGACCAACTGCGCGACCTGCGCGACGCCGAGACGGGCGCCCGTCGGCTGGTGGAGCTGATGGCGCTGACACTGCAGGGCTCACTCCTGGTCCGGCACGCACCGGCGGCGGTCGCCGACGCCTTCTGCGCGACCCGGCTCGGCGGCGACTGGGGCCACTCCTTCGGCACCCTTCCCGCCGCCGCGGACCTGACCGCGATCCTGGACCGCGCCCTGCCCGACACGGCCGCACGGGGTTAGGCGCGCGCCCTCGCCGGGCGGGGATCATGCTGAACGCCCCTGTCGGCGGGCGCGTATGACTTCCCGGAACCGCTCCCACAGCAGGGGCGGCAGGTGCGTGCACACCGGGATGAGACGAGGGATCGATGACCGAACAGCGTTACCACGTCATGGGGATGACCTGCGGCCGCTGCGCCGACAAGCTCGGGTCCGAGGTGGGCGGGGTCCTCGGTGTGAACGGCGTGCACGTCGACCTCGACACCGGGTCGGTGACCGTGACGGGTGAGGCGTTCGACGGCGCGAAGGTCTGCGCGGCCATCGCGGGAGCCGGCTTCGAGGTCGCCGCCGTGCTCTGACCCCCGTCTGCCGCACGCACGGGGCGCCCTGTCCAGCAGAAAAGATGCCTTTCATCCTAACGAAGGGCACATCCGGGCGGACCACACGAGCCGGACTCCGCGTCCACTAGCTTCCCTTCCCTGCGCATGAGCCCGCACATCGAGGCACATCAGGGCGCATCAGGGACAGAGGAGCGACGTGGCCGGAGTGAGCCTCCCGGAACATCCGTACGACCGCACGGAGGCGACCCGGCTGCTGTGCGCCGGCACGTATCAGGACGCCGCCTTCCGGCGGCGGGTCATCGACGAACTGGTGGTCCACCAGGAGCGTCCCGTGGCCCCGCCGCTGGGGGTCGACGTGCTTCCCGTGCTGGCGCACGCCGTGCGGATCACGCGGCAGGAGTCCCGTACCGCGGGGCTGATGCTGATCGCCTGGCTGGGGTTCCTGCTGTCCGACGTGGTGATGTTCTGGGACAGCCTCGCCGACCGCGGGGGCATGGGGGCCGAGGTCGACCTCGGTGACGTGTTCACCGCGTTCTACCTGGGCGACGACAGGCTGACCGCCGGAATGCCCATGCCGTGGTCGCAGTTCTACGCGTTCGTCGCCCTCGGCCTCTGGTTCGCCCACACCATGCGCGCGCAGGACACCGACGGCGGTCAGGCGGGCCTGTCCGCCCCCGTGGCGAAGGCCGCCGCCGGTCTCGGCCTCGTGGTGACCGTGTGCGCCACGCTGTTCGCCGTCTTCTACTGGTGCTGGTTCCTGGCCGGGGTCCTGGACGGTGACGTACAGACGCCCTACCCGCTGCTCTTTCCGCTGCTCATCGCCCTGATCGCCTGGTGGCACGAGACCAATCGGCGCAGGGCCCTGTGCCGCTGGCTGTCCCGCTGGACGTTCCGGACGACGCCTCAACCGGAGCTGCCCGCGGGCCCGTTGTACGAGGACCTGGTCGCGAGCATCAGCCGCGAGCAGACGGCCGCACTGACCCTGTACGAGCCGGACAGTCCCTTCGTCGGGATGGGCTCGCCCCGCCGGGCATGGTCCTTCGCGATGGAACTGCGCAAGCGCTCCGCCCCGCCGAACGGGTCCGACGCCCCGGACACCGGCTCCCTCTCCCCCTCCCCCGACGGGTCGCTGATTCCGCACCAGAACCACGGCCCGCTCACCGCCGAGGGCGCGCTCGCCATGATCGAGCCGCAGCTGGTGCGGCTGCGCGAGTCCGCCGCGCTCACCGGGAAGGACCGGCTGCGCGAGCTGGAGGTCGACCGTTTCGTCTATCTGCCGGGCGGTGTCGGCCGCGACGAGCTGCTGCGCCTCGGCGGCAGCGCCGACGCGCACGCCGTACCGGCGGACGGACAGCACGACGGTGACGGCCGGACCGTCTACGACCCCGCCCAGGTCGCCGCCCATCTGACGGAGGCCGTCGACGAGGGCGGCGAGGGGCGGCGCGTCTTCCTCCGTGTCCGCATCGGCGCCTGGCACGAGCAGGTCGTGGTGACCGTCCTGGTCCGCGTGCACACCCAGGGCGGCATGCTCGTGATGGAGGTCGTCCCCTACGTACTCGGCCCGGTCCGCAAGGACTTCAGGAGTGTGGACGCCCTCGTGGAGCGGCTGCCCGAGAACTGGGCGCGCGGTGCCGTACGCGCCCTGGGACACGGCCCCGCGACCGGGGTGAGCACCGCTCTCGGCGCGCTGGGGACGCTCATCAGGGAGATCGGCACCGGGTGGTCCGACCGGGAGGCGGACCCCGACGTGCCCCGTGTCTCGCTGCGCCAACTGGCCTGCACGACGGATCTTTCGCCGTATCAGGAGATGGACGTCACCAGGTACATCAAGACGGTCCAGGAGCGCATCGTGAACGGCATGCGCGAGGCGCTGCAGTCCCACGGCTACCGGACCGACCAGTTCGAACAGCACGTCTACCAGCTCAGTGGCGGAAGCGTCTTCGTCCAGGACATGTCCGGCGGCGCCGTCGCCACGGGCAGCCACGGCAGCGCGACCGCGCACGGCAACGCCCCCGCGTCGGCGAACGGCACGCCGCCGCGCACCGGCGCGTAGAAGCGCACAGAAACCGAAAACCGCACCCGAGCCCGAACCTGAACCCGAATCCGAGCCCGAATCCGAACCCCGGCCCCGAGGAACCAGCACATGAACGAGACAGGACAGCCCACCGGCGGCCGGCCCGCGCAGGACGGCGGATCCGGCAGTGTGAACATCGGCTCCATGAGCGGCGGTTCGATCGCCACCGGCAGCCACGGGCACGCGACGTCCGTCAACCGGACCGCGGCGGAGGCCGCCCTGCCGCACGAGGAGCTGCTGCGGGCCGTCCGCGCCCTCCGCGAGGCCCTGCCCGTCGGGGAGCGCAGCGCCGAGGACATGTTCCTCGACGGCGAACTGGCGGACGCGGAGAGCGAGATCGTCCGCACCGGGGTGGCTCCCCCGGAGCGTCTCACCCGGCTGCTGACGGGCGTCCGGGGCTGGCTCGGATCGCAGGCCGCGGCCGCGGGGGCGGTCGCCTCGGCCACCGCCGTGGTCCAGGGCATCGCCCAGCTCCTCGGATGACGGGCCCGACGGTGACAGGCAGGACCCGCGGCATGCGGGTGTTCGACACCGAGCGGCAGGAGTGGGCCGGGTCCCGGCGCGAGCGCCTCTTCCACCCCGACCAGTACCTCGACGTACGGCGGCAGAAGGTCGTCCGGCAGAAGACGGCGATCGTCCTCGCGGTGGCCGGTCTCGCCTTCGGCGTCTGGGCGCTGGCCTGGAAGGACGAGCCGGAGCCCTACCAGAACTTCACGGCCGCCCGGTCGGACACCAAGAAGGACTCCTCGGACGGGTCCGGGGGCGGGAGCGAGTCCGGGGGCGGGGGTGGCACGCCGTCGGCAGAGCCCTCCTCCTCCCTCCCCGCGGGCTATGAGCCCTGGCAGGACGACGAGGGGTTCCGGGTGGCGCTTCCGACGGGCTGGGAGCGCGACAGCCGGTCGTCGCAGTTCGGCATCGACGTGGTCGACTACCGCAGCCCGGACGGCATCCGACGGCTCCAGGTGTTCCAGGTGATGGAGACCTCCCCGTACGAGTCCTTGCAGGTCGCGCAGGTGGAGGCGCAGAAGCTCGACGGGTACGAGGCGGTCTCCCTCGCGGAGGTCCCCGGCGACGGGAACCAGGCCGCCGAGCACGAGTACCGGGCGGACGAGATCGCGGGCGAGCAGGGTGGCGGCGGCGCCCGGCACGTGATCGACCACCGCTTCACGGCCGCCGACGGCGAACGGTACGCGCTGGTCGCGTACGGCTCGGACGCCGACGGGCCGGACGACGAGCGGGAACTCGTGGACACGGCGCTGCGCTGGTTCTGCCCGCCGGGCACGCAGTGCGAGACGCCTGAGGGCTGACGGGCCGCCGGTGTTCACCACGGCGGGCCGCCGGTGCTCGCCCCGGCGGGCCGGCGCGGACCTCAGGCGGGCGCCGCGGTCGTGCCCCGCACTTCGAGGACGGGTGCGCTCAGGACGACCTGCGCCGGACGGGCGGGGTCGGCGATCCGGTCCAGCAGGCACTGCGCGGCGCGACGGCCGACGTCGTGGCCCGCGCTGTCCACGGTGGTGAGCCAGAGGTGGCGCAGCCGGGCGAGGTAGGTGTTGTCGTAGCCGACGAGCGAGAGGTCGCGGGGCACCTGGAGGCCGAGTTCCTCGGCGGCGGACAGCGCGCCGACACAGGCGATGTCGTTGAAGGCGAACACGGCGGTCGGCCGCCGTTCCGCGCTGAGCAGCCGGACCGTGGCCCGGTAGCCGCCCTCCTCGGTGAGGTCGCCCTGTTCCACGACGGCCGTGTCGCTCAGCCCGTGCTCGCGCATGACGGCCTCGAAGCTGCCGCGGCGCAGTGCGCCGACCATCCCCTGTCCGGCGATGTGGGCGATGCGCCGGTGGCCGAGCCCGATGAGGTGCTCGGTGGCGAGGCGGGCGCCGTACTCGTCGTCGTTGGCGACGATGTCCGCGCGGGGCAGCACCGGCTCGCGGGCACCCGCGACGACGGTCGGCAGCCGCCCGGCCGCCGCCCGCAGCATCTCCGGGCCGGGCAGTGTGCCGACGGCGATGAGTCCGTCGACCCGCAGGTCGGTGAACATGCGGGTGAGGTCCTCGCCGAGCCGCCGGTTCAGATGGCCGTCGGCCAGCAGCATGTGCAGGCCGTGGGCGTCCAGCAGGGAGTTGAGGCCGTCCAGCAGTTCCACGAACCAGGGGTTGCGCATGTCGTTCAGGAGCACGCCCACCATGGGGGTGCCCCCTGACCGGGCGTGGTCGAGGGCCTGCGGACGGGCGCGCCGCTCGCTGAGGCTGCGCGCGGCGGCGTTGGGCCGGTAGCCGAGCTCCTCTACGGCGGCCAGGACGGCCGTCCGCTTCTCGGGGCGCACGCGGTCGGAGCCGCGCAGCACGAGGGAGACCAGGGATTTGGACACTCCGGCCCGTTCGGCGACATCGCGGATCGTCGGCGGTCTCATGGATTGGACCGTTCCACAGGCGTCGATGGAAAGTCAAAGGGGTTGACACCTGCTGTGACGAACTCCAGTGTGATCCGGAACGGTCCTGGACCGATCCAAAAGCAGCGCACACCACCAGCAGTGCACAACCGATCCGAAGAGGAACAGTCATGGGGAGTACGCTCGGCGTCGCCGTCGTGGGGTTCGGCTGGATGGGGCGGGTGCACACCCAGGCGTACGCGCGCGTGCCGCACCACTTCCCGGGACTGTCCGTACGACCGGAACTGATCGCGGTCGCCGACGAGGTGCCCGGCCGGGCCGAGGAGGCCGCCGCGCGGTACGGCTTCGCCACGGCGGCCCGGGACTGGCGCGAGGTCGCCGCCGACCCCCGGGTCCGGGCGGTGAGCGTCGCCGCTCCGAACTTCCTGCACCGCGAGATCGGTGTCGCCATGGCCGAGGCGGGCAAGCACCTCTGGATCGAGAAGCCGGTCGGTCTCACCGCCGCGGACGCGCGGGCCGTCGCGGGCGCCGTCGCCAAGGCGGGCGTCCAGGGCACGGTCGGCTTCAACTACCGCAACGCGCCGGCCGTCGCCGCCGCCCGCGAACTGATCGCCGCCGGTGAGATCGGCACCGTCACGCACATCCGCATCCGGCTCTTCAGCGACTACGCCGCCCATCCCGAGGGCGCCCTGACGTGGCGTTACGAGCGTGAGCGCGGCGGCAGCGGCGTGCTCGGCGACCTCGCTTCGCACGGTGTGGACCTGGCGCGCTTCCTGCTGGGCGAGATCGCGTCGCTGACCGCCGACACGGCCGTCTTCGTCCCGGAGCGGGCCCGGCCCACCGGCGCCACCGCCGGCCACACCCGGTCCACCGGCGGTGAGTTGGGGCCCGTGGAGAACGAGGACTACGTGTCCTGTCTGCTGCGCTTCGCCTCCGGCGCCCGCGGTGTCCTGGAGGCCTGCCGGGTCTCGGTCGGCGAGCAGAACAACTACGGTTTCGAGATCCACGGCACCAAGGGCGCGGTCTCGTGGGACTTCCGTCGAATGGGTGAACTGGGAGTCAGCCGCGGCACGTCGTTCCAGGACCAGCCGGTCAGCACGCTGTACGTCGGCCCAGGGCACGGCGAGTACGCCGCGTTCCAGCCCGGGTCGGCCAACAGCATGGGCTACGACGACCTGAAGGTGATCGAGGCGTACAACTTCCTGCGCTCCATCGCCGAGGGCACGCCGTACGGGGCCACGCTGGAGGACGCCGTCCACAGCGCGACCGCCCTGGACGCCATGGCCCGTTCGGCCGAGCACGGCACGTGGGTGAGTCCGGGGAACTGAGTCTGGCATAAGCCCGCGGTACGTGCCGACACGCGCCGTGGGCCCACCGGATCATCAGTAGGATTGCCTGTTCATGGACACACGCCAGGTGAACGAGATGATCGCTGTCCCGCCGGGGCAGGTCACGCTGTCGGACCGGAGGACGCGGCGCAGTTGGTCGGTGGAGCTCGCGCCCTACCGGCTCGGGGCCTTCCCGGTCACGCAGGCGCTGTACGCGCGCGTCTCGGGCATGTGGCCGAGCAGCGCCGACGGGTACCGGCTGCCCGTCGAGGGGGTCTCGTGGTGGGACGCGGTCCGGTTCTGCAACGCTCTGTCGCTGTGGGAGGGGCTGACGCCGGCCTATGCCATCCGTGCCGACGGCGGGGGCGTCGAGTTAGAGGTCGACTGGGACAGGGCCGCCGACGGCTACCGCCTGCCCACGGAGGCCGAGTGGGAGCACGGCTGCCGTGCGGGTACGCCGGGGCCGCGGTACGGGCCGCTCGACGAAATCGCCTGGTACCGCGACAACTCCCAGGAGCGCGTCCACGACGTGGGCGGCAAACGGCCCAACCAGTGGGGCCTGCACGACATGCTGGGCAACGTGTGGGACTGGTGCTGGGACGTCTACGACGCGGAGGTGTACGGGGGGTACCGGGTGCTGCGCGGGGGCGGGTGGTTCGACGAGCACTGGAGTGTCCGCGCGAGCGCGCGGCGCCGCAGCCATCCGAGTTACCAGGTCGACGATGTGGGCTTCCGGGTCGCCCGGTCCGTATCGCCCTGAGCCGCCGGGGGCGGGGGGGTTGTGTGTCGGGTGCGGGCCGGTGAGGGCTGGCCGCGCAGTTCCCCGCGCCCCTGGGGGGGGCCAGGGGCGCGGGGAACTGCGCGGGCGACCCCCACCGGCCCGCGGTACAAACACAACCGCACCCCCCTCCCCCCGCCCGGAGGGCAACTCACCCTTTCGGGGGGCAGCCGCGGCTGACAGACTCTGGTGGTGCGCGACTTCGACTTCCTCGTCATCGGATCCGGCCCGGGCGGCCAGAAGGCCGCCATCGCCGCGGCAAAGCTCGGCCGCCGGGTCGCCATCGTAGACAGCCCCGACATGGTCGGAGGGGTCTCCATCCACACCGGGACCATCCCCTCGAAGACCCTGCGCGAGGCGGTCCTCTATCTCACCGGTCTCACCCAACGGGACCTGTACGGCCAGAGCTACCGGCTGAAGGAGGACATCACCGTCGCCGACCTGACCGCGCGCACCCAGCACGTGGTCGGCCGCGAGGTCGACGTCATCCGCAGCCAGCTCTCCCGCAACCACGTCTCCCTGTTCGCCGGCACCGGCCGCTTCGTGGACGACCACACCGTCTCCCTGCGCGAAGTGACCGGCAACGAGAAGCTGCTGACCGCGGACAACATCGTCATCGCGACCGGCACCCGGCCCGCCAGGCCCGCGACCGTCGAGTTCGACGAGCTGACGGTCCTGGACTCCGACAACGTTCTCAACCTGGAGCGGGTGCCGCGTTCCATGGTCATCGTCGGGGCCGGCGTGATCGGCATGGAGTACGCCTCCATGTTCGCCGCCCTCGGCAGCAAGATCACCGTGGTCGAACAGCGACCCGGAATGCTCGACTTCTGCGACGTCGAGGTGATCGAGTCGCTGAAGTACCACCTCAGGGACCTGGCCGTCACCTTCCGTTTCGGCGAGACGGTCGCCGCGGTCGAGCGTCACGCGCGGGGCACGCTCACCGTCCTGGAGAGCGGCAAGAAGATCCCCGCGGACGCCGTGATGTACTCCGCGGGCCGGCAGGGCCTCACCGACGACCTCGACCTCGACAAGGCCGGCCTGTCGGCCGACAAGCGCGGCCGGATCAAGGTGGACGAGCACTACCGCACCGAGGTGCCGCACATCTACGCGGTCGGTGACGTCATCGGCTTCCCGGCACTCGCGGCGACCTCGATGGAACAGGGGCGTACGGCGGCGTACCACGCGTGCGGCGAGCCGGTGGCCCGGATGCACGACCTCCAGCCGATCGGCATCTACACGATCCCGGAGATCAGTTTCATCGGGAAGACCGAGGACCAGCTCACCGAGGAACGCGTGCCGTTCGAGGTCGGCATCTCCCGCTACCGCGAACTGGCCCGGGGCCAGATCATCGGCGACTCGCACGGCATGCTCAAGCTGCTCGTCTCCCCCGACGACCGGAGACTGCTGGGCGTGCACTGCTTCGGTACGGGTGCCACGGAGCTGATCCACATCGGGCAGTCGGTGATGGGCTGCGGCGGGACGGTCGACTATCTGGTCGACGCGGTCTTCAACTATCCGACGCTCGCGGAGTCCTACAAGGTCGCCGCGCTCGACGCGACGAACAAGATCCGGCAGATCGACCGGCTCCGGGACTGATCAGGCGCCCCTCGCCGGCGCCGGGTGCGGTTCGATGTCCGGTGCCGGCCGGTGGGGGTCACCCGCGCCCTGCGGCGCAGCCGCAAGTGTCACAGCCCCGCGCCCCTGACGGGCCGGAGGCCCGAGGGGCATAAGCTCACAGCGTGGCAAAGTACTTCGATGTTCATCCCGAGAATCCTCAGGCGCGCACCATCACCCAGGTCGCCGACTCCATTCGCGCGGGTGCGCTCGTCGTCTATCCCACGGACTCCTGCTTCGCGCTGGGGTGCCAGCTGGGCAGTCGTGACGGTATCGACCGGATCCGCTCCATCCGCCGGCTCGACGACCGTCACCACTTCACGCTGGTGTGCCAGAACTTCGCGCAGCTCGGCCAGTTCGTGCAGGTCGACAACGACGTGTTCCGTGCCATCAAGGCTTCGACGCCCGGCAGCTACACCTTCATCCTCCCCGCGACCAGGGAGGTCCCGCGCAAGCTGCTGCACCCGAAGAAGAAGACCGTCGGGGTCCGCATCCCCGACCACGTGGTCGCCCAGGCCCTGCTCGCCGAGCTCGGTGAGCCGCTGCTGTCCAGCACGCTCCTCCTGCCGGACGAGGAGGAGCCGATGACCCAGGGCTGGGAGATCAAGGAACGCCTCGACCACTCCGTCGACGCGGTGATCGACTCCGGCGACTGCGGCACCGAGCCGACGACGGTCATCGACTTCTCCAGCGGCGAGGCCGAGATCGTCCGCAAGGGAGCCGGCGACGTCTCACGGTTCGAGTGACCCGCGGCCCGTCCGCGGCACGGCGCCGCCGCGTGCCATGCTGCGGCGCCCGCCGAACCGTCGGCCGTCTAACGTCGGCTTCATGACCATCACTGTGCGGCGGGGCGTCGCGTGACGCCGTGGGAGGCCGTCGCGGTGTTCGCGGCGGGCATGGGTGCGGGCGCGGTCAACACCGTGGTCGGCTCCGGGACCCTGATCACCTTTCCCGTGCTGCTCGCCACCGGTCTGTCTCCCGTCACCGCGACGGTCTCGAACGCGCTCGGTCTGGTCCCCGGCGCCGTCAGCGGAGCGTTCGGCTACCGCAAGGAGTTGCGCGGTCAGCGGCGGCGCATCCTCAGGCTGAGCGTCGGTGCGCTGCTGGGCGGCTTCACGGGGGCCGTGCTGCTGCTGGCGCTGCCCGCGACGGCGTTCGAGAAGATCGTGCCGGTCGTGGTGGGTCTTGCGCTCGTCCTGGTCGCGTTCCAGCCGCTGATCACGAAGCGCTTGCGCCGCCGCGCGGCGGATCCTTCGTCGGAGCGTTCATCGGCTGCGGGTCCACGAGGGCCGGTCGCGCAGTTCCCCGCGCCCCTCAAGGACGGGCCGCGCCACCGGGACGGCGGCCCGTCGCTGTTCGTCGGACTGACCCTCGCGAGCGTCTACGGCGGCTACTTCGCGGCGGCGCAGGGGATCATCTACATGTCTTTGATGGGGGTGCTCCTGGACGAGACGATGCAACGCCTCACCGCCGTCAAGAACGTCCTCGTCGCCGTCGTCAACACCGTCGCCGCGACCTTCTTCCTCTTCGTCGCCGACTTCGACTGGACGGCCGTCGCGCTGATCGCCGTCGGCTCCGCGATCGGCGGGCAGCTCGGCGCCGCGGTCGGCCGCCGCTTCAGCCCGCTGGTCCTGCGCGTCCTCATCGTGACGATCGGCACGGTCGCGCTCGTCCAACTGCTGCTGCGCTGACCGCCGCGCGCGCCTACGGGACGACTGGGCTCACTTGCTGAACGGTCCCTCCAGTGCCGCCCACTGCAACAGCATGATGGTCTTGGCGTCGGCGATCGCGCCCGTACGGATCATGCCGAGGGCCTCCCTGAAGGGCAGTTCGACGGTCTCGATGTCCTCGCCCTCCTCGTCCAGTCCGCCGCCCTCGTGGGTGCGGGTGGACGGTCCGTAGGAGGCGGCGTAGAAGGTGACGCGCTCGGTGACCGAGCCCGGGCTCATGTAGACGTCGAAGACCCGCTCGACCTCGCCGATCGTGTGCCCGGTCTCCTCGATGACCTCGCGTCGTACGGCGACCTCGGGGTGCTCGTCGTCATCGTCGAGCAGACCGCCCGGTGTCTCGACGAGCATGCCGTCGGGGTGTCCGTTGACGTACACGGGATAGCGGAACTGCCGGGTGAGCAGCACGGTCTCGCGTTCCGTGTCGTACAGCAGGATCGTGGCGCCGTTGCCGCGGTCGTGCGTCTCGCGCTCCTGGGTGGACCAGGTGCCGTCGGCGAGCTGGAGGTCGAACGTCGTGGTGCGCTCCACGTACCAGTGGCAGGACAGCAGGGTCACGTCCCGCACCTTGACCCGGGGGTTCCCCGTCAGGTCGAGGCCGACCCGGTCGAGTCCGGTACGGCCCCTGCGGTCCGGGGTGTCGATGCCCGCGGTCATCGTGCACCGGCCGGGGAGGAGGTACGGGTGGGAGAAGTACGGGTGGAACAAGTGGTCATGTCCTGCTTCTACCATCCCGGTCACGCCCCTGTCAGGCGTGTCATTGATCAGCGGGGCCGCCGACGGTCGGGCCGTCGACCTGTCGCCGCGTTCCTGCAAGAGGTTCGTACGTGCGAGCCGGTGGGGGCTGGTCGCGCAGTTCCCCGCGCCCCTACCGTGCAGCCCGCCCCCGCCGGCCCGCAGCCGACCCGGCCAACGGAGACCCGACGATCCATCAGGTCAAGCGTCCCGGACTCTTGACTCTCCTCTCCGCAGTCGGGATTCTCATCCCCAAGCGTTTGCAGGAGTCATGACAAGCAGCGTGTCGTCGACCGAAGACGTGGGTGATGTTCGTGACCCGACAGCCTCTCCACCGGCGCCGGCCTCTCACGGTCCTGTCGCTGCTGCTCGTCGTGATGGCCATGGCGCTCGGGCCCACGCCCAGTTCCGCCGCCGGGACGGACTGGTGGGACCCGACCGCGCGGCCCGCGCCCGACTCGCAGATCAACGTCACCGGGGAGCCCTTCAAGGGCACGAACTCCCAGGGCGAGGTGCGCGGGTTCGTCGACGCGCACAACCACATCATGGCCAACGAGGCGTTCGGCGGGCGGCTCATCTGCGGCAAGTCCTTCTCGAAGGCGGGCGTCGCCGACGCCCTCAAGGACTGTCCCGAGCACTACCCCGACGGCTCGCTGGCCCTCTTCGACTTCATCACCAACGGCGGCGACGGCAAGCACGACCCGGACGGCTGGCCCACGTTCAAGGACTGGCCGGCCCATGACTCGCTGACCCACCAGCAGAACTACTACGCCTGGGTCGAGCGGGCCTGGCGCGGCGGCCAGCGCGTACTCGTCAACGACCTCGTCACCAACGGCGTGATCTGCTCGGTCTACCCCTTCAAGGACCGCAGCTGCGACGAGATGACCTCGATCCGGCTGCAGGCGAAGCTGACGTACGACATGCAGGACTACATCGACGCCATGTACGGCGGCCCGGGCAAGGGCTGGTTCAGGATCGTCACCGACAGCGCGCAGGCCCGCGAGGTCGCCCAGCAGGGCAGACTCGCCGTCGTCCTGGGCGTGGAGACGTCCGAGCCGTTCGGCTGCAAGCAGATCCTGGACATCGCGCAGTGCGACAAGGCCGACATCGACGCCGGTCTCGACGAGCTGTACGACCTCGGTGTGCGCAGCATGTTCCTGTGCCACAAGTTCGACAACGCCCTGTGCGGGGTCAGGTTCGACGAAGGCGGCCTCGGTACGGCGATCAACGTCGGTCAGTTCCTGTCGACGGGCACCTTCTGGCAGACGGAGAAGTGCACCGGCCCGCAGCACGACAACCCCATCGGGGGCGCGGCGGCGCCGGGCGCCGAGAAGGAACTGCCCGCGGGGGTCGACGTACCGACGTACGACGAGGACGCGCAGTGCAACAAGCGCGGGCTCACCGATCTCGGCGAGTACGCCGTGCGCGGGCTGATGAAGCGCAAGATGATGCTGGAGATCGACCACATGGGCGTCAAGGCCACCGGCCGCGCCCTCGACATCTTCGAGGCCGAGTCCTACCCCGGCGTGATCTCCTCGCACAGCTGGATGGACCTGAACTGGACCGAGCGGGTCTACCGGCTCGGCGGGTTCATCGCCCAGTACATGCACGGCTCCGAGCAGTTCGGCGCGGAGGCCGCGCGGACGAAGGCCCTGCGCGACAAGTACGACGTGGGCTACGGCTACGGCACCGACATGAACGGTGTCGGAGGCTGGCCCGCCCCGCGCGGCGCGGACGCCCCGAACCCCGTTCGGTACCCGTTCCGCAGCACCGACGGCACCGCCGTGCTCGACCGGCAGACCACCGGGCAGCGCACCTGGGACATCAACACCGACGGGGCCGCCCACTACGGACTCGTACCGGACTGGATCGAGGACATCCGGCTGGTCGCGGGCCAGAGTGTCGTGGACGACCTGTTCCGGGGCGCCGAGTCCTACCTCGACACCTGGGGTGCGGCGGAGCGGCACGAGGCGGGGGTGAACCTCGCCAAGGGCGCGCCCGCGTCGGCCAGTTCGTCGGAGTCGAGCATCTTCACCAGTTACGCGCCCGGCCGGGCCGTGGACGGTGACACGGGCACCCGCTGGGCCAGCGACTGGAGCGACGACCAGTGGCTGCGGATCGACCTCGGTTCCACCAGCACGGTCAGGCGTGTCACCCTCGACTGGGAGCGCGCCTACGCGAAGTCGTACCGCGTGGAGGTCTCCACCAACGGCACGGACTGGCAGTCCGTGTGGTCCACCACCGCCGGGGACGGCGGCCTGGACACGGCCAGGTTCTCCGGCACACCCGCCCGCTATGTGCGGATCCACGGGCTGGACCGCGGTACGGACTGGGGTTACTCCCTGTACGAGGTGGGCGTCCACAGCAGCTGACGCCCACCGGTGACCCACCCGGAACGAGCAGGCGGGAAAGGGACCTCATGGCACGGAAGCCGTCGGCCGAGCGGCGCCGTCAGCTCACCGAGGCGGCCATCCGCGCGATGACCCGGGACGGCGTCCCCAGGACGACGACCCGGTCCATCGCGGCCGAGGCGGGCGTGTCACTGAGCGTCTTCCACTACTGCTTCGACTCCAAGCAGGCGCTGATCGAGTCCGTCATCGAGACGATCACCGGTCACTCCGTCACGGTGGTGCGCGAGGCGATCCGGCCGAGGGCGACCCTGCGGGAGACCGTCGCGGCCGGCTTCCGGGCCTACTGGGACCATGTGTCCGCGCACCCGGGCGAGCACATGCTCACGTACGAGCTGACGCAGTACGCCCTGCGGCAGCCGGGGTTCGAGCATCTGGCGCGGCGGCAGTACGAGTTGTACTTCGAGACCTACGCGGAACTGGTCGAACAGCTCAGCCGTGACATGGACTTCGTGCTGCGCGTGCCCGTGCCGGTGCTGGCGCGCTATCTGGCGGCCATGACCGACGGGCTGACGCTCAACTTCCTGGTGCTCGGGGACGATTCGGCGTGGGCGGACATCCTCGACACGATCACCGACCACGTGGCCGGGCTCGTACGGGACACCGACGAGGTCGTATGAACCTGCGGGCCGGTGAGGGCTGGTCGCGCGGTTCCCCGCGCCCCTTACGGGGCTCAGCGGCCTCGGGGCTTGCCTCGCTTGGCGCCCTTCGTGTTCTTGGTGTTCTTGGCACCCTTGGATCGGCCCGCCGCCGGCTTGCGTCGGGGGGTGGCCTTGGCCGGGGGGCGAGCTGCCTTCGGCTCGGCTGCGGGCTGGGTACGGCCTCGGGAGCTGTTGACGGTCCGGCCCCGGACGATGCCGATGAAGTCCTCCACCAGGTCGGTGGTCCGCTCCTCCGGCCACGACAGGGCCACCCGTGACTCGGGGGCGTCCGTCACCGGCCGGTACGTGAGGTCCTTGCGGTGGTGGAGGCGGGCGATCGACTGCGGAACGACGAGGAGCCCCACTCCCGCCGCCACCAGGTCGACCGCGTCGGCCGTCGTGGCGGGGCGCTCGATCGCGGGGCGGCCCGGCAGGCGCTCCCAGTCGAGGGTGTCGTCGAGGGGGTGCAGCACGATGTCGTCCGCCAGGTCCTCGGCGCTCACCTCGTCCACCGCGGCCACGACGTGGTCCTTGGGGACGACGACCACGGTCGTCTCGGCGTAGAGGGGGATCGCGCTGAGGTCCGTACCGCCGACCGGCAGCCGGACCAGACCCGCGTCGGCGGCGCCGCCGCGCAGCGCGTCGAGGGCGTCGCCGACGGACATCGCGTGGAGCGTCAGGGGGACGTCGGGCAGCCGCTCGTTCCAGATCCGCACCCATTTGCTGGGCGTCACTCCCGGGACATACGCGAGCCGGAACGAAGGGGATTCTTCCGAGCCTGTCACCTGGCCAGGTTACCCGCCGTGGTCGGCGCTGGTTCACATGCTCGATACCCTTGCGGTTATGACGTCGCACGAGAACACCCAGACGATGAAGCCCGCGACCGCGGCGAAGAAGCTGGGTGTGTACCTAGAGGCCACACCCGCCGAGTTCCAGGAAGGTGTCGTCTCGCGTTCCGAGCTGACCGCGCTCCAGGCCGATCCGCCCGAGTGGCTGCGGGAGCTGCGGCGCACCGGGCCGCACCCCCGGCCGGTAGTCGCCGCCAAGCTCGGTGTCTCCATCTCCGGGCTCGCCCGCGGCGGGGTGACGGACGCCCTCACCACGGACGAGATCGAGGCGTTGAAGGCGGACTCCCCGGAGTGGCTCCAGAAGGAGCGCGCCACCCAGGCCGAGGTCCGCAAGGAGACGGCGCGCATCAAGGAACTCAAGGACAAGAAGGCCGAGCGGTAGCGGTCGGGCCGTAGCAGTGCAGTACCCGTAGAACGCGTACCGGACGTCGGAGGAGCCCCGTGCCGCTGCCCACACAACCGTTGCGGAAGCTGGGCTTCCTGACCATCGGCCTGTTCGACGACGCCGATCCCCGCGCGGGCCACGAGTCCACGCTGGAGATCATCGAACTCGGCGAGCGACTGGGCTTCGACAGCGCGTGGCTGCGCCACCGGCATCTCCAGTACGGGATCTCCTCCCCCGTGGCCGTCCTCGCGGCGGCCTCGCAGCGCACCAGCCGGATCGAGCTGGGCACCGCGGTCATCCCGCTGGGCTGGGAGAACCCGCTGCGCCTCGCCGAGGACCTGGCCACGGTCGACCTCCTGTCCGGGGGCCGCCTCAATCCGGGCGTCAGCGTCGGCCCGCCGATGCACTTCGACCAGGTCAAGGACGCGCTGTACCCGGACACGGCCGACACCGAGGACTTCGGCTACGACCGGGTGTCCCGGCTGCTGGACTTCGTACGCGGCAAACCGGCCACCGACTTCAGCGGCGTCGAGGGGTTCGAGGTGTTCTCGGACCGCGTCCAGCCGCACGCGGCCGGGCTGGGCGGCCGGCTCTGGTACGGCGGCGGCAGCCTGCGGTCGGCGCGGTGGGCGGGTGAGCACGGTATGAACTTCCTGACCAGCAGTGTCGTGAAGGCGGAGGAGTCCGAGGACTTCGCCGAGATCCAGCTGTCCCACGTACGGGCCTTCCGCGCCCATCACCCCGACGGCGAGCGCGCCCGCGTCTCCCAGGGGCTCGTCGTCATCCCCACCGACAGCGCCACCGCCGAGCAGCGCGCGAAGTACGAGGCGTACGTCGAGAAGCGCACTCCGCGTACGACGACGACCCACGGTCCCGCGCGCATGATGTTCGCGCCCGATCTCGTCGGGACCTCCGCCGAGATCGCCGAACGGCTGTACGCCCAGGCCGCGTTCAGGGAGATCGACGAGGTCGCGTTCGCGCTGCCGTTCACCTTCGGGCACGCGGACTACGTCCAGATCCTCACCGACATCGCCACCCGGCTCGGCCCGGCACTGGGCTGGCGGCCGTCGGCCCAGGGGTAGCGGGCCTCTCCCCGGCCTGCCTCAGTCGCTGACCCTGCTGCGCGCCTGGTACTGCAGGTCGGCGTACTCGGGGTGGCGGGCGATCCAGCCGGCGTAGAAGGGGCAGGTGGCCAGCACCCGCAGACCGGCGGCGCGGGCCTCGTCGAGGGAGACCCGGACCAGCGCGGAACCGACGCCCTTGCCCTCGCACTCCGGGCTCACCTCGGTGTGCACGAACGCGATGAGCTCGGTCGTACGGATGTACTCCGCGTACCCCACGACCTCGGGCGCTCCGTCGAGCCGTGCCTCGTAACGCCGCGCCCCGGGCGCGTCGGTCACCTCCACCGCCATGTCCTTCTCCTTGCGTGCGTACAGCCCGTGCCTACAGCGCGTGCCTAGGGTCGATCAAGGTCACGACCCTAACCCACGCGTGGCCGAGACCATCCCGGTACACCCCTGTTGACCTGCCCGTACACGAGCGGGCGGGGCGGGGCGGGCGGCCGACCGGGACCCCTCGCTCCCGCGGGGCGCCCACGTTTGGTGGATGAATGCGCGCGGACGGTACTTGCGGCGCTGAGCATGGGCCTAGGAGCGGCGAGGCCACGCGATCCGCGTGGCCGGATCTCCCGCTCGTCCGTCCATCACTTCTCCATCAGGGAGCAACCATGCGTGTGCGTACCATCCTTGCCGCCGGCGTCTTCGCCGCCACCGCGATCCTGGGCAGTGCCGGCGCGGCGATCGCCGACGACCACGACGAGCGCCACAACGATGGCCGCAACGACAGCCGCTACGAGGGCGACTTCCGCGCGTGCGGCGTGTTCTCGGGCGCCGGTGACGGCCACGCCTACTACGGCAACGGCTGCGCGGCGTCCCACTGGGAGGGCGAGAACCACGGCTCCCAGTACGGGGGCCGTCACCACTTCGGGCGCTGACGGACCGTAGCGCCGCCGCTCGGGGAACGGTCGTGACGACCGTTCCCCGACGCTTGTTCCGGTGGCCCCGGTCAGGGCCGCCGTCGGAAACGTACGAACATGTTCAGACCGGTGCCGTCCGTGCTGTCCGTGACATCCGTGATGTCCGTGAGGGAGACGGCACGCAGGTCGATGGCGTACGCCGACGCACGCAGGACGACCATCGGGTCCAGCCAGGTGCGTAGCCGGGCCGCACAGGCCGGGTCGATGTCACCGCGCGGTTCCACGGCGACCGGACCGTTCCCGTCGTACGGCCCGGCCCCGTCGACGGCCCTGTCCCGGCCCGGACTGGTGCGGCGGTGTGTGCGCTCCCCGCGCCGCACGAGCCCGTGCCGGAACTCCCCCCGTGCGGCTCCCCCTTGAACCGCGGGTGCCCACTGTTCTACCTTCGCCACATGGTCGGGGCATCAACGCCCGCTCACCAGCGAGACAACGAGCGGGTGGCAGTGGGGCCGGGTGATGACAGTTGCGTCCGCATCTCGCACTGATCGACGACGACACCGACTTCGCACTGATGTGCCGTTCCCATCTGGAACGTGAGGGCTTCACGGTCACCTGGGCCATGGACGCCCGGGCCGGCAAGGCCGTCATGTACGACGGCGGTGTGGATCTGGTCGTCCTCGACCTGGGGCTTCCCGACGGCAGCGGACTCGAACTGCTGCGGGCCCTGCGCGCCATCAGCCGGCTGCCGGTGATCGTCGTCAGCGGACGCGGCCACGAGACGGACCGGGTGGCCGGGCTGGAGATCGGCGCGGACGACTATCTCGTCAAACCGTTCTCGCAGCGCGAGCTGGTGGCCCGGATCGGGGCCGTACTGCGCAGGTGCCGGCCTCCGGAGATCCCGGCCGTCCTCGACGTGGGCTCGCTGCGCATCGACACGGCCGCGTGTCTGGCGAGCGGTGCGGGCGTCGCCCTGACCCTGCGTCCCAAGGAGTACGCCCTCCTGGAACTCCTCGCGCGCTCCCCCGGCCGCGTCTTCTCCGCCGAGCAGTTGCTGGAGCAGATCTGGGGCGCGTCCTGGCAGCCGTCCGCCACCGTGATCGAGCACGTGTACCGGCTGCGCGGAAAACTCGCCCGACTCCCCGTGCCCGCCCCGAGGATCACCACGGTGCGCGGCTACGGGTACCGCCTCGACCCCTGAGAGCCGCCGTGTCCACGACCAGTCCGCCGAGCAACCCGTCCGGCGATCCGCCGGGCAACCCGTCGAGCAACCCACCGGACGATCCATCCAGCGGTCCGCCGGGCGGCCCGTACACCGTGCCGGATTTCCGGCAGCTCTTCGACTTCGCGCTCTCCCCGTTGCTCATCCTGACGCCGGACTTCGTCATCGTGGAGGTCAACCGCGCCTATCTCGCGGCCACCGGCAGAGGGCGGGACATCGTCGGACGCCCCGTCTTCGACGTGTTCCCCGACAACCCGGCCGATCCCGAGGCCGACGGCGTCGCCAACCTGCGCCGGTCGCTGGAGACGGTGGTGGGCACGGCACGTACCGACACCATGGCGCTGCAGCGGTACGACATCCCGGCGGACGAGGGCACCGGCGACGGGACCGGGTTCGTCGAACGCTGGTGGAGCCCGGTCAACACTCCGGTCCTGGACGCCGGGGGCCGGGTGTCGCACATCATCCACCGGGTCGAGGACGTCACCGAGTTCGTGCTGGTGCGACAGGCCGGACACGAGAAGGAGCGGGCCGCCGCGGAGGCGCGGACCCGCGCGGAGAGCATGGAGATCGACCTGTTCGTCCGCGCACGGGAGATCCGCGAGGTCAACGAGCAGTTGCGGCGGCTCAACGGCGACCTCGACGCGGCGGGACACCGGTTGCGGGAGGAGCAGCGCGCCAAGGACCGGTTCATCGCGACGCTCTCGCACGAGCTGCGCAATCCGCTGGCCGCCGCCACCGCGGCGACCGAGCTGCTGAGGCTCGACATGCCCGGTGGCCATCCCGCGCTGTCCGTCCTGGAACGGCAGCTCGGCATCCTGGCCCGGATGAGCAACGACCTGCTGGACGGCACCCGCGCGGTGACCGGCCGGCTGGAGCTGGTGCCCGAGCGGATGGACCTGCGCTCGGCCGTCGAGAGCGCCTGCGCCGACATCCGTGGCCTGTTCGGGCACGAGGGGCGCGTGCTGGAGATCCGGCTGCCCGACCACCCGGTGCTCGTCGACGGCGACCGGCTGCGGCTGGCCCAGGTGCTGACCAACCTGCTGTCCAACTCGCTCAAGTACACGCAGCCGGGCGGCCGTACGGCCATAGACCTGTCGGCCGGGGAGGGCCGGGCGCGGCTCACCGTCCAGGACGACGGGATCGGTTTCGACCCCGGGCAGGCCGAGGAGCTGTTCGGGGTGTTCATGCGGGCCGCGCCGGCCGGTCCGCAGACCCCCGAGGGCCTCGGCCTCGGCCTGTCGGTGGTGCGCACCATCCTCGATCTGCACGGAGGCCGGATCTCCGCGCACAGTGACGGTCCCGGCACCGGAGCCTCGTTCACCGCCGTGCTGCCGCTGGCCGCGTCCGACGGCGCCCCGCCGCCGGCCCGGCCCGTGACGGCCCGCCGCGGGCGCAGGCAGCTGGCCGTGCTGATCGTCGAGGACAACACGGATCTCGCAGCGACCTACCGCACGCTGCTGGACCGCCAGGGGCATCACGTCACGGTCGTCCACACGGGCGCGGACGCCGTCACCGCGACCGAGGGCCATCTCTTCGACGTCGTCGTGTGCGATCTCGGGCTGCCCGACATGGACGGCTACCAGGTGGCCCGTGCCGTGCGCTCGCGCCCGCAGGGTGCCTCGCTGCGTCTCATCGCGGTCTCCGGCTTCAGCCGCGGCACCGACCGTACGCTGTCCCGCGAGGCCGGATTCGACGCCCACCTGGCGAAACCCCTGCCGCTCGCGGACCTGCTGGACCTCCTGGAGGCCTGACGGTCCCGCGTCCCCCGGGCAGTCCCTGGGCAGTCCCCGGGCGCCTGGGTCGAAAGGGCGTGCGTGGGTACTCATATCTCATGACTGACGTGGTGGACTCCGACGAACTCCTGCGCCGTATTCAGCGGGCCCGCTCCTGGGCGGGCCGGGAGGAGCAGGCGTGGAAGGCCCGCAGCGAGGAGCTGAAGACCGCCGATCCGGACAGCTCACGCGACGCCGAGCTGCGCGGACACACCTATGAGGCCGTACGCAGGACGCTGGACGAGATAGTCAGCCCGGGCGTGCACGACAACACACACGGCTGAACCCCCGGCGTCCGTCCTCACCGGCAGCGGCCCGTTTCGCAGGTGCGTGCATGACCCGCCGGGGCCATGGAACCCGCTGTGGTCATGAGCACCCCGCAGGTCCCATGCGCCGAACCCGTCACCACGGTCCTCACCTGGCAGGTGCGTCCCGGCCGTGAGGCCGAATTCGAGGAGTGGACCCGGGGCGTCGCCGACTGCGTCGCGCGGTTCCCCGGCAGCCAGGGGGTGTCCTGGCTGCGACCGGAGCCCGGGCACCGGTTCCACGCGGTGCTGCGCTTCGCCGACCCGCAGCGGCTCACCGACTGGCTGATGTCGCCCGAGCGCGCGGAGTGGCACGCGCGGATCGAGGGCATCGCCACCGAGGTCCGTGACGAGCGCCAGTCGACCACCGGGATGGAGAGCTGGTTCCGGCTCCCCGGCACCACCGTGAAGGCTCCGCCGCGCTGGAAGATGGTCCTGACGACGTTCCTCGGCGCCTATCCGATGACGTTCCTCATCCAGTGGCTGGTGGCACCCGGTACGGCGGCCTGGCCCCTGCCGCTGCGCGCCGCCGTCTTCCCCGTCGTGCTGCTGCCCGTGCTCACCTATCTGATCATGCCGGGGCTCAGCCGACTGCTGCGGTTGTGGCTGTACGGCACACCCGACGACTGACGCCGTGAACGGTCCGGTTCCGGTCCGCGTCACACGTACGCCTCATCCCGTTGGCGGCGTTTGGCGGGGGCGCTTAGAAAGGTCGCACAGCAACTCTCGGGCCGCACATCCGGGCCACGACAGCGACTGCACCCTTCGTAGGGAGCCGAGTATGACAACCCGTTCGCCTTTCGACGCCGATCGACCTGGCATATCACCCGAGAGCGTGGTCGACGCCACCATCCCGCCGCTACCCGCCTCCGCACCCTGGCACGCCGTGCCGGAGGAGGCACCGGACCGGCCGGCGCGCAGACCCGAGCGCCGGTACTCCGACGCGGCCGAACCCCGGTACGCCGGACCGGCCGAAGCGGTCGAGCAGCGGTACGCCGACCCGGCCGATGCCGACGAGCACCGGTACGCCGACCCCGCCGACGAGACCGACCACCGGTACCCCGACCCGCTCGACGAGATCGAGCAGCGGTACGCGGACCGGGCCGACGCCGCCGAGCAGCGGTACGCCGACGAGACCGACCGCCGCCGCCCCGAGCCGCCGGTCGACGAAGTCGCCCATCGGTACCCCGACGCGGCCGACAGGGCGCCCCGCCGCTACGCCGCCTCCCCGGCCGACCGGAACGACAGGGACGGCAGGCACCAACGGGACGAGCGCGAGCAGCGGGACGAGCGCGACGAGCGCCGCTACGCGGAA
This sequence comes from Streptomyces liliiviolaceus, assembly GCF_018070025.1. Classification (NCBI taxonomy): domain Bacteria; kingdom Bacillati; phylum Actinomycetota; class Actinomycetes; order Kitasatosporales; family Streptomycetaceae; genus Streptomyces; species Streptomyces liliiviolaceus. The sequence continues at coordinate 5,915,424 of NZ_JAGPYQ010000001.1, forward strand.
CCGGCAGACGAGGCCCGCCGCGCGCACCCCGCCTCCCCCTCTCCCTCCTCCTCCGCACCCGCATCGGCACCCGCTCCGGCGCCGACCCCGGCCCCGGTGGCCAAGGTCGACCCGCGGGTCACCGACTCGGCCGCCGAGTTCGACAGGAAGTACCCCGACCAGGGCGAGATCGAGGCCGATCCCGCGTACATCAACCCGGTCGACGGACTGGTGCACGCCGCGGTAGCCGACCGGCCGCTGGACGAGGTGATCGAGCTCATCGAGCTGCTGGAGCAGTCACCGGAGTACGCGAGGGCCACGGTCGACGCGCTGCGGGCGGTCGGCACGGACCGGTCCGTGGAGGACGTGAGCCGGCTGGTGGCCCTGCTGACCCGGCCGCCGAGGAACGCCGACAGCGCCGACGAGGCGATCCGCGCGGCGGCCGAGGGCCGGCCCGTGGAGGACGTCACCCGGCTGATGGCGCTGCTGCACCGGCCCCCGCTGGAACCCCACTGCGGCGAGGCCGCGGTGCGGGCCGCCGCCACCAGCCGGCCGGTCGAGGAACTCGTCGAGCTGATCGGCCGCATGGCCCATGAGCAGGGCGTGCGCGAGGGCCGGCAGCAGGTGAAACCGCCGACGCGCGAGGAGAAGAAGGCGGCCGAGGCGGCGCGCGCGGCCGCGAAGGACGGGCCTCCCTCCGGGGACCGGCTGCTCGCGGCGGGCGGCACGGTCGCCATCGGCCGTACGGCCAAAGGGCGCCGGAACAGGCCCGCGAAGACCGTCGGCTCCCCCGCGTGGCCGCGGCTGGCCGCGGCCCTGATGCTCGTGGTGTGCGGGCTGGCCCACTTCCCGCCGCACCGCGACGGCGCCTCCCTCGGCGCCTTCGGGTTCGTCGCCGCCGCCTGCGGTCTGTGCGTCCTGCTGGGTCTGGCGCTGCTCCGCCGCAGCGTGGTGCCGGTGCTCGCCGTGGGCATCATGGTTCCTGCGGCACTCGCCGTCGCCCAGCTCCTGGAAGGCCGTGTCCGGTCGGCGGGTCTGTCCCGGGCCCTGGACCTGACGCTGGCGCCGCCGTGGCTCGCCGGTCTCGCGGCCGTGCTCGCCGCACTGGCGGCCCTGACGGCGCTGGTCTCGCTGCTGGCCTCGTCGAGGCCCCGCCCGCGGCCCGACGTACGGCAGCTGGCCGGGCAGCCGGCCGAACCGGACCGGGCGCCCGCGAGCTGACCCGGCGGGACGATGAACGGCGGCCGGCCCCACACCCGAGGGTGTGGGCCGCCGTTCATCGTCCCGTACGCGAGCCGTCGTCGGCCTGCGCGGGAGTTTTCTGATCGGCGCGGGGCACGTACGTGCCCCCGCTGAGGCGACGCAGAGGCGTCACTCGGATCCTGACCTCCGGCTGCTGGGTGGTGTCCATGCGTCCACAGTGCGCCGGTGGGGCCGGAGCAACCAGATCTCTCCTGTGGGCAGGACCGCGGATCCTGGTACCCGGACCACCCGTCACGGGTGGCGACGATCGGTCAAGTGGCGTCGGGGAGCCGCAGGGTGAAGATCGATCCCTCGCCGACCTCGCTGGTGACGGTGACCGTACCGCCGTGGGCGGTGACCAGTTGGCGCACGATGGGCAGGCCCAGGCCGCTGCCGCCGGTGCGTCTGCTGCGGGACTTCTCCGCCCGCCAGAACCGCTCGAAGACGCTGGTCAGATCCTCGGGGGCGATGCCGCCGCCGGTGTCGGCCACCTGGAAGTGGACCGCGTCGCCGTGGCGTCGGGCGGAGAGGGTGATCGTGCCGTCGGCGGGTGTGTGGCGGATCGCGTTGGACACCAGGTTGCCGAGTGCCTGCCGCATCCGGAGCGGATCGGCGTGCAGCCACGGGGTGCCGTCCACCGCCGTGCGCAGCCCGATGCCCGCGGCCCCGGCCGCCACGCGGTGCGCCGCGACGACCTGTTCGAGCAGTTCGTCGGCGCGGACCGGTTCGCGGTGCAGCGCGAGGGTGCCCGCCTCGGCGGCCGCGAGGTCCTGGAGGTCGTCGATGACCCGCTGGAGCACGAGCGCCTCCTCGTGCAGGGACGCGAGGAGTTCGGGGTCCGGGTCGACGATGCCGTCGCGGGCCACCTCCAGCCAGCCGCGGATGTTGGTGAGCGGGGTGCGCAGTTCGTGGGCGATGTCGGCGACCATCGCCTTGCGCTGTGCCTCCATGCGTTCGCGGCGCTCGGTGAGGTCGTTGAACGCCACGGCCAGGATGCCCGTCTCGTCCTGGGTGGTCACGGGTACGCGTACATGCTGGTCGGGTGGCTGCTGGGCGGCGTGCGTCAGGGCGCGCAGGGGGCGTACGAGCCGGCCGGCGACCAGGGCCGTGGCGGCGACCGTGAGGGCGAGGACGAGACCGGCGACGCCGGTGACCTTGGCCTTGTTGGCGGCCGACATGTCGAAGCGCGGGGCGGCGCTGTCGGCGTGGCCCAGGAACAGTTCGGCGGCCGGGGCGACATAGGGGGCCAGCTGTCGGCGGCGGGAGCTGTCCACGCACCTCTCGGCCTGCTTGGCCACCGCCGCCTGTCTGGTCCGCTCCGCGCTCCGCGCCCGGTCGGTGGTGAGCCGCGCCACCGGCGACATCTTGGCGACGTAACGGGCCGGCGAGGAGTGGTCCGTGAAATCGACGGTGAGGCCGAGGGGGGCGTCGAACTCGGTTCCTGCGCGGCCCAGGCAGTCCTCGGTGTGGGCGGTCAGTTCGGCCAGGGCCTTCCGCTCCGTCGCGGTGGGCGTGTTCAGCACGCCGTCGGCGCAGTTCGTCGGCGCCTGGCCCCCGTCGACGGTTCCGTCGGCGTCGGTGAGGACGGACCGGCCGGTGGGCAGCCGCGTGACGGAGGTCTCGACGCCGTTGGCCGCGAAGCACGCCCGCCGCTTCTCGGCCAGCAGGGCCACGTGTTCACGCTCGGCGCGGGTGAGACGGTACGGGCCCACCGCGCGCGGATCGATGCCGGTGACCTGTGCGCCGGGGTCGGTGAAGGTGTCGGTGTGCAGCGGGTCCACCGCCGCGGCGGCCCGGGGCGGCAGGGCCGTGTTCCGCGTCTCGGAGTCCGCGATCGGCGTACGGGCCGGGGTCGTCAGGGCGATGCGGCGGCCGGTTCTGTCCGACAGCGCGCGGACGGTCCTCGCCACGTCCGACCAGTCGCGGTGGGTGGCCGCGTAACCGCTCAGCTGCCGGAGGATGTCCATGTCCTCGGCCAGCACCTGGCCCTGCTCCTCCTGGATCGCCCGGGTCGTCGTCTCCACGGCCAGCCAGGCGGTCGCCGCGACGGAACAGATGGCGATCAGCACCGAGGTGATCAACAGGCGGACCAGCAGCCGCTTGCGCAGCGGTACCGACCGCTTCACCCCCGCTCACCGCTGAGCTTGTAGCCCACGCCGAAGACGGTCAGCAGCCGGACCGGTCTGCGCGGGTCCGCCTCGGTCTTCTTGCGCAGGTTCATGATGTGCACGTCGACGGCCCGCTCGGTCGAGGCCCGGTCGACACCCCGGGTGCGGCGCAGCAGTTGCCGCCTGGAGAAGACCCGGTCCGGCTCGGCGACCATGGCCAGCAGGATCTCGTACTCGTCGGGGGTGCACTCCACCGGCGCCCCGTCGCACACCACCTCGTGCCGTAGAGGGTCCACGGTGATCCCCGCGGCCCGTACGACCGGGTCCTCGCGGTGCCCGGCGCCCTGCCGTCCGCTGCGGCGCAGGACGGTGCGGACACGGGCCATCAGCTCGCGCGGGCTGTACGGCTTGGTCATGTAGTCGTCGGCGCCGAGTTCGAGGCCGAGCAGGACGTCCTCTTCCGTGGAGCGGGCGGTGAGCATGAGGACGGGGATGTCGTCGTCGCGGCGCAGCGCCCGGCACACGCCGAAGCCGTCGATCACCGGCAGCATCAGATCCAGGACCACGAGGTCGGGCCGGCGCTCCCGGGCCGCCGCGAGCGCGGCCCCGCCGTCGTGGACCACGGTGGCGGTGTGTCCCTCGCTGAGCAGGGAGCGGCGTATCAGCTCGGCCTGCTTCTCGTCGTCCTCGGCAACCAGCACGTGTGCGCACACGAGGCCCGATGCTAAGTGCTTGAGGGCGTGGTGGGACCCGTCGTGAGGGGCTTCCCACGTCCTGACATCTTCCTCACAACCTGCTGGTACCGGCGCCGGGGCGAGGGCGGGCGGCAGCGGGATTCAGCGTCTGAGCGAGGCCGCGTCGCCCATGACGATCACCGGGTGGCGGGCGGGTTCGACGGCGCGCAGCAGGGCCTTCATGTGGTCCTCGCGCAGGCTGACACAGCCCTGGGTGGGGCCGCCGTGGTCGACGTGCACCCAGATGCCGCCGCCCCGGCCCGCGCCGAGGGGGCGCGTCCAGTCGAGCGGTGAGGTGCCGGGTTCGCGGTTGTAGTCGATGGCGATCACATAGTCGAAGGAGCCGGCCAGGGGCTCGCCCTCGAAGCCGGTGCCGTCCACGGAGAAGCCACCGGAGTGGTCGTACGGGAGTCGGGTGCCAGGATTGCCGCGCAGGCCGCCCGCGTCCGTGAGCGTGTACACGCCGACGGGTGAGCGGAGGTCGCCGACCACATGACGGTCGGTCCAGCCCTTGAAGGCGTTGTGCGCGGGCCAGACGGTCCCGGCGTGCCAGCCGGACGCCGTGCGTTCGTACAGCACCGCGGTGGACACGGCGGAGTCGCGCCCCCGGCCCGTGACCAGGAGCACCTGACGCGTCTTCGGCGGGATCTCGGCCGAGGTCCTGGGGCCAAGGCCCGGCAGTTGCCGCGGTGCCACGTCAAGGGAGATCCGGGGTGCGGGGGCGGGCTCGGCCCCGCCGCCCCTCGTCGGGTGCGCTCCCGGTGCGCGCTCCGTCGTCCTCGTCTCTGTGGCGCCGCAGCCGACGAGGACGGCGAGGAGGAGGGCGGCCGCCGGGACGACGGCGGAACGGCGTCCTGCGCCGCGTGTGCTCGTGATCATGCGTCGACCCTGACCGACACCTATGAGGAACTTGTCAGGCGCGCGGGATCACTCACCCATCACGCTCGCACCTTGCTTCCGTCCCCTCATTCGAAACATTCGGTCCTCCTGACGAATATTCAGGGGAACATAGGCGGGACGTGACCGTAAGGCAAGAGAATGCGGGCGACACATGAGGCGACCCGGTCAACTTGAGCCAACCGAAATACGGCCCGGCGCAGCCCGTTGACGGCCCGTATGACCGGCCGTAAGGTCTGCGCAGCCATTCGGAAACATGCTCGAAACTTTCGATACCGCAGAAGGGGACGACATGCTCACCCGTACACGCACGGATCGCACGGTCACACCTCCGCCCCGCAGGTCACGGGCTCGAAGAGCCCTGGTGTTCGGCGTGGCGAGCCTGCTCGCCGCGGCCGGGGTCACGGCTCTCGCCGGAACGGCCGTGGCGGCGAGCACGCTCGGCGCCGCGGCGGCCGAGAAGGGCCGCTACTTCGGCACCGCGGTCGCGGCCAACCACCTGGGCGAGGCCGCGTACGCCTCGACGCTCGACACGGAGTTCAACTCCGTGACCCCCGAGAACGAGATGAAGTGGGACGCCGTCGAGCCCAGCCGCAACTCCTTCTCGTACGGATCGGCCGACCAGATCGTCAGCCATGCGCAGAGCAAGGGCATGAAGGTCCGCGGGCACACCCTCGTCTGGCACTCCCAGCTGCCCGGCTGGGTCGGCGGACTCGGCGCCTCCGACCTCAGGACGGCGATGAACAACCACATCACCCAGGTCATGCAGCACTACAAGGGCAAGATCCACTCCTGGGACGTCGTCAACGAGGCGTTCCAGGACGGCGGCAGCGGCGCCCGGCGCAGTTCGCCCTTCCAGGACAGGCTCGGTGACGGCTTCATCGAGGAGGCGTTCCGCACCGCGCGGACGGCCGACCCGGCCGCCAAGCTCTGTTACAACGACTACAACACCGACGGCGTCAACGCGAAGAGCACGGCCGTCTACAACCTGGTGAAGGACTTCAAGGCACGCGGCGTGCCGATCGACTGCGTGGGCTTCCAGTCACACTTCAACAGCGCCTCCCCCGTGCCGGGCGACTACCGGGCGAACCTGCAGCGCTTCGCCGACCTCGGCGTCGACGTGCAGATCACCGAGCTGGACATCGAGGGCTCCGGCACGGCGCAGGCCACCAGCTACACCAACGTGGTGAACGCCTGCCTCGGCGTCTCCCGCTGCACCGGCATCACCGTCTGGGGCGTCACCGACAAGTACTCCTGGCGCGCGAGCGGCACCCCGCTGCTGTTCGACGGCAACTACGCCAAGAAGGCCGCCTACACCGCCGTACTCACCGCGCTCGGCGGCAGCGGCGGAGGCGGGGGCGGCGCCGCCTGCACGGTCACGTACAGCAGGACGAACGACTGGAGCGACCGCTTCAACGGGCAGGTGACGGTGACCGCGGGCAGTACCGCCATCACCGGCTGGACGACGACCGTCACGGTGACCTCTCCGCAGAAGATCTCCACGACCTGGAACGGCACACCCAGCTGGGACTCCAGCGGCAACGTCATGACCATGAGGCCCAACGGCAACGGGAGTCTCGCGGCGGGGGCGTCGACGAGCTTCGGGTTCACCGTCATGAAGAACGGCAACTCCTCGGCGCCGGCGATCGGTTCGTGCAGCGCGTCCTGATTCGTGCAGCGCTTCCGGCTGTCCCGCCGATACGGAGGGTGAGGCGCGGCGGTTCCGTTCGCCGCACCCCACCCTCCGTACCGCGTACCGGGTGTCGCGTTCGCCTGCCGCCGGAATGTTCCGCGTAGGCGCGGGCGTTGCTCAGCGCATGACTGATGACGCCGGTCCCGGCCAGGACGCACTGCTTCGACTCCTCTCCGAGTACGACGGCGGGGTGCTCACCACGCTCAAGCGCGACGGACGCCCACAGCTGTCCAACGTCAACCACGCGTACTACCCCGACGAGCGGATCGTGCGCGTGTCGCTCACCGACGGCCGCGCCAAGACGCGCAATCTGCGCCGCGATCCCCGGGCCTCGTACCACGTGACCAGCGCGGACCGCTGGGCCTACACCGTCGCCGAGGGCGTCGCCGATCTCTCGCCCGTGGCCCGCGAGCCCGGCGACGAGACCGTGGAGGAACTGATCCGGCTCTACCGGGACGTACAGGGCGAACATCCCGACTGGGACGACTACCGGGCCGCGATGGTCCGCGACGGGCGGCTCGTCCTGCGGCTGCGCGTGGAGCGGGCGTACGGCATTCCGCTCGCCCGCTGACCGATTCCCCGCCCGCCGACAACCCCTGTTCTTGGTCTGTACCTGACGATGGTCTGCCGCTAGGCTCTGCCCCGCATGAGATGAGAGCGCTCTCATAGTTCAGCTGTTCCGCCCCCACCTTGCTGGAACAACGAAGGGCCATCGCCTTGAGACGCACCACGACCCTGAGCACCTGTCTGGCCTCCCTCCTCCTGATCGGCTCCTGGGCAGCCGTCGGCGCCGGATCCGCCTCGGCCGCCGACGCCCCCGACGCCGCCCCCACCTCCGCTTCGAAAGCTCCCGCTTCCGACGCCCTCATCGACGCCATGCGCCGGGACTTCGGGCTGACGAAGGCCGGCGCCGAGGCCCGTCTCGCCGCCGAGAAGACGGCGACGGCCGCCGAACCGAAGGCCGAGCGCGCGGCAGGCGCCGCGTACGGCGGCTCCTGGTTCGACGCCGACAGCGGGAAGTTGACCGTCGCCGTCAAGGACGGCGCGTCCGCCGCCACGCTCGCCTCCGTGCGGGAGACCGGGGCGAGTGTCCGCACCGTCAAGTACAGCGCGCGGCAGCTCGACGCGGCCAAGGCGCGCATCGACAAGCTGGCCGCGCCCGACGGGGTCAGCAACTGGTACGTCGACGCCGAGTCCAGCTCGGTCGTCGTGGGCGTCGTCGCCGGGCAGCGGGCTGACAACGATGTCCGGGCGTTCCTCGCGAAGGCGCGGGCCGGTGGTTCGGTCGCCGTCACCGTCGAGGAGACCGCGTCGGCGCCCGAGACGTTCGCGGCCGGGACCGTCGGCGGCGACCCGTTCTACACCGGCAACGTGCGCTGTTCCATCGGCTTCTCCGTGCACGGCGGGTTCGTCACCGCGGGGCACTGCGGTGGGGCCGGGCAGGGTGTCAGTGGCTGGGACCGCTCGTACATAGGCAACATCCAGGGGTCGTCGTTCCCCGACAACGACTACGCGTGGGTGAACGTCGGCAGCGGGTGGTGGACCGTGCCCGTCGTGCTCGGCTGGGGCACCGTGTCCGACCAGCTCGTGCGGGGCTCCAACGAGGCGCCGATCGGGGCGTCCATCTGCCGGTCGGGGTCGACCACGCACTGGCACTGCGGGAACGTGCTGGCGAAGAACGAGACGGTCAACTACAGCCAGGGCGCTGTGCATCAGATGACCAAGACGAGTGTCTGTGCGGAGCCCGGTGACTCGGGTGGGTCGTTCATCAGCGGTGACCAGGCGCAGGGGGTCACTTCCGGTGGGTGGGGGAACTGCTCCACCGGTGGTGAGACCTGGTACCAGCCGATCAACGAGATCCTCAACCGGTATGGGTTGACGTTGCACACGGCGTGATGTTGGCGCGGTTTTGTCGGACGGGCTCCGTCGCCGGGAGGTGGCGGGGCCTGTTCGCTCCGCGGGTTCGCTCCGCTGGGTGGTGTCGTGTGCGGGTCGGTGGGGGCTGGTCGCGCAGTTCCCCGCGCCCCTGGGGGGGGTGGCCGTTCGACGTCGAGTGACCGTCCGTGGGGGTTGCTCGCGCCGTTCCCCGCGCCCCTTGCGGGGCTTGGGTGTGCGCTGGGGGTTCATCGGGCGTTCATCGAGGTTGGCGGTTTTGGCGGGGGTGTGCGTGGTTCGGGGGCCTACTCTCGTCGGCGGCACTCCGCGGGGCCGGTCCGCTGTCAGGCGGCCGGCCGCGCCGCCCGTCCACACGGAAGGTTTCCTCGCACATGGTCCTCAGATCCACCGCCGTGTCGCGGAGGTTCGGCAGGAGAGCCGCCGCTCTCGCGCTGACCACCGCGCTCGCCGCCGCACTGCCCGGGCCGGTCTCCGCGGCGGCCGACGCCGCCGCGCCCGCCCGCCCCACCGCGTACGTCGATCCGCTCATCGGTACGGCGAACGGGGGCAACACCTACCCGGGCGCCAACCTCCCGTACGGGATGATCGGTTGGTCGCCCACCAGTACCCGGGGCGACCAGACCAGCACCGGCGCGGCCAACGGCTACGAGTACGGGGCGACCCGGCTGCGCGGGCTGAGCCTCACGCATGTGAACGGCGCGGGCTGCAACCCGGGGGCCGCGGGCGACGTACCGATCATGCCGTTCGTCGGAGACGTCACCTCGTCGCCCTCGGCGGACACCACGGACGCCGTGTACGCGGCCAACTTCTCGCACGCCGACGAGCGGGCCGTGCCCGGCCGTTACTCCGTCGGTCTCGACTCCGGCGCCCGCGCCGACCTCGCGGTGTCGCAGCGGGCCGGCGTCGCCGACTTCACGTTCCCCGCCGACAAGCCCGCCAACCTGCTCTTCCGGGTCTCCAACTCCCTCAACGGGAGCGAGGACGCGGAGGTGAAGATCGACCAGGCCCATCGCAAGGTGACCGGGTCGGTGCTGACGGGCGCGTTCTGCGGTCGGCGTGCCAACGGCGGTACCAACAACCGCAAGAGCTACTACCGGCTCTACTTCACCGCCTCCTTCGACCGCGCGTTCTCCAGCACGGGTACGTGGAAGGACGGCACCCTCTCCCCCGGTTCCACCACGGGCGGTGGCGGCGAGGGCTACGCCACGGGCGCCGACCGCGCGGGCCGCGGCTCGGGCGGCTATGTCGGCTTCGACACCGGGTCCGACAACGATGTCCACATGCGGCTCGGCATCTCGTACGTGAGTCTCGCGGGCGCCGAGGCCAACCTCCGCGAGGAGATAAAGCCGCGAGCGAGCGTCGACCAGGTGGCGGCGGCCGGGAGCCGGGCCTGGGACCGTGAGCTGCGGTCCGTGCGGATCGGGGGCGGCAGTGAAGCTCAGCGGACCGCCTTCTACACCGCCCTCTATCACTCCCTCCAGCAGCCCAACCTGGTCAGCGACACCGACGGGCGTTATCCCGGCATGGACGGGAAGGCCCATCGGATCGAGCGTGGACAGGGGGCGCAGTACAGCAACTTCTCGGGCTGGGACCAGTACCGGGCGCAGATCCAGCTGCTCGCGCTGCTCAAGCCGCGTATCGCCGGGGACTTCGCCCAGTCGCTGTACAACTTCGCCGAGCAGAACGGCGGGGTCTGGGACCGGTGGGTGCACATCAACGGCCCGACGCATGTCATGACCGGTGACCCGACGGCCGCCACGCTCGCCACCTTCTACGCCATGGGTGTGCGCAACTTCGACTACCGCGGCGCCTTCGACTCGCTGGCGAAGCAGGCCACCGTGCCGCACCCCGACGGGCTCTCCGACGCGGGCTGCCCCGGCCAGTGCACCGGCCAACGGCCCAACCTGGCGCAGTACATGACCTCCGGGTACGCGGCGCAGGACGTCTGCCACTGCTGGGGCGGTGCCGCCGAGACCCTGGAGGACTCGGTCGCCGACGACGCGCTCGGCCGCTGGGCGAAGCTGCTGGGCCGTGACGAGCAGGCCGCCTACTTCGCCGATCGGGGCGGCTGGTGGCGCAACGTCTACAACTCCGCCGCGACGGACGGGGCGGGCATCGACGGTTACATCCAGGCGCGCAACCTGGACGGGTCGTGGGTCACGCCGTTCAGCCCCGGCAGCGACCGAGGGTTCGCCCAGGGCACGAGTGCCACGTACACCTGGATGGTGCCGCAGGACGTGCAGGGGCTCGCCGAGGCGATGGGCGGGCGTGAGGTGGCCGCCGGGCGGCTCGACGGCTTCTTCCACAAGGCCGACGGGTCCTGGTCGGTCAAGGGCGGCGACGCGCTGCGCTACGACCCGACCAACGAGCCCGGCATCCATGCCCCCTGGCTCTACAACGCGCTCGGCCAGCCGTGGAAGACCCAGGCGACCGTCCGGCAGATCCTCGACACCGTCTACGGCACGGGTCCCACGGGACTGCCCGGCAACGACGACCTCGGCACCATGTCCGCCTGGTACGTCTTCTCGGCGCTCGGCGTCTACCCGCAGACGCCGGGCAGCGCCAACCTCCTGCTGGGCGCGCCGCTGTTCCCGCACGCCGTGATCGACCGGCCCGGCCGCGACCTCGTCATCGACGCGCCCGCCGCCGACGCCACGCACGCGTATGTGGGCGGCGTGCGGCTCAACGGCCGTACGCACGACCGGTCCTGGACGGACGGGAGCCTGCTGCGGACGGGTGGCACGCTCAAGTTCACGCTGGCCACGGAGCCGGACACCACGTGGGCGACCGCGCCCGCCGGACTACCCTGCTGACCTGCTGACCTGCTGCCGAACATGGGTGTGGCCCCGGATCCGGAGGACGGATTCGGGGCCACACCTGTGTCGGGCAGCCGGTCAGACCTTGCGGTACCGGGCCATCGCGAACGAGAACAGACCGAAGAGCATCAGGCCGACGGCTATCAGCACCAGCAGCCAGGGCCCGGCCGGGGTCTCGGTGAACGAGCGCAGGGTGTCGTCCATGCCCTTGGCCTTGTCCGGCTCGTAGTCCCAGGCCGCGCGGACCGCGAAGCCGCCGGCGACGGCGAACACCAGACCGCGGGACACACCGCCGCCGATGCCCGTCACGTCGACCGCCTGGCGCACCCGGTGCGACATCGCGCCGAGCCTCATGTGCTTGTGGTACTTGCGGCGGATGGCCTGCACGGCCATCCAGACGCCCGCGCAGCCGATCACCACGCCCGCCACACCCACGATCCACTGCCCGGCGGGCAGGTCCATGGCCTTGGCCGTGGCGTCCCGGGACTTGCCGTCGCTGGAACCGCTGCCGCCGGCGCCCGCGGCGAAGGAGATCACGGAGTAGGCGACGAAGCCGTAGAACACGGCCCGTGCCGCCGACGCCAGCCTCTTCTTCGCCTTGTCGCCGTCGGGGCCCGCCGCGCCGAAGACCGCCTCCGACAGCCGCCACAGCGCCATGCCGACCAGTCCGACGGCCAGCGCCCAGAGCACGACCTCCCCGAAGGGCTTGCCCGCGACCTCCTGGAGCGCGCCGCCCTGGTCCGCCTGTTTTCCGCCGTCGCCGAAGGCGATCTGCAGTGCCAGCAGACCCACCAACAAGTAGATGACACCGCGCGCGGTGAACCCCGCCCGCGCCGCCCCCTCGATGGCCGGGGCAGCCTTCTGCTTCCCCGCCCGGCTGCCTCGTGTCAACGTGCTTGCGTTCATCATTGCCTCCCGTCTCCGGTTGCCCCGGGTCGGCCGTACGACACCCGGCGGGCCCTGGCGGGCGGTACGTCCCTTTTCCGAAGCGGACCGGGGGGATCGAACATACGATGGGCGTGCAACTGGAAGGGCGCCCCGCGCATCCGCGCGAGGACGCCGACCTCTCGGGGTGGGAGACGAATGGCACAGGGCACAGACGCAGCACGGACCGTCATCCTGACCGTGGACGACGACCCGGGAGTTTCGCGTGCCGTAGCCCGTGACCTGCGACGCCGTTACGGCGAGACGTACCGTATCGTGCGCGCGGAGTCCGGCGAGAGTGCTCTCGAAGCGCTGCGCGAGCTGAAGCTGCGCGGTGATCTCGTCGCGGTGATCCTGGCGGACTACCGCATGCCGCAGATGAACGGGATCGAGTTCCTTGAGCAGGCCCTGGACGTGTACCCGAGTGCGCGCCGGGTGCTGCTGACCGCGTACGCGGACACGAACGCGGCGATCGACGCGATCAACGTGGTGGACCTGGACCACTACCTCCTCAAGCCCTGGGATCCGCCCGAGGAGAAGCTCTATCCCGTCCTGGACGACCTGCTGGCCGCCTGGCGGACCTCCGACCACCGGGCCGTGCCGATCACGAAGGTCGTCGGCCACCGCTGGTCCGCGCGGTCCTCGGACGTACGGGAGTTCCTGGCCCGCAACCAGGTGCCGTACCGCTGGTACTCGTCGGACGAGCCGGAGGGCAAGCGGCTGCTGGCCTGCGCGGAGCAGGACGGCGAGCGGCTGCCGCTCGTGGTCACCGCCGACGGGGCGGTGCTGGTGGAGCCCGACGATCAGCAACTGGCCGCCCAGGTGGGGCTCGCCACGACGCCGACCGCCGAGTTCTACGACCTGGTCGTCATCGGCGGCGGCCCGGCCGGACTCGGCGCTGCGGTGTACGGCGCCTCGGAGGGGCTGCGGACGGTCCTCGTGGAGCGTTCCGCGACCGGCGGGCAGGCGGGGCAGAGCTCGCGCATCGAGAACTATCTGGGCTTCCCGGACGGGGTGTCCGGGGCGCAGCTCACCGACCGGGCCCGGCGGCAGGCGTCGAAGTTCGGCGCCGAGATCCTGACCGCGCGGGAGGTGACCGGCCTGGAGGTCACGGGCGCGGCGCGCACCGTGCGGTTCTCGGACGGTTCGGCGATCTCCGCGCACTGCGTGATCCTGGCGACGGGCGTCTCGTACCGGCAGCTGGAGTCGCCGGGCGCCGGGGACCTGACCGGCTGCGGGGTCTTCTACGGGTCGGCACTGACCGAGGCCCCCGCGTGCCAGGGCCAGGACGTGTACATCGTCGGCGGGGCGAACTCCGCCGGGCAGGCCGCGATGTACCTGGCCAGGGGGGCGAAGTCGGTCACCCTGCTGGTGCGCGGCCCGTCCCTGGCGGCGTCGATGTCCCACTATCTGATCGAGCAGATCTCGAACGCGCCGAACATCTCGGTGCGCACCGGGACGGTCGTCGACGCGGTGCACGGTTCCGACCATCTGGAACAGCTGACGCTGCGCGATCTGGCGAGCGGCCACACCGAACTCGTCGACGCGCAGTGGATGTTCGTGTTCATCGGCGCCGCGCCGCTGACGGACTGGCTGGACGGCACGGTCCTGCGGGACGAGCGCGGGTTCATCGTCGCGGGGCCCGATCTGGCCGTCGGTGGGGAGTCGCCGCCCGACTGGGAGCTGGACCGGCCGCCGTACCACCTGGAGACCAATGTGCCCGGGGTGTTCGTGGCGGGTGACGCGCGCGCCGAGTCGGCCAAGCGTGTCGCCTCCGCCGTAGGAGAGGGAGCCATGGCCGTGATGCTCGTCCACCGGTATCTGGAGCAGTCATGAGCGGGCGGCCGATGCCGTGCGACATCAAGGAACTCGGCACGCTGTTCCTGTTCGAGAAGCTGGACGCCGAGCAGTTGGGGCGGCTGTGCAGCGAGGGCCGGGTGGAGCTGTTCGAGCCCGGTTACGTCTACGAGGAGGGCGAGCCGGCCACCTGCTTCTTCGTCCTCCTGGAGGGCACGCTCGTCATGTCGCGGCGGGTCGGCGGCGACGACGTGGAGATCAACCGCACCTCCCAGCGCGGGGTGTACGCGGGCGCCATGCAGGCCTATCTGGCGGCCCCCGAGGAGGCGCGCTACAAGGGCTCGCTGCGGGTCACCGAGCCCTCGCGGTTCTTCATCCTGCCCGCGGAGACGTTCTCCGCGGTGCTGCGGGAGTGGTTCCCGATGGCCGTGCATCTGCTGGAGGGGCTGTTCTTCGGCAGTCAGAACACCCAGCGGACCATCGGCCAGCGTGAGCGGCTGCTGGCGCTCGGCTCGCTGTCCGCGGGACTGACGCACGAGCTGAACAACCCGGCCGCGGCGGCGGTCCGGGCCACCTCCGCGCTGCGCGGCCGGGTGGCCGGGATGCGGCACAAGCTCGGCATGATCGCGGCGGGCCCGTACGCGCGCGACGCCCTGGAGACACTGGTCGAGATCCAGGAGCGTACGGCGGAGCAGGTCGCCAAGGCGACGCCCCTGAGCCCGCTGGAGGCCTCCGACCGGGAGGACGCGCTGGGCGACTGGTTCGACGACCACGGCATCGCGGGCGGCTGGGAGCTGGCTCCGACGTTCGTGCAGGCCGGGCTGGACATCGACTGGCTGGACCAGGTGGCGGCGACCGTGGACGAGGGAACGCTGGAAGGCGCGGTCCGGTGGCTCAACTACACGGTCGAGACGGAGTTGTTGATGAACGAGATCGAGGACTCCACGACCCGCGTCTCGAACCTCGTGAACGCGGCCAAGCAGTACTCGCAGCTCGACCGGGCGCCCTACCAGGTCGCCGATGTGCACGAACTGCTCGACAGCACCCTGATGATGCTCGCCGGGAAGATCGGATCGGGCGTCCGGATCGTCAAGGACTACGACCGGTCGCTGCCCCGGATCCCCGCCTACCCGGGCGAGTTGAACCAGGTGTGGACGAACCTCATCGACAACGCCGCCTCGGCGATGGGCGGCGAGGGCACGCTCACCGTGCGCACCGCGCTCGAACGGGAGCAGTTGCTCGTCGAGTTCCGCGACACGGGTCCGGGGGTGCCGGAGGAGATCCGCGGCCGGATCTTCGACCCGTTCTTCACCACGAAGCCCGTGGGCGAGGGCACCGGGCTCGGCCTCGACATCTCCTGGCGCATCGTCGTGAACAAACACCACGGGCATCTGCAGGTGCACTCCGAGCCCGGCGACACCCGCTTCCAGGTCTTCCTCCCGCTCACCGCGGAGGAATCCGACACCCCTCAGGAGACTTCATGACCACCTCTGACACCGCCGGAATCGACCCGAGCGTGCCGCCCAGCGGCACGGGCTGCGTCGAGTGCGAGGCCGCGCAGGGCTGGTGGTTCCATCTGCGGCGCTGCACCCAGTGCGGCCATGTCGGCTGTTGCGACGACTCGCCCTCGAAGCACGCCACGGCCCACCACCGGAGCACGGGCCACCCCTTCATCCGGAGCTTCGAGCCGGGCGAGGCCTGGTTCTGGAACTTCGAGACGTCCGAACTGTACGAGTCCGGGCCCGACCTCGCCCCGCCGCACAGCCACCCCGCCGACCAGCCCGCCCCCGGTCCCGCCGGACGGGTGCCGGCGAACTGGGCGCAGACGCTCCGCTGACCCTGGCCGTCGACCTGCTCCACCGGTCCGGTTCGCTGATCCGGTTCGCTCCCGCACCGCGCCCCCGACCGGTCCTCGCGCCGGGGTCGCGGGGCGGAGGCGGGGGCGGAGGGGCGGGGCCGGGACCAGGGAAGTGTCGGTGGCGCGTGCCAGGATGGGTCCGTGTCGACCACCGCATTCACCACGCCGCTCGACGGACCCTTCATCGGGCCGTTCATCGGGCGTGCGGACGAGCTCGCCCGGCTGACCCGGGTCCTGGACCGGGCCCGGGCCGGTGAGGCACGCGCCGTGCTGGTCGCCGGGGACGCGGGGGTCGGCAAGACCCGGGTGCTGGCGGAGGCCGCCGGGCAGGCCGCGGCGGCGGGCACGACGGTGGTCACGGGGCACTGTGTGGACCTCGGTGACGTGGGTCTGCCGTATCTGCCGTTCACCGAGATCCTCGGTGTGCTCGCCGGGGACGAGCGGTTCTCCGGCACGCTGGCCGCGCATCCCGTGGTCGACCGGCTGATCGGGCACGGCGGGGACGGGGCGCGGGACGCGGGCGGCCGGCCGCAGCTGTTCGAGGGCATGGCCGCGCTCCTGGCCGAACTGACCCGGGCCGCGCCGCTGTTGCTGGTCCTGGAGGACCTGCACTGGGCGGACCAGTCCTCCCGCGACCTGCTGCGCTTCCTGCTCAGCAGGGGCGTCCTGGGTGGCGCGGGAAGTGCGGGCGGCGCGCCCGGTCGGCGTCTCGCCGTCTTCGCCTCGTACCGCGCGGACGATCTGCACCGCAGACATCCCCTGCGGCCCCTGCTCGCGGAGTTGGTGCGGCTGCCCGCCGTCGAGCGGCTGGAGCTGCGGCCGATGCCCGACGGCGAGGTGGCCCGGCTCGTCCGGTCCCAGCGGACCGCCCCGGTGCCCGATGCCATGATCCGCCGCATCGTCGAGCGCGCCGAGGGAAACGCCTTCTACGCCGAGGAGTTGCTGGCCGCCACCTCGGAGACCGCGCCCGGGGGCGTCTCCGCCGTGCCCAGCGGTCTGGCGGACGTGCTGCTCAGCCGCTTCGAGCAACTGTCCCCGACCGCACAGCAGGTGCTGCGCACGGCGGCGGTCGCCGGGCGCCGCGTCGAGCACGAGCTGCTGCGCGACGCCGTGCAACTGCCGGAGGAGGAGCTGGAGTCGGCGCTGCGCGAGGCCGTGGGACGACAGCTCCTCGTCGCGGGCGGGGCGACCGGCCGGGACTCCGGCTCCGGCTCCGGCTCCGATGGGAGTTCCGGTGCCGGCTCCGGCGGAGGCTCCGGCGGGGACAGTGCCTACTCCTTCCGGCACGCCCTGATCCGTGAGGCGGTGTACGCCGATCTGCTGCCGGGTGAACGGGTGCGGCTGCACCGGGCGTTCGCCCACGTACTGGCCGGGCGGGGCCTGCCCGCCGAGTACGCCGCCGAGCGCGCCCATCACTCGCGGGAGAGCCATGACCTGCCCGACGCGCTGGCGGCCTCGCTGGAGGCCGCCGACCACGCGGCGCGGGTCCGCGCTCCCGCCGAGGAACTACGTCATCTAGAGGCCGCCCTCGACCTGTGGTCGGCGGTGCCCTCCGACGCACGGCCCGACGGCTTCGACACGGTCACACTGACACTGCGCGCCTCGGCGGCGGCGGCCCACGCGGGCGAGACCCACCGGGCGGTCTCCCTCACCCGGGCCGCGCTCGCGCGCGTGGGCTCCGACGAGGACTCCGAACTGGCCGCCCGGGTCCGCTACACGCTCGCGGGCAACCTCATGCGGATCGACAGCCTGACCGCCGCGTTCACGTACAGCAGCGAGGCCCTCGCGATGATCCCCGCGGATCCTCCCTCGCGTACGTGGGTGTGGGCCGCGTCCACCCACGTCATGGCGGCGCGGTACGTGGGCGACGACGCGACCGCCCGCGACGTGGCCCGCCGGGCCCTGGGCATCGCGGAGGAACTGGGCGTACCCGACGCCCGGGCCGACCTGATGATCTCCCTCGTCGGCCTGGAGGGAGCGGGCCGGACCACCTCCGAAGGACGGGCCCGGCTGCGGGAGGCACGGGAGCTGGCCCGGCGCGCGGGGAACACCTCGATCGAGATGCGCGCGCTGTTCAACCTCTCCATCGGCGCGTACGAGTCCGGTGACCTGGACGAATGCCTGACCTGGCTCTCCGACGGGCTGGAGCGCGCGGGCCGTGCGGGACTGCTCGCCTCGCCCTATCCGCTGGAGATGCGCTATCTGCGGTCCCTGGTGCTCTACTCCCTGGGCCAGTGGGACGCGTGTGTCCAGGCCGCGGTGAGCGACGCCGAGCGGCTGCCCGCGGCGGGCGGCTACGCGATCGGCCCGGCGCTGTCGGTGGCGCTGGCGCGCGGTGAGCAGGGGGCGGCCGAGCGGGCCCGGGCGCTCCTCGACGGACCGTTCGACTGGATGGCCACCCTGGTGGCGGCCATCCTGCTGACCGACGCGGCGGTCCTGCGCCACGACCCGGAGGCGGCCGTCGACCAGGTCCGTACGAGCGTGGCGGCCCTGGTGGACGACGCCGGTACGACGCCCGATGTGGTGGTGCGGCTGTCGGCGCTCGCCCTGGCCCCGGTGGCGGACGCGGCCGTGGCCGCCCGTCTGGCCGACGACGAGGAGGGCGTGCGGCGCTGGTCGGAGACCGGGGCGGAGCTGGTGGGGATGGCCCGGGTCACGGCCGCCGAGGGCGAGGACGGATCGCCGCAGGGACCCGAGGGGCGGGCGTGGCTGGCGCGCGCGGAGGCCGAGTGGGCGCGGGCCCGCGCCGAGCCGGACCCGCGGGCCGGGGAGGAGACCGGGGCCGCCCGGGAGAGGGCGGAAGCCTGGGAGAGGGCGGTCGAGGCGTTCGGTTACGGGGACGTCTACGAGCAGGCCCGCTGCCGGGTCCGGCTCGCGGAGGCCCTGGTGGCGGCGGGGCGGCGCGAGGAGGCCGCCGGGCAGGCGCGGGCTGCCCGGGACACGGCCGTCCGGCTGGGCGCCGTGCCGTTGCGTGAGGACGTGGAGCGGCTGATCCGCCGGGCCCGTCTGGCGGAGACCTCCCCGGCGGAGGGCGTTCCCGCGCTGACGGCCAGGGAGAACGACGTCCTGCTGCTCCTCGCGCGGGGCCGCACCAACCGGCAGATAGGCGAGGAGTTGTTCATCAGCGGCAAGACGGCGAGCGTGCACGTCTCCAACATCCTCGCGAAGCTGGGCGCCGCGAGCCGAACGGAGGCGGTGGCGATCGCGTACCGCGAGGGGCTGGTCCGGGCGGAACCGACCGCCTCGGGCTGACCGGCGGGCCGGCCCTCGAAGGGCTGGGCGGGCCGACCGGCGGGTGAACGTGCGGGCCGACCCGCGAGCGGATCGGCGCGTCGTCGCGTGGCGGGCGTGTGCCGCAGCGGCTGCGGGGTCCGGCCGATGGCTGTGTCATGGAGACAGGCGCACGCGGGGCCGAGCCGTCGTTTGTGTCCAGGGCAACCGGTTACCCGAGCGGACGGCCCGCATCCGTACCCGTACAAGCAAAGGTGGCTGTTCATGACGTCCGGCACGCATCTCGCTCTGACGCTCACTCTCACCGGTGGTTCGGCCGCCGACGCGCGGGCTGTCGTCCACACGCTCGAACCCGTCTTCGGACCGCCGGACGTCCTGCCCGGCGACAGCGCCGCCACGGTCCACACGGCGACCTTCGGCAGCGGCGACGCGCCGGACGGCGGGGGCGAGCGGTCGTCCGGCGCGGACAAGCTCTCGACATCCGTCACGGTCACCGTGCAGGGCAGCCCGGAAGCGGTGCGCCGGGCCGACGAGACACTGTCGGCGGCCTTCACCGTCCACGAGGAGGGTGCGGTCTCCGGCGACCAGGAGCAGGAACGGGAACTGCGTATCGAACCGTAAGCCGTCGCCGTCGCCGGGAAGCCCTTCCGCCCCGGTCACCGCGGGCGCCGGCTCACCCGTCGGGCCCAACGGCATCACCCGCTGAGTCGTAGGCTCCGCATCTGTTCGGCCAGGGGAGCGAGACCGACGTCGCGGCGCCGCTCGTCGAGCGTCTCGGGCCGGCGGACCGGATACGGACAGCAGGTCACGGGGTCGATACGGGTGCCGTAGAACTGCGGCTGCCCCAGTTCCACGGCGCAGTGGTCGGCGATGTACGCGTGATGCGGCGCCGGGCAGCGTCCGTCCGCGACGGCCTGGGCGATCAGGTCGCGGCACACGACCTGGAAGGCGAGATCCGGGGCGTGCAGCAGGATCATCAGGGCCGCGGTCGAGGCGGGCGCGCCGACCTGGTCCGCGGTCGGCCAGGCATGGCGCCGGACGATGGCCCTGAGCGCGTCGGCGTTGCCCGCACGGCACTTCGCCAAGCGGTGCCGCGCGGCCGGTGTGGGACTGCGGTGCGCCTCCCCCGTCGCCCGGTGGTCCTCGTCCACCCGGCGGACCAGTTCACGGGCGAGGGCGGTCGCGAGCGCGGGGAGCACGGTCGGGTGGCCCTCCCGCACCTCGTCGTGGGCGAGCCCCGTGCGGTCCTTGTCGGTCGTGTCGGACGCGTGTCCCCTGCGCGTCTCCCCCACTCCGTCGTGGGTCTCTGCCGTCCCGTGGGGCAGGCGGTCCGCCCGTTCGTCGTGAGGTGGACGGCTCGCGGGGACCGTGGCCGCGGTCCTTCCCTGTCCGCCGGGGGCGGGGCCGGTCGGGTCTAAGCCGGACACGTCCGCGCCGGGCGTCATGCCGCCGCCTCCGGCACCGAACGGGGCCGGTACCCGAACTCCCGCGCCCGGAGGGCGCACGGCGCCTTGTCGGCCGCGGCGGGAACTCTGCCCGGGGTCCTCGGTTGTCCGTCACTCACGGTGGCCATCCAGGTCTCGCGTCATGCTGCTGCGGGCTCGACCGGCCCGCCGGGGCGCCAAGTGCGCTACGACCTAGCGCCGTTGTGCGCCGTGGCCGCCGGACTGTGCGGCACGTCACTCGCGCCCTATGATTGCGTACGCGCTCAACTCGTAACAAGCGTTCTGATAATTTCAGAACGATCCGCACGGCCCTGTCTGTGTCAGCCACCGCGTGGCACACTGCTTGGCTGTGACGGGCGTTCCGGGAGGTAGGACGTGAGCGACAACCGCTCCGGCGGCAGCGCGCCGACCGTCCTGCGGATGGTCCTCGGAAGGCGCCTGCGGCACCTGCGGGAACAGGCGGGGATCTCCTTCGAGGACGCCGCCCGGGCCATCGAGGTCACCCCTTTGACGGTCCGTCGGATGGAGAAGGCCGAGGTCGGCCTCCGTATCCCCTACGTCAGGGAGTTGCTGCGCACCTACGGAGTCCCCTCCTCGGAGGTGGACGACTTCCTCACGATGGCCCGGGAGGCCAACCGGCCCGGCTGGTGGTACTCCTACCGTGACGTGCTGCCGGACTGGTTCAGCGCGTACGTGAGCCTGGAGAGCGAAGCCAGCGTCATCCGTCTCTACGAACCGCACTACGTCCCGGGCCTGTTGCAGACGCACGACTACGCGGCCGCGCTGATGCACGTCGGCTTTCCCAACGCCACCAAGGAGGATGTCTCCCGCCGCGTCGATCTGCGTATGCGGCGCCAGGACCTGCTCGCCAAGTCCGACGCCCCGGCGGTCTGGGCCGTCCTGGACGAGACCGTGCTGCGCCGGCCGGTGGGCGGCGCCGAGGTGATGCGGGCCCAGATCGACCGGCTGAGCGAGGCCCTGGACATGCCGAAGGTCCGGATCCAGATACTGCGCTTCTCGGTGGGCGCGCACCCCGGCGCGTTCGGCCCGTTCCACTACTTCCGTTTCGGTTTCTCCGAACTTCCCGATGTCGTCTACACCGAGAGCCTCGTCGGCTCGGTCTACGTGGACCAGCCCGCCGACGTCGTGACGTATCTCGAAGTGCTGGACCGGATGTCCGTGCAGGCGGAGCCGGTCTCCCGGACCAGGACCATCCTGGGTGAACTGCGTGAGGAGTTGTGAGCCATGACGTCCATGAACCCCGTCCAGAGTGGTACGTCCGCCGTCGAACTGGGCACCGAGGGCTGGGAGAAGCCCTGGAGCGGTACCAACGGCGGCAGTTGCGTCGAGGCCAAGCGGCTCCCCGACGGGAGTGTCGCCCTCCGCCAGTCCAAGGACCCGGAGGGGCCCGCGCTGGTCTACACCCGGGACGAGATGATCGCCTTCCTCGAAGGCGCGAAGTCCGGCCGGGCCGACTTCCTCGTCGCCTGACCCGCGCTAAGCCGTACGCTCGGCCGTACGCGACAACAGGGCTCTCCTGAGCCGGAGTTGACGCTACGTTGGGAGGTCCGGCGACGCACGGCAGGAGATCTCCCATGGCAGACGGCCAGCGCATCCCCGACCCGGACGCCCTGTCGAAGATCGACACCTCGGTGCCGCACTCGGCACGCATCTGGAACTACTGGATGGGCGGGAAGGACAACTACGAGGTCGACCGGGTGGCGGGGGACGCCTACCGCCGGATCGCGCCGAACATCGAGACGATGGCCCGCGCCTCCCGCGGCTATCTGATCCGCACGGTCACGTTCGTCGCCGGTGAGCTGGGCATCCGCCAGTTCCTGGACATCGGCACCGGTCTTCCGACGTACGACAACACCCACCAGGTCGCCCAGCGTGTGGCGCCCCGGGCGCGGATCGTCTACGTGGACAACGACCCCCTCGTGCTGCGGCACGCACAGGCGCTGCTCACCAGCACGCCCGAGGGTGTCACCGACTACATCGACTCGGATCTGCGCGAGCCCGAGAGGATCATCGAGGCGGCGGGCAAGATCCTCGACTTCGAGCAGCCCGTCGCGCTGATGCTCATGGGCATCCTGGGGCACGTCCAGGACTACGAGGAGGCCAGGTCGATCGTGCGCCGCCTCCAGGCCGCCCTGCCGTCGGGCAGCTACTTCGTGCACTACGACAGCACCGACACCGACGCCGAGCTGAAGCGGGCCCAGGAGGGCTACGACGACACCGGCGCCGTACCGTACGTGCTGCGCAGTCCCCGGCAGGTCGCCGCGTTCTACGAGGGCCTGGAGCTGCTGGAGCCCGGGATCGTCTCCTGCCCGCTGTGGCGTCCCGAGCCGGGCACCGACCCGCAGCCGACGGACGTGTACGGAGGCGTGGCCCGCAAGCCCTGACCCGGACCTGGCGGTCCCGTACGGGCCGTGCCGCACGGGCCCTGGCGCCCCCCGTCGGCGCCAGGGCCCGTCTGCGGACGGTCGGTGGGGTCGGCCGTCAGGACCGTGCGGCCGGCTGGATGTTCTGGTTCAGCCGGAACAGGTTGCCGGGATCGTGGTCGGCCTTGATCCGGGCCAGGCGCGCGTAGTTGTCGCGGTAGCTGGCGCGGACCCGCTCCTGTCCCTCGTCCATCATCATGTTCACGTAGGCGCCGCCCGCCGAGTACGGGTGCAGGGCCTCGAAGTAGTCGACGGTCCACCGCCTGATGAGGTCGGCGTTGGCCGGGTCGGGGTCCACCCCCGCGTACACCGAGGCCCAGCGTGCGTCCCGGTAGCTCCAAGCGGTGTCCGTCGGGGCGTGGTCGTGGACGGCGCCGTCGATCGGGTACAGGTGGAACGTGGACTTGAGCGTGGGCAGTTCGGCCCCGAACTTGGCGTGCCGATCGATCGCGTCACCCGGGATCTCGTTGACGAAGTCGGCGCGCCAGTACCACTGGTCGCCGGGCGGGTAGAGCCCGTCGAAGGCCGACTGGATCGCGGGGTGCGGCATCGGCGTGGGTCCGTGCAGCATCGGTTCGGGAAGCGCGTCGAGCAGGGGCGCCATCAGACGGGCCGCCGCGTCCGCGTCGTCCCCGGCGTAGCACCACACGACACCGCAGGCCTTGCGTCCCTGGATCTCCTCGGGGAACGGCGGGGCCGGCGGGACGGCGCCGAACAGGAAGAAGCCGCCCAGCTCGCGGGGCGCGTGCGGGATGAAGTCCCGGTAGGCGGTGAGGACTTCGGCGGCCGACTCGACGGGCCAGAAGGTGGGTCCAGCGACGACCGTGCTCACCTCGTGCAGCCGGAACCGGAACGAGGTGACGACGCCGAAGTTGCCTCCTCCGCCACGGATCGCCCAGAACAGGTCGGCGTTGTCGTCGGCGTTCGCGCGCACCTGTGTGCCGTCGGCCAGGACGAGGTCGGCCTCCAGGAGGTTGTCGATGGTCAGCCCGCACCTGCGGCTGAGGTGGCCGAGGCCGCCGCCCAGGGTGAGGCCGCCGACTCCGGTCGTGGAGATGATGCCGCTCGGGGTGGCCAGCCTGTGGGCGTGGGTGGCGCGGTCCACCTCGCCCCAGACGCAGCCCGCGCCGACGCGTGCCGTCCTGGCGCCCGGGTCGATCTCGATGTCCTTGAGCGGCGACAGGTCGACGACCACTCCGTCGTCGCAGGTCCCGAGGCCCGCTCCGTGGTGGCCGCCGCCGCGGACCGCGAGCGGCAGGTCGTGGTCGCGGGCGAAGCCGACGGCCCGGGCCACGTCCCCTGCGCCGGCGCAGTGGGCCACCAGGGCCGGCCGCCGGTCGATCATCGCGTTGTAGACGGCGCGCGCCTCCTGGTAACCGGAGTCGTCCGGACTGGTCAACCGGCCCTCGAACGCGCCGAGTTCCTGGCGGGCCGCCTGCGCGGGCGTGACGGTCATGGCATCCCCCGATCCGGGCCCCGTCGTCCGGGCCTCTCCGATGGGCCTGTTCTAGTCCGGTGTCCCGCGCCCGGACATCCGTGCCCGTCACTCAGCTCGGCCGCGTCGCCTACCTATGTCTGCCGCCGCTTCCCGCGTCCGCCCGGGTCCCGCGCCTTCGTCTCCGCCTTCGCCCCCTTCTCGTGGCCCGGCAGTATTCCCAGGTGCCTGGCGCGGGCGGCGGCCTCGCGCCGCGAGCGGGCACCGAGTTTGTCCAGGACCGCGGCGACGTGGTTGTCGACGGTACGGACCGACACCACGAGCCGCTCGGCCATCTCCGGATTGGTCAGGCCCTGGGCCAGCAGCCGCACGACCTGCAGTTGCCGCTCGGTGAGGCCCGCGGGGTTGTCCCGGGTGGCGGCGAGCGGCCCGCGCGGGATGTGACGGACGCCGAGGTGCCGCAGCTCGGCGCGGACCAGCCGCGCCAGGGGTTCGGCGCCGAGGGCGTCCAGGGCCGTGAGGGCGGTGAGCTTGTCGTCCGGGTCCGGGCTCTCGGCGAGGGCGGCGGCCCGCTCGTACGGGCATCCGGCCGTGTGCCACAGCTGGGCCGCCTCCCGCCAGCGGCCTGCGGTCTGGAGGGCGTACGGGTGGCCGGAGTCGTCCGCCGGTACGGGGTGTCCGGCCCTGGTGAGCCAGTGGCCGAGTTCGGCGCGGTGCGGGACGACGTCCAGCCGTCGTGCCTGTTCGAAGGCCGCTCCGGCCAGTTCGGCCACCAGCGCGTGATCGCCGCGGAGCCAGGCGGCCTCGGCCCGGGCGGCGGCGACCGGTCCGGTGCGCTGCAGTTCACGGGTGCGTACGGCGATCTCCCAGGCCTCGTCGAGCAGTTCGTCCCCGCCCTCGCGGCCCCGCCGGACCCGGACCCGGGCGAGGACGGTCAGCGCGGGGCAGCGGGCGGGGACGAAGTCCTGGGCGCCGATCTCGACGTGCCGCTCCGCCTCGTCCCAGGCACCCGCGGCGAACTTCCGCAGCCCCATGGCCACATGGAGATAGCTGAGGAAGCCGACGTGCTCGGCCCGGTCGGCCAGCTCCATCCCTGGGCCGAGGTAGCGGTCGGCCTCGGTGTATTCGAGGCGTTCCAGCAGCGCCCAGATGAGGTTGGCGTACGAGCGGCAAGCGTGCTCGACCTCGCCCGCGGCCAGCGCGACCCGCAGGCTCTCCTCCAACTGGGCCCGGCCCAGGGGGTCTCCGGCGCGCCAGCGGGCGGTGCCGACGTTGTTCAGGGCGTGCGCGAGGATCGCGTCGTCGCCCGTGCGGCGGGCCAGGAGGATCGCGCGTTCGCCGAAGTCGACGGCCTGCGCGGTGCGTTCGGACAGCATGTGGAGCTGGGAGGTGTTGCTGAGCGCGAGCGCGAGCAGCCGTTCGTCGCCCGCCTCCTCCAGGACGGCGATGGCCTCCCGCGCGGCGCGCTGGGCCTCGTCGGCGTTCCCCGCCCACCAGTGGATACGGGAGAGCCAGCGCAGGTCGGCGCCGAACGCCCGGGTGTCGCCGAGGAAGCGGCGCAGCGCGACCGCGTCCTGTTCGGCGTCCACGGCGGCCGCGGAGTCGGCGACGGTGTAGCTCTCGATGGCGAACCGCTCCAGCAGATCGGCGAGTTCGGCCGCGTCGAACCGGTCACGCCGGCGCAGGACGAGCCGCAGATGGGCCGCGGCCTCCCGGTGCGCGCCCGCGCCGGCGGCGTCCCGGGCGGCATCGGGTCCGTACCGTGCGATCGCCTCCTGGTCGCCGGCCTGGGCCGCGTGGTGGACGACACGGGCGGGGTCGGAGCCCGGTTTCACGACGAGTGCGGCCAGGACCTGACGGTTGAGTTCGATACGCCGTGCGGCGGGCAGCGAGTCGGCGACGGCCCGGCGGATCAACTCGTGCCGGAATCCGACCCGTTCGGGGGTCACGGTCAGCAGTCCGCGCTGTTCGGCGACCGCCAGCTCGGTGAGGCCGTCCGGCAGCAGCGCGTCGACGAGGGGACGTTCGACCGCGGAGGGCATGACGGCGAGCTGTTCCAGGGCGTCCCGGGTGCGGTCGTCCAGGTCGCGCAGCCGGGCGAGGACCGCGTCGACCACCGTCGGGGGTACGGCGCCGGTGCCGCCGGCCGCCACCACCTCGGCCACGAAGAACGGGTTGCCCGAGGTGACCTCGTACACCTCGGCCGGGTCCAGGCCGCTCACCGCGCTGAGCCGGCGCACGGCGCCCGGGGAGAGGCGGGGCAGGGGCAGGCGGTGCACGCGTTCGGCCCGGGACACCTGGCCGAGGAGGTGGTGCAGGGGGTGGCGGCGGTCCAGTTCGTCGTCGCGGTAGGTCAGGACCAGCACGGCCGGCAGGCGTTCCACCCGGTGCACCAGGAACCTCAGTGCGTCGAGGGAGGCCTCGTCGGCCCAGTGCACGTCCTCGACGACGAGGACGGCGGGGTGCGGGGCCGCGGTGAGTTCCGCCCGCAGCGCGTCGTAGACCCGGGGCCGGTCGCCGCCCGCCGTGAGTGCCCGCGCCAGTTCCGCGCCGACACCGCCGACGAGATCGCGGAAGGGGCCGAGCGGCCGGCGCGTGGCGAGGTCGTCGCACTCCCCCACCAGGACGCGCGACGCCGCGGGCAGCACTGACGGCATGGCCTTCACCAGGCTGGACTTGCCGATGCCCGCCTCGCCGTGGACGAGCACCACGCAGCCGGCTCCGTCGGCCGCCTCCCTGGCGGCCGAGGCCAGCCGGTCCAGCTCGTGCTCGCGTTCGAGGATCCCCCCGTCCACGGCGCCATGCTGGCACATGCACGCCTCTTGAAGCCCCACAGCGACACCCATAGGATCGTTCAAGAATGTTTGAAACGTTTCAAACACCTCGCACGTCTCCCTCCCGCTCCTCCTCCCACCCCCGCCCCTCGCCACGCCCTCGCTCCGTCACCCGCACCCGCGCACGTACGCAACCAAGGGACACCACATGACCAAGGGTTGGAACCGCCGCGCCTTCCTCCGGAGTTCGGTGGCCGGAGCAAGCGCCTCCGCCGCTCTCGCCTCCGGCACCACAGCGGCCGCCGCCCCGGCCCCGGACGCCGGCGCGGCACGGCCGGGCAGGCTGCGCGTCGAGCGCACGACCGTCGAGTACGCCGAGACGCTGCTCGGCACGGAGGTGGAACAGCCGCGGCTCACCTGGGAGTTGACGGCCGAGGGGCACGGCGCCCGGCAGAGCGCGTACCACGTGCGCGTCGCGTTGAGCGAGAAGGGCCTGCGTGAGGGGCAGCGCGCGGTCTGGGACTCCGGCCGGGTCGCGTCGGACCGCAGTGTCGGGATCGCCTACGCGGGGCCCGCGCTGAAGCCGCGCACCCGCTACCACTGGCAGGTCAGGGTCTGGGACGGCGAGGGCCGGCCGTCGGCGTGGAGTGCGCCGCGCTGGTGGGAGACAACGTTGTCCAAGGACTCCTGGCAGGGGTTCTGGATCGGTGCGGCTGCCGCGCCCGAGCCGCCGACGTTCGAGGGCGCGTCCTGGATCTGGTCGCCGGGCGCGACCTCCGACGACGCTCCGAACGGGCCGCGCTGGTTCCGTGGCGCGCTCACCGCACCCGCGGGCCCGGAGATCCGGAGAGCCACGCTGCTGGCGACGGCCGACGACGACTTCACCCTGTATCTCGACGGCGTCCAGGTGATGCACCAGGCCGAGCAGACCGACGCCTGGCGGCAGGGCCATCTCCTCGACGTCACCGAGGAGGTGAAGGCGGCGGGTTCCGGACGTCTGGTGGTCGCCGCCCTCGCGACGAACCGCGGCAACGCGTCGGTCAACCCCGGCGGCCTGCTCGTACGGCTCCTCGTGGAGCACGGGACCGGGACGGAGGCGGGCGCGGAGGCGGGGACGGTGGAGCTGGTCACGGGCGAGGGCTGGCGCAGCGCCGAGTCCGAGCATCAGGGCTGGCAGCGCCCGGAGTTCGACGATTCCGCGTGGCCGGGGGCGGCCGTGCTCGCCCCGTACGGGCAGGGCCCCTGGGGCTCCGGTGTGTCGATCGCGGCGCCCGAGCAGCCTGCGCCGCTGCTGCGCCGTGAGTTCACCGTCACGAAGCCCGTCTCCCGGGCCCGCCTCTACATCAGCGGACTCGCCTACTACGACGCCGAGATCAACGGTGAACGCGTCGGCCGCCAGGTCCTCGACCCCGGCTTCACCGACTACGACGAGACCGTCCTGTACGCCGTCCATGACGTGACGGACCACCTGCGCCGGGGCACCAACGCGATCGGGGTGACCCTCGGCCGCGGCTTCTTCGGCATGACGACGCCGAACGTCTGGAACTGGCACCGCCCGCCGTGGCACGACGAGCCGCGCCTGCTGGGCCAGTTGGAGATCGACCACCCCGACGGCTCCCGCACCACGGACGCCGACTGGCGCATCACCGAGGGCCCCACCCGCTCCAACTCCCTCTACGCGGGCGAGAGTTACGACGCCCGCACGGCACCCGGGGCCTGGACCCGCCCAGGCTTCGACGACAGCGGCTGGCAGCGGACGGAACGCCGGAACGCCCCGAAGGGCACGCTGCACGCCCAGCCCCACGACCCGATCCAGATCATCGAGACCGTACGCCCGGTCGCCGTGAAGGAGTTGAGCGAGGGCGTGTACGTGGTCGACATGGGCCGCACGACGGCCGGCTGGACCCGGCTGACCGTGCGCGCCCCCGCCGGGACGACCGTACGCCTCGTCCACGGCGAGAAACTGAAGTCCGACGGCAGCGTGCACGCCGAGACCGGGCACGTCCCCGGCCGGTTCCAGACCGACGAATACGTGTGCGCGGGCGGCGGCGCCGACGAGGTGTGGGAGCCGCGATTCTCGTACAAGGGCTTCCGATACGTACAGGTCAGCGGGCTGCCCGCGAAACCTGAGCCGTCGCAGGTGCTGGGGCGTGTCGTGCACACACCGGTGGAGGCGACGGGTTCCTTCGCCTGCTCCGTGCCGTTCTACCAGCAGCTGGAGCGCGCGATGCGGCGCACGCTCCTCAACAACCTGCACGGCATCCCGACGGACACCCCGATGTACGAGAAGAACGGCTGGACCGGGGACGCGCAGCTGGGCGCGCCCGTCATGGCGTACGCGCTCGGCGTGCACCGCTTCCTGTCGAAGTGGCTCGGCGACCTGAAAGACAGTCAGAACCCGGACGGGCAGCTCCCCGTGATCGTGCCGAGCGGCGGCTGGGGATACGGCGACCTCGGCCCGTCCCCGGAGTGGACGACGGTGTACCCGTTCCTGCTGCGGGAGATGTACCGCGTGTACGGGGACGAGCGGCTGGCCCGCGACCACTGGACGCCGCTCACCCGGTATCTGGACTGGGAGATATCGCGGCTGAAGGACGGGCTGGCCGTGACCGCGCTCGGCGACTATCTGCCGCCGGGGTACGGCGGCAACCCGCCGGAGGACACCCGGCTCACCGCCACGGCCTATCTGCACCGGGCGCTCACCGGCACGGCCGAACTCGCCGACCTGCTCCACGACCCGGCGGTCGCCGCCCGCTATCGCGAGGCCGCGGCCGGACTCAAGGAGGCCTTCAACGCGGCCTTCCTGGGCCCGGACGGCCACTACCGCACGGCCAAGGATCCCGGATACCGGCAGACGAACAACTGCGTACCGCTCGCCTTCGGACTGGTCCCGCCGGGCGCGCGGGCCTCCGTCGTCGACTCGCTCCTCGCCGACATCGAGGAGCGCGGCAACCACCTGAACACCGGCGCGCTCGGCACCAGCGTCCTGCTGCGGCAACTGTCCGCGCAGGGGCATCCCGAGGTGGCCCACGCGATCGCCACCCAGCGCACCTATCCGAGCTGGGGCTACTGGTTCGAGAACGGCGCCGACACCATGTGGGAGATGTGGCCGGTCGACTCACGCTCCCGCGACCACTATTTCCAGGGCACGGTCGTGCAGTGGCTGTACGAGAACGTGGCCGGACTGCGCCCCGGCGACGCCGGATACCGCACCTTCACCGTGCGCCCCGACGGCCGTACGGGAGTTGACTGGGCCCGCACCTCGATCCGCACCGTCCGCGGAGAGGCCTCGGCGGCCTGGTCGATCGTGGACGGCTCGACACGGCTCTCGGTACGCGTCCCGGTGGGGTCCACGGCCGAGGTGCACGTACCGGCGGCGACGCGGTCGGCGGTACGCGCTCCGGGAGGGGCGACGTACGTGCGGGTGGAGCCCGGGTTCGTGGTGTACGAAGTGGCGCACGGGGGCTGGGAGTTCGTGGGGCGGGCCGCCGACTGAGCGGCGGGGCGGCTCAGGAGGCGGTCCGGGCCTCCAGGTCCGAGCGGGTGTCGTTGCCGTACACCCCCGTCTCGTCGCCCCGGATGCCGTACCAGAGCTGGAAGCGGGCCACCGCCGCTGTCAGCGTGGCGTCGTAGACGCCGCTGGGCGTGCCCTCCTTGTAGACGTCGGGGATGCGCAGCAGCCGTTGCTGAAGGTCGCTGACCGCAGGGCCCCTGTCGCCCTCGCGCAGGGTGCCGGGGCCGTCCGGGTCGACGCCTCCCGGCCCCGGGGGTGCGGGCGCCGCGGAGGGAGGTGCGGACGAGGCGGCGGGCGGCGGTGCCTGCGCGGCCTCGTCGGTGTCCCTGTCCCAGGTGAGCAGCAGGGCGGCGCTGAATCCGCCCAGCGCGGCGAGCGTCGCGGCGACACCGAGCACCGTGCTGCGGACGAAGGTGCTGCGACCGTGGGCCGGCCCTTTTCCGGCCGGGCGCCCGCGCGGCGCCGGTTTGCTGTCGCCCTCGACCACGGGCGGCAGTTCCTGCGTGTCGTCCTCCGTGACCCAGGGCTCGCCGACGCCCTCCGCAGCCGGTCCGGCGACGGCGCCGACTTCCGCCGCCGGTACGGCGACGACCTCGTAGTCCTCTTCCGGCTCGCGTTCCCTCTCCTGCTCCTGCACCTGCCGCAGCAGATCCGCCAACGACCCCGGCTGTCGGCGGCGCAGCACATTGGTCGGTTCCAGCGCCGAACGACGCGGCGACTCTTCGGGGTCGAACGGTGTCGACAACCTGCTCTCCCTCCGGGGGTTACTGAAGAGGGATACGGGTCACTCCGCCCGGCGGTTCAACGGCGGGGAGCCGGGCCGGAGCGCGATGCCCGACCGGCGCGCGCCCTGTCACTCCGGCGCGCGGCGCCGAGCCGGGTGGGACCGTCGGTGCGCGGGTGCGCCCCTGCCGGTCCGCACCCGGCGGGCGTCAGCGGTCCATCAGGGCGAACACGCCCCAGCCCAGGTATTCGCGCTGGTACCAGACATGGCGCAGGGGCCCGTTCGCCAGGTCCTCGCGCATCTCGTCGGCCAGTTCGTCGTCCGGGTTGGCGTCCAGCCAGCGGCGGATGCTGAGCCACTGCGCGGCCACGTACCGGTCCCAGCCGTCCTGGTCGGCGAGGACCATCTCGACGAGGTCGCAGCCGAGGCCGCCGAACTGCTCGACCAGCTCCGGGAGCGAACGGTAGTCGTCCCTGCTGCCGGCGTGGCAGCCCTCGACGGTCGCCCGGTCCGGGGGCTCCCGGCGCCAGTACGGCTCGCCGATGAGCATCGTCCCGCCGGGGGCGAGGCTCCCGCGCAGGAGTTCGACGGTGCCCGCCACCCCGCCGCCGATCCAGGTGGCGCCGACGCACGCGGCGATACCGACGGGCTCGTCGGCGACATTGCCCGCCGCATCCCCGTGCAGGAAGTCGACGCGGTCGGCGACGTCCAGTTCCCCGGCGCGGGCGCGCGCCTTCGCCAGGAACACGGTGCTGATGTCCACCCCTGTGCCGGTCACCCGGTGGTCGCGCGCCCAGGTGCACAGCATCTCGCCGCTGCCGCAGGCGAGGTCGAGCACGGCGGTGCCCGGTGCGGGGTCGAGGGCCCGGCCGAGAGCGGCCAGCTTCTCGCTGGTGAACGGGTTGTGAATGCGGTGTCCGCTCTCGCGGACGGTGAAGCTACGTGGGAGATCCACTTCTGGGATTCCTTCGGTCCGAGGAGATCGAGAAGGTCATGGAGGCCGGAATGCGCAGCCCGTCGTACGCGGCCGCGCTCGTCTGCACCGTCATCTTTCGCACCTCACCCGTCAGGAACCGTCACTCGCCCGGACCGGCCGAGGCTAGATCGGCGGACCTCGCGCGTCCAACGGTTTTCGCCGGGCCCGGCAGTTCTCACCGGGCCCGGCGGTTTTTGCCGACGTGGCAACAAAGTCCGGCCCATCGGATGACAATGAAAATGATTGTCGATAGCGTGTGCGTCGGTCACGTCGTCCACGCCCCGCCATGGGGCTTCCTCGGCGTGCCCTGACGCTCAACCGGAGTGCGCGAAAGGAGAGTTGTGGCTCATCTGTTGGTGGTCGAAAGCTGGGTCGGGTCGATGAGCAGACTGCTGCCACGGGCGATCCGGGAGGGTGGGCACGAGTTCACCTTCCTCACCCGGGACCTGCACCACTATCTGCGCTCCGCACCCGAGGGCACGGCCCATCCCCTGCTCGCGGCCCGCACCGTCACGACCGCCGAGACGAACGACCTCGCCACCCTGCTCCCGCACGTGGAGCGGCTGCACGAGGCCCTCGGCTTCGACGGAGTGGTCACCTCCTGCGACTACTACCTGCCCACCGTGGCGCGGATCGCCGCACGGCTGGGGCTTCCCGGGCCGACGCCCGAGGCCGTGGAGAACGCGTGCCGCAAGGACACCACCCGTCGCGTCCTGGACGAGGCCGGTGTTCCCGGCCCGCGGTTCGCCGTCTGCGCGGACCGGGCATCGGCCGAGGAGGCCGCCCGGGAGCTGGGCTTCCCGCTGGTGGTCAAGCCCGTCGACCTCTGCGCGGGCATGTTCGTACGGCGCGTGGACGACGAGCGGGAGCTGACCGAGGCCTGCCGGGCCATCGCGGACTTCCCGCTGAACGCCCGCGGACAGCTGCGCGCACCCGTGCTCCTCCTCGAAGAACTCCTCGACGGGCCCGAAGTCAGCGTGGAGACCGTGTCGTTCGCCGGTACGACACACGTGGTGGGCGTGACCGACAAGAGCCTCGGCGGGGCGCCCGCCTTCATCGAGACCGGCCACATGTTCCCCGCCGAGCTCGCCCCGGCCGACGCCGAGGCCGCCCAGGACACCGCCGTCCAGGCGATCAAGGCGCTCGGGCTGGACTCCGTCGTGGCCCACACCGAGATCAGGCTGACCGCCGCCGGGCCCCGCGTCGTCGAGGTCAACCCGCGCCCGGCGGGTAACCGCATCACCGAGCTCGTCCGTCACGTCACCGGCCTCGACCTGGCCGCCGCCTGCGTCGACGTGGCTCTCGACCGCGCCCCCGACCTGCGGCCCCGCGCCACCGGGCTCCGCAGCGCGGCCGTGGGTTTCCTCGTGCCGGACACCGAGGGCATGCTGGAGTCGGTCGAGGGGGCCGACCAAGTGCGGTCGGCAGAAGGCGTCTTGGAGATCCAGCTCGCCGAGCCGGGCCGGACGGTGAAGGCCGCGGGCAGCAACAACGAATACCTCGGCCATGTGATGGCGGGCGACGCCGAAGGGCCCGGTGCGCGGGCCCGGGTCGAGTCACTGCTGTCCGCACTGCGACCGCGGGTGACCACCCGATGAGGACACCGGCACGGGCACAGGGCCGGACGCGGGCACCGGTCTCGTACGACGATCTCGTGCGGCGGGTTCTCGCCGGTGAGCTGGGTCCGGAGCCCCGAGGGCTGCGTGTCGCGGTGGCGTTCACCACGAGTCAGGCCGTACGGCACGACGGGCGCCGCGGCGGCTATCGCAACGAGGTGCTCAGTCTGCGCCTCGGCCGGGCGGTCGGCTCGTGCGCGGTCGAGCCCGGGGCACTGCCGGACGGTGCGGTGGAGGACTGCGCCGGAGCCGACATCGCACGGCTGCTGGAGCATCCGCTCCCGTCGGTCCGCGTGGCGGCGCTGGACGCCTATCTGATGCATGTGCGCCCGCACGAACCGGAGCACGGGGCACTCCCCTGCCTCCTGCCCGCCGGAAGTTCCCTGGAGAAGTCCCGGGCCCGGGCGCGGGCCGTCGTCGAACTGCTGGACGTCCGGCCGGGGCAGACCGTGCTCGTCGTCGGTGTCGTCAACTCCCTTCTGGAGGAGCTGCGTTCGCGTGGCGTCTCGTACATACCGTGTGATCTCAAGGGCGGTACGACGGAGTGGGGCGAGCGTGTCGCGACCGACATGCACGCCGAACTCGGTCGCTGTGACGCCGTGCTGGCCTCCGGCATGACCCTCGGCAACGGGTCCTTCGAGTCGCTGCGGACGCATGCCCTGAGCAGCGGACAGCAGTTGGTGATGTTCGCGCAGACCGGCAGTGCCGTGCTGCCCTGGTTCCTCGGTGCCGGGGTGAGCGCCGTGTGTGCGGAGCCGTACCCCTTCTTCTGGCTGGACGGCGGTCCCGGTGTCATCCACCGCTACCGCGGTGCGGAGGCCGCGCTGTGACCACGGCCGCACTGCGTCCCCTCGCCGCCAACCCCGATCTGCTCTCCCTGGTCGGCCGCACACCGCTGGCCCGGGTGACCACCGATCTGCCCTGCCCGCAGCCGGGTTTCTGGGCCAAGCTGGAAGGTCTCGCCGCCGGCGGCATGAAGGCCCGCGCGGCGGTGTCCATGCTGCTCGGCGCCCGTGAACGGGGTGAACTGCGCCCCGGCGCACCGGTGGTGGAGTCCACCTCCGGGACGCTCGGCATCGGACTCGCCTTCGCCGGGCAGGCCCTGGGGCACCCCATCGTGCTCGTCGGCGACACCGAACTCGAACCGTCCATGCGGCAGTTGCTGCGCTCCTACGGTGCCCGTCTCGAACTCGTCGACCGGCCCGCAGGTGTGGGCGGCTGGCAGGCGGCCCGGCTGGCCCGGCTGCGCGAGCTCCTCGGGACGCTGCCGGACGCGTACTGGCCCGATCAGTACAACAACCCCGACAACATCGCCGGTTACGCCTCGCTCGCCGCCGAACTCGCCACCCAGCTCGACCATTTGGACGTGCTGGTGTGCAGCGTCGGCACGGGCGGTCACAGCGCGGGCATCGCGGGGCCGTTGCGCAGGCACTGGCCCGGGCTGCGGCTGATCGGTGTGGACGCCACCGGCTCCACCATCTTCGGCCAGCCCGCCAGGCCACGGCTGATGCGCGGCCTGGGCAGCAGCATCCATCCGCGCAACGTGGCCTACGAGGCCTTCGACGAGGTGCACTGGGTGGGCCCGGCCGAGGCCGCGGACGCCTGCCGGCGGCTCGCCCGGGGCAGTTTCGTCAGCGGCGGCTGGAGCACGGGCGCGGTCGCGCTGGTCTCCGCGTGGGCGGCCCGGGTCCATCCCGGTGCCGTGGTCGCCACCGTCTTCCCCGACGGCCCCCACCGCTATCTCGGTTCGGTCTACGACGACGACTTCGCGGCGGCCCACGGCCTCGACCCGGCCGCTGCCGCCACCCGCCCCGTCGAGATCCCGCACGCGCGTGCCGTCGAGGCCACCGGCTGGGTCCGCTGCACCACGGTGACCGACCCTCTGCTCACCCCCCTGGAAGGGAGCCCGTGAAGGCCACCCTGCGCACCGTACGGCTCACGCTCGCCGAGCCGCTGCGCATATCCCGTTCCGTGACGACCGCCCGCGACGCCGTCTGGCTCACGATCGAGCACGACGGCCTGCACGGCCACGGCGAGGCCGTCACCAGCGTCTACTACGGCCTCGACACCGCCACACTGCAAAAGGAGTTGTACGCGTCCGGCCGCGGCCTGGGCCGTTTCCCCGACCCGGAGAGCGCGTTGCGCGCCTGGTCGGCGCGGGACGGGCGGCCGGAGGACCGGCCGCCCGCGGTCACCGCCGCCGTGGAGGCCGCGCTGCTCGACCTGTGCGGCAAGCGGTCCGGCGCCCCCGTCCACCGACTGCTCGGAGCCGAAAGCGCTCCGAGTGCCTCCACCGCCCGTACCATCGGTATCGTCCCGGCCCCGCGCGCCGCCGCGCAGGCGCGCGCATTCGTGGCCGCCGGTTTCGCCCTCGTCAAGGTGAAGGCCGGCACACCGGACCCCGAGGACGACCTCGCCCGCGTCCGCGCCGTACGTTCCGCCGCGCCCGACGCCCGGCTCCTGCTCGACCCCAACGGCGCCTGGACCGCCGAGCAGACCCGCCATCTGCTGCCCCGGTACGCCGAGTTGGGTGTCGAGGCCGTCGAGCAGCCCGTCGCCCCCGGTGATCCGGAGGCGCTGGCACGGCTCGCCGAGCGTTCACCACTGCCGCTGATCGCCGACGAGGACGCCGTCGGGTTCGAAGACGTACGCCGTCTGGCGGGCCGGGTGCACGGGGTGAACGTCAAGCTCGCCAAGTGCGGCGGCCCCCGGGCCGCGCTGCGGATGGCCGAGCTGATCGCCGGCAGTGGCACCGAGCTGATGCTCGGCTGCCTCACCGCCAGCACGCTCGGCCTGGCGCCCGCCGTGCACCTCGCCGACCGCGCCCGCTGGGCCGACCTCGACGGGCATCTGCTGCTCGCCGACGACCCGTGGACCGGGATCGGCGGCGCCGACGGCGTCGTACGGGCGAGTGAGCTGCCCGGACTCGGCGTACGGGAGAAGGACGGGCACGGGAAGGACGGGCGGAGGCCGCGTACCGGAGAGGCGGCAGGTCCGTGAAGACGCTGTACGAGATACGCGGCTTCTCGCCCGCGATCCGGCTCCTCCTCGTCAACCAGTTCGGTGTCAACACCGGCTTCTACCTGCTCATCCCCTATCTGGCCACGCATCTGGGCGAGGACCTGGGCATGTCGGCGGCCGTCGTCGGGATCGTCCTCGGGGTGCGCAACCTCAGCCAGCAGGGGCTGTTCCTCATCGGTGGTTCGGCGGCGGACCGGCTCGGGGCACGCGGGGTGATCATCGCCGGCTGCGGAGTGCGCACGGCGGGCTTCGCGCTGTTCGCGCTCGGCGACGGGCTCGTGGTGCTGCTGGCCGCGTCCGTGCTGAGCGGGCTCGCCGGGGCGCTGTTCAACCCGGCCGTGCGGACCTATCTCGCGCAGGAGGCGGGCGAGCGCAAGGCCGAGGCGTTCGCGCTGTTCAACGTGTTCGCGACCACCGGGGCGCTGGTCGGACCGCTGCTCGGCAGTGTGCTGCTGCTCGTCGACTTCCGGGCGTCCGCGCTCAGCGCTGCCGGGATCTTCGCGGTGCTCACCGTGGCACAGGCCCTGGTGCTGCCCGCGCGGGCGGTACCGCCGAGTGCGGGCGGTGTGCTCGCGGACTGGCGCGAGGTGGTCGGCAACCGCGCCTTCCTCGCCTTCTCGCTGGCCATGGTCGGCATGTTCACCCTGGAGAACCAGCTGTATCTGCTGCTGCCCGACGGGGCCCGCCGGGCCACGGGCTGGGACGGCGCGGCCGGACTGGTCTTCCTCGTGGGCACGCTCGCCAATCTCGCCCTGCAGATGCGGCTCACCCGGGCGCTGAAGCCGTACGGCAGACGGGCGATCGGCGCCGGACTCGCCCTGATGGGACTGGCCTTCCTGCCGCCGATGCTGGTGTCGGGCGCCGGCTCCCCCGAGTGGTGGCACGCCGTTCCGGTCCTCGTGGGCGTCCTGCTCCTCTATGTGGGTGTCATGGTCGCGCAGCCCTTCGTGATGGAGCTGATCCCCGGTTTCGGACGGCCGGAGCTGACCGGCACCTACTTCGGCATCTTCTACATGGTGTCGGGGATCGCCGCGGCCGTCGGCAACACGGCCGTGGGCTGGGCCATGGACGCCGGGGACCGGCAGGACGCGGCCTGGCTGCCCTGGGCCTGCTGCCTGGTGTTCGGGCTGGCGTCGGCGGCCGGCTTCACCTGGCTGCGCCGTCTCGGCGCCCTGCCCGTACGTCCCGCCCCTGCCGTGGAGGCGACGGTATGACGAGCGGCAATCTGCTGACCGACAACCCGGAGCTGTACGAGGCCAGGTTCCCCGATCCCGAACGGCTGGCCGGGCGCTGGGCACAGGACTGTCTGCGCCGGTACGGGGCCGGACCGAAAGTCCTGGACCTGGGATGCGGCACCGGACGGGACGCGGCCCAACTGCACAGGGACGGCAGGTCGGTCGTCGGCGCCGATCTGTCCGAGGCGATGCTGGCGTACGCCCGCGACCGGCACCCCGGCCCGCGGTACGTACGCGCGGATCTGCGGGACTTCTCCCTCGGGCCCGAGGTGTTCGACGCGGTGGTGTGCCTGGACAGTGCGCTGCTGTACTGCCACACCAACGACGACCTCGACGGCTTTCTCGCCTCCTGCCGCCGGACCCTCGCTCCCGGCGGGCTCCTCGTCGCGGAGATGCGCAACGGCGCCTATTTCCTCGGCCGCGACGACCTGCTGGACACGCCCAGGGACAACTCCCTCACCTGGCAGGGCGTTTCCTACCGCTCCACGACCACCCTGCGCATCGACCGCACCGCGCAGCTCCTACGCCGTACCCGCGTCTGGACCACCGACGACGGCTCGGCTCCCGTCGAACAGCGCTCGGCCTGGCGGCTGCTGCTCCCGCAGGAGCTGCGCCACTTCCTGACGGCGCACGGCTTCACCGTGCTGGAGCTGCACGACGGTCCGGGGCCCCGTACCGAACCGCCGTGGCAGGAGGGCGACCTGCCCGGTACGGCGGCCGACGCCGACCGGCTGCACGTGGTGGCACGCCTGGCTGGCTGACCGCGCCGCGCTCCCCGCCTCGCACAGAGCACCTCATGCGCACCTCATGCACCTCATGCACCTCCCCACCTCACACAGCAAGGACATGCCCATGCAGGACCACCCCGGCCTCCGCCGCAGAGGCTTTCTCACGGCGGCCTCCGGTATCGGCGCCCTGGCCCTCGTCGGCTGCGGCGGCTCGAACGACTCCGGCGACAGCAGCGGCGGAGGCGACGGCAAACCCCGGCGCGGCGGACGGCTGCGGGCCGCCTTCGCGGGCGGCGGGGCGAGCGAGACACTCGATCCGCACCTGGCCAACCTGTTCGCCGACGTGGCCCGCGCCAAGGCGCTCTTCGACAAGCTGGCCGACTACGGGGACGACCTCTCCGCCCAGCCGCGCCTGGCCTCCGGCTGGGAGCCGAACGCGGGACTCGACCGCTGGAAGGTCACCCTGCGCAAGGCCGACTTCCACGACGGGAAGCCCGTCACCGCCGAGGACGTCCTCTTCAGCTACCGCCGGATCGCCGACCCCGAGAAGACGTTCCGGGCCAAGGCGTCCCTCGAACCCATCGACCTCAGGGCGAGCCGGGCCGTGGACGAGCGGACCGTGGAGTTCGTGCTCAAGCGGCCGACCGCCGAATTCCCCAATGTGCTCGCCGCGTTCGGCGCGTACATCGTCCCCGACGGATCCTCCGCGGCCGACTTCGACAGGAAGCCGGTCGGCTCGGGGCCGTTCCGCTTCGTGTCGTTCGCGCCGGGCCGTTCGGCGGTCTTCCGGCGCAACGACGACCACTGGGACGGCGCCCCGTACCTCGACGAGGTGGAGTTCGTCGTCGCCAACGAGGAGTCCGCGCGGGTCAACGCCCTGCTCGGCGGGCAGGTCGAGTACGCCCATGAGCTGAACCCGACGACCGCCCGCGCCCACGAGGGCAGGGGCCGGATCGAGATCGTCCGGCTGCGCAACAGCGCCATGCAGGCCTTCGCCATGAAGACCGACCGGGCGCCCTTCGACGACAAGCGGGTCCGGGAGGCGTTCTTCCTCATCGCCGACCGCCAGGAACTCATCGACGGGGCGCTGTCCGGGGCGGGCGTCGTCGGCAACGACCTCTTCGGGAAGGGGTACGAGTACTACGCCGACGGGCTGCCCCAGCGCGAGCAGGATCTCGACCGGGCCCGCTCCCTCCTCAAGCAGGCGGGCGCCGAGAAGCTGAAGGTCACCCTGGACACCTCGGCGGTCGCGGCCGGGTTCACCGAGGCGGCCGGCATCTTCCGGGACCAGGCCGCGCAGGCCGGTGTCACCGTCGAGGTCAGGATGGGCAGCAAGGACTCGTACTGGGCCGACATCCTCGATTCCGGGACCCTGTGCTGCTACCGCTCGGGAGCCATGCCCATCGAGGCGCACATCTCGCAGCGCCTCCTCACCGACTCCACCACCAACGCCACCAAGTGGCACCACAAGGACTTCGACGCGCTCTACCAGCAGGCGCAGGCCACGAAGGACGCCGAGGATCGCGCCGCCGTGTTCGGCCGGATGCAGCGCAGACTGTACGCCGAGGGCGGCTTCCTGGTGTGGGGGTTCGCCGACTGGATCATCGGAACCGCCCGTACGGTCAGGGGTGTTGACCGCAAGGCGCCCGCCAACACGCTCGACTGGGCGCGGTTCGACAAGGTCTGGCTGGCGTGAGCGGACTCGGTTCCTGGGCCGCCCGGCGGCTGCTGCTCGGCGGCGTGCAGACCGTGGCCGTGGTGCTGCTGGTCTTCGCGCTCACCGAGGCGCTGCCGGGCGACGCGGCGGTGGCCCTCGCCGGGGACCAGCCCGACCCGGCGCGCATCGCCGCCATCCGCGAGGCGATGGACCTGGACCGGCCGGCGTACGAACGGTTCGCCGACTGGGCGGCCGGGCTCCTGCACGCCGACTTCGGCACCTCCCTGGCCTCCGGGCGGCCCGTCACCTCGTACCTCTCCGGTGCCTTCGGGCCGACGCTGCTGCTCGCCGCGCTCACCGTGGTGCTGCTGGTGCCGGTCGGGGTGGGGCTCGGGGTGCTGGCCGCACGGTTCGAGGGGCGGTTCGTGGACCGGCTGGTCAGTGCGGTGACCCTCGGGGTGTACGCGGTACCGGAGTTCGCGTTCGGGGTGCTCCTCGTGACGGTGTTCGCGCTGCGGCTCGACTGGCTGCCGCCGACGGCGGTCGGCTACGGCACGGATCTGCTCGCGCATCCGGCCGCGCTGGTCCTGCCGGTGCTCGTCCTCCTCTCCCGCCCGGTGTGCTCACTGTCCCGGCTGGTGCGCGCCGGAATGATCGACGCGCTCGCCTCGCCGTACGTCGCCCATGCCCGGCGGTACGGGATTCCGGGCGCCCGGGTCCGGTACGCGCACGCCCTGCCGAACGCGGTCGCACCGGCCGCTCAGCAACTCGCCCGTACCGTCGACTGGTTGCTGTGCGGGGTGATCGTCGTGGAGGCCCTGTTCGTGATCCCCGGCCTGGGAACCGTGCTGATGAACGCCGTGTCCGAACGGGACGTGCCCGTGGTGCAGGGGCTCGCGGTGGTCTTCGGGGTGATCACGGTGGTGCTGAACCTGGGGGCCGATCTGGTCACCCACCGGTTCGCGCCACGGGCGGAGGTGGCCGCGTGAGAGCTCTTGGCCGGGTGAGATCTGTGCGCGGTGGACTGCCGCTCGGGCGTTTCGCGCTCGGGGCCGTCCTGGTGGGTGTGCCGCTCGTGCTCGCCCTGTGCGGGCCGCTGCTCGCGGGCGGGCCCGGACCGCGGGCCGCCTCGTTCACGCTCGGGGACGGGCACTGGCTGGGCACGGACTTCGTGGGGCGTGACGTGTGGCGGCAGGTGCTGCTCGGCGGCCGGCCCGTGGTGGTCGTCGCGCTCACGGCGACGGCGCTGGCGTATCTCGTGGCGCTGCCGCTCGGGCTGATCGGTGCGCTGACGCACAGAACCTGGCTGGAGGAGACACTGATGCGGCCGTTGGACGTGCTGCTCGCCGTACCGTCCCTGCT
The DNA here is from genome assembly GCF_018070025.1 of Streptomyces liliiviolaceus. NCBI lineage: Bacteria > Bacillati > Actinomycetota > Actinomycetes > Kitasatosporales > Streptomycetaceae > Streptomyces > Streptomyces liliiviolaceus. Next base: position 5,957,530 of record NZ_JAGPYQ010000001.1, read on the forward strand.
GATGATCCTGCTGGTGGCCTCCGTGTTCCCGCCCGGCGCCACCGGGCTCGCGCTGCTGGTGGCGCTCGTGAACATCCCGGACGCCGCGCGGATCGTCCGGGCCGCAGCCGCCGACGTGGCCTCCCGGCCGGCGGTGGAGGCGCTGCGGATGCAGGGCGAGTCGTGGTGGCGTATCGCCGTGGGCCATGTCGGCCGGTCGATCCTGCGCCCGCTCGCCGCCGACGCGGGGGTACGGCTGACGGGTGTCCTGTATCTGGTGGCCACGGCCGCGTTCCTGGGCATCGGGGTGGCACCGGACGCGGCCGACTGGGCGGTGATGGTGGACCGCAACCGTACGGGGCTTTTCGTACAGCCCTGGGCCGTGGTCGTCCCGGCGCTGCTGATCGTGGCCCTGACCATGGGCTGCAACCTGCTGTGCGACGCGGCGCTCGGGGACTCGGCGTCAAAGGGCTCGGCACTCAGGAAGGGACCGCGTTCATGAACGGGCCGAGCCGTGCGGACGAGCCCTTGCCGGTGGCGGAGATCGACGGGCTGACCGTGGAGGTCGGCGGTAGACGCATCGTCGACGGGGTGAGCCTGCGGGTGCTGCCGGGGAGGGTGACCGCGCTGGTCGGGGCCTCCGGCAGCGGGAAGACGACCACGGGGCGTGCGCTGCTGGGCGAGTTCCCGCACGGGGCGCGCGTCGAGGGTTCCGTACGGGTGGCGGAGGCATTGGTCGGTCACGTCCCGCAGCATCCGGCGACCGTGCTCAATCCCGCGCGGCGGGTGGGGGCGCTGCTGCACGACATCGCGCGCGGTCAGGTGCGTGCGATGCCTCGCCGCGAGCGGGTCCCGGCGGCACGGAAGCGAGTCCTCGACGCCTTGGAGGCGGCCCAACTGGACAGTGGGGAGACATTGTTGCGGCGCTTCCCGCATCAGCTCTCGGGCGGTCAGCAGCAACGGCTGGTCCTCGCGCAGGCGTTGCTGCTCGGTGCCCGGGTCGTCGTCGCGGACGAGCCCACCACCGGTCAGGACGCGCTCACCAGACGCCGGGTCGTGGACGAGCTGGCGGCGGTCGCCGCGCGCGGGATCGGGGTGGTCCTGCTCAGCCACGACCTGGAGACGGTACGCGCGCTCGCCGACGAGGTGCTGGTGATGCGGGACGGCGGGGTCGTGGAGTCGGGCCCGACGGAACGGGTGTGGCTGGCCCCCACCCATCCCTGGACACGTCAACTCCTGTACGTACAGCAGCCGTTGGCGGAGCCCGCTCGGCACGGCCCTCACTCGGAGGCCGTACTGCGGGTGCAAGGACTCCGGGCCCGCCACCGGCCCGGTGCCGAGGTACTGCGCGTCCCGGAATTCGCCGTGCACCCCGGCGAATGCCTCGCCGTGCTCGGCCGTTCGGGCAGCGGCAAGACGACCCTCGCCCGCTGCCTCGCCGGACTCCATCGCACGTACGAGGGCCAGGTGCTGCTCGACGGGGTCGCGCTCCCGCGCAGTCTGCGGGACCGGGGACGGGAGCGCCTCGCGGCCGTGCAGTACGTCTTCCAGGACGCGCGCGCCTCCTTCGACGAGCACCGGCCCGTCCTGGACCAGGTGGCCCGAACGGCGGTGAGACTGCGCGGGGTTGCCGCCCCGGAGGCACGGGCGGAGGCGTCGGCGACCCTCGAAAGCCTCGGTCTGAGCGAAGAGTTGGCGGCCCGCGTCCCCGCCCGGCTGTCCGGCGGCGAGCTCCAGCGGGCCGCGCTCGCCAGGGCACTGCTCGCACGGCCGCGGGTCCTGGTGTGCGACGAGCTCACGTCCGGGCTCGACACGGTCACCCGCCGGGGCCTCCTCGACCTGCTCGCCACACTGCTCCGCGACCGTGACGACCTCTCCCTCGTCCTCATCACCCACGACCTCGACACGGCCCGGCTCGCCACGCGGATCGCCGTGCTGGACGGCGGTGAGGTGGTCGAACAGGGACCGGCGCGGGACGTTCTCACGGCGCCCGCGCATCCGTTCACCGTGTCGCTGGTCGAGTCGTCGGCGCAGTCGGCTGCGAACGCGACGGTGAAGTCGGCTGTGAAGTCGTCGGTTCGGCCGGCGGGGCAGGTCTGAACGAGGCCGGTGCCGGGCCCAGCACCGGCCTCGTTCAGATCCAGCCCTGCTGCCAGGCGTGGTGGGCGGCGGCGTGCCGGGTCGGTGTGCCCAGCTTGGACATGGCGGCGGAGAGGTAGTTGCGGACCGTGCCGGGGGCCAGATGGACCGCGGCGGCGATCTGGACGACCGAGGCGCCGGTGCGGGCGGCGCGCAGGACCTCCAGTTCGCGGTCGGTGAGGGGGCAGTCGTCCTCGGTGAGCGCGGAGGCGGCGATGTCCGGGTCGACGTAACGGCGGCCCGCGGCGATGTCGCGGATGATCCCGGCGAGCACGGCCGCCGAGGTGGTCTTGGGGACGAACCCGCGGACGCCCGCGGTCAGGGCGCGGCGCAGCACGGCGGGGCGGGCGTGCCGGGTGACCAGGACGATCCGTGTGGGCGGTACGGCGGCCCGGATCTCCTCGGCGGCCCGCAGTCCGTCGGTGGGCGGCATCTCCAGGTCGAGGACGGCGATGTCGGGGCGGTGCTCGCGGGCCAGCCGCACCGCGTCGGTGGAGGTGGCGGCCTCGGCGACCACGGTGAGGTCGTGTTCCAGTCCGAGCAGTGCCACCAGGGCGCTTCTGAGGAGGTCCTCGTCGTCGGCGATCAGCAGGCGGATCAACGTGCCGCTCCGTTCCCGGGGACGGCCGGGCCGGCCTCTGCCGTCCCGGGAGCGACCGGTCCGGCCGCTGTGGCCGGCCCGATCGGCAGCAGGGCGGTGACCGCGAAGTGTTCGCCGTCGCGGTGCCAGGTCAACTCGCCTTCGGCCACGCGCAGTCGCTCCCCCAGTGAAGGCAGCCCGGTGCCCCGGGCCGGGTGCCGGGCGGTGTCCGGTGGCTCGTCGGCGCCGTCGTTGCTCACCCGCAGCCGGGCGAGGCCGCCGGTGACCCGGTAGTCGACCTCCGCGTGCCGGGCCCGGCTGTGCCGGAGCACGTTGGTGGTGGCCTCCCGCATCACCAGGCCCAGCAGATGGCGTACCGGCTCGGGAAGTCCGTCGGCGGCCGTCGTCCGTTCGAGGGTCGTGCGCGCGTCGATGCCCGCGGCGGCGAGTACGCGGGTCGCGTTGGTGATCTCGTCGTCCAGGGTCGTCCGCCGGTAGCCCTGCACCACGGCCCTCGTGTCGCTCAGCGTGTCGGCGGCCAGCTGCCGCACCTCGCGCATCTCGGCGGCGGCGCGCTCCGGGTCGGCGTCCACCAGCCGTTCCGCCAACTCGCTTTTCAGGGCGATGACTTGAAGGTGATGTCCCTGGATGTCGTGCAGGTCTGCGGCGAACCTGAGCCGCTCGTCCTTCACCGCCAGCTCCGCCTCCAGCCGACGCGCCTCGTCGAGGCGCCGCGCGGTGTCCCAGGCCCACAGGGGGCCGAGCAGCACCCAGACGGTGAACGCGACCAGCCCGGCCGGGAAGAGCGCGGCGTGCGCCAACTCGCCGTCCTGGGCGGCCAGGCTGACGACAGCGCCGGGCAGGAGCGCGAAGAGCACCGAACCGATGATCAGCGGCCGTCTGGCCCGCGGTGCGAGGTAGGTCGCGACGATCGCCACCACCGTGGCGGGCGCCACCGCCCACAGCCCGTAGTTGCGTACGGCGAGCGCGCACACGGCCAGCACGGTCCCGGCCGCGCACGCGGTGATCAGCCAGCCCACGGGCGGCCCCGCGCCGGGGCTCATGCCCGCTTCGGGGCTCGCGCCCGCCCCGGGGCTCGCGTCCGCCCCGGGGCTCGCGTCCGCCCCGGGGCTCGCGTCCGCCCTGGGGCTCGCGTCCGCCCTGGGGAGGAGTGCCAGCCGGCGGGTGAGGAGCACCACGCTCGCCACCACCTCGACCGCCAGCGCGACGGCGGCCGGGCCCCGGGCCCAGCGGGAGACGTCCTCGTCGAGGATCCACTCCCCGACGAAGAGAAGCTGGACGCCGGCGGCCATGCCCGGCACGGTCCACCACGTGTGGCGCCGGAGCCCGGTCAGTCCGGTCGGTCCGGTCGGTCCGGTCCCGTGAGCGTTCTCCCCGTCCCGCATCCGGCCATTGTCGCCGACACGGGCCCGTCGGGCGGAGTGTCGTCACGGCCCGTCCCGACATGACAGATGTCATCCGCGCACGTGACAACTCCACCTGTGCGCATACGGGTTCGGCACTACTGGCGGCTGACCGGTCCGGCGCAGTGTGAAGGCGTCGAAAACCTCCTGCCCGTACGTCCCACCACCTGGAGTCGCCATGACCGCCACGTCCACCGCGACCGCCCCCATCGACCCGGAACCCGACACGGCGTCCGGCAGGACGTCGCCGTGGTGGCGGCCCGCCGAACTGCTCAAGCGGCGCTGGCCGACGTTCCTGGCCGTGGCGCTCGTGCTCCTCATGTCGGCCGACGGCGGCTCGGGCGATCCGGCCGACAGCGTGAGCGCGTTCGGGGACGCCCTGCCCCTCCTGCCGCTGCTGTACGTGATCACCCATCAGCTCGGTCGGCCACGGGCGACCTGGCCCGTGCTGGGGCTGGGCCTCGCCGTCGTGGTGGGCCTGCGGGCGCAGGACCTGGTCTCGCAGCCCGTCGCGCTGGTCACGCTCGCCCTGGCGGTCCTGGTGTGGGGCGCGGTGCGCGGAACTCCGCACGGGCGGACCGTCTTCGGGGTGCAGGCCGCGGGGACACTCGTCTTCGGCGCGCTCGCCCTGGTGGGTCTGGCGGTCGACCCCGACCTGGGCCGTTACCTCGTGGCGGCCGGCTGGTTCTTCCACGGCGTCTGGGACTTCGTCCACCTCAGGCATAGCAGGCTCGACCAGGTCGTCTCCCCCACGTTCGCGGAGTGGTGCGCGGTGGTGGACGTCCTGGTCGCCGTGCAACTGCTCTTCCTGCTGTGAGTGACTGTGCGTGCCGGTCAGTGCCGGTCAGTGCCGCTCAGCGGAAGTCCACCTCCACCGGGTCCGCCACCACGCTCGTACGGGGCACTCGCGCGACGAGGGCCAGAAGGTCCTCCCGCGCGCTGCCGACGGGCACGCCGAAGCCGCCCAGCCAGTCCTCCAGCCGGGCGGCGTCGGTGTCGAGCGTGAGGGTGTAGCGGTAGCGGCCGGGTCGTCGGGGGGCGAAGTGCGCGAAGGTCATGAGGGGCAGGCAGCCGGGGCCCGAGGTCGGGTCCCACGACTCGCCCGGCGCCAGTGTGCGCAGGTCCGCCGGGCGCAGCGGGCCGACGAGGGGGTCCTCGGCCGGTGCGGGGGACGCCACGACGGCGCCGGACCCGGCGGAACCTGCGTCCTCGCCCCCGCCCCCGACGTCTCCCTCCCCCTCACCTTCACCTTCACCGGCTCGCGTGATCGTCGGTCGGTAGCGCGGGAAGCGCAGTCCGTTCTCGGAGCCGTCGAGCACTCCCGCGATCCACAGGTGATGGCCGCCGGTGTTGCGGAGCTCCACCCGCACGGGGGCCGGGAGGCCGAGGGGCTGGGGCCCGCTCGGCCCGTACAGGACGAGGTCGATCACGCGACGGCTTCCTTCCTGTGGCCGTACCTGAACCCGTTCGCACAGTTGTACCGTCCCGGGGACCGGAAAGGGCGCTCACGGGCAGAGGGGTGTCCCGTGAGCGCCCTTCCGGGCGCGGGCCGGCCGGGGTCAGCCGCCGAACTCCTCGGTGAGCCGCGCCTTCGTGGAATCGACCTGGTCGCGTACGGCGTCCTTGACGAACGGCTTGAACGCGGGTGTGTCGAAGTGCCGGACCAGCCGGTCGAGCGTGGTGTTGGCCTCTTCGAGGTCGCCCTGGCGGGCGTAGGCGCGGGCGAGGCGCCGTGAGGCCAGGTTGAGCGTCAGGTTGTCGACGCCCTTGCCCTGCTGGGAGACCTTCACGACCTGGGCGAGCTGTTCGATCCCGGACTTGGGGTCCGGGGGCCGTACGGTCAGTTCGGTCTTGTCCGGGCTCAGGCTCTTGAACTCGTGCTCGAAGTTGAGGCCCTTGGCGAGGCGCGCGTACACGGCGAAGGGGTGGGTGCCGTGCCGCTCGATGACCTCCTGGAGCGCGTCGTTGCCGGACCGCAGTGACGGCGAGTCGGAGCCGCGCAGGGCGAGGATCTTGCCCTGTTCCTCCCCCATCATCAGCTCGGCGAGCCGGAGGTCGGCCTGGCTGACCGGATGCCGTACGTCGAGCCGCAGCACCGGCGAGACGATCCGGGACCCGTCGGAGGCCAGGTAGGCGGCCCGCAGCTGGTAGGTGCCCGGCTGCTGGAAGTAGTGCCCGTCGCGGCCGTAGCCGATGTAGGCGCTGCTGTAGATCGCGGGCCGGCCGGCGTCCAGGCGCACGGTCTGGTCCTGGTCGACGCAGCGGCGCAGCAGCGGCCGGTAGAGCACGGTACGTCCGGAGGGCTGCCGGATGGCGATGCTGACGAGTTCGTCGTCCGGGTGGAGGTGGTTGTGGGTGGCACGGCCTCGCAGGTCGGTCGTCTCCAACTTCAGCTCCACGACCACCGGTTCGCCGAAAGCGAGGCCGCTCTTGTCGGCGCGCAGACCGAGGCGCAGGCCGGACTCGTCGGTGAGGGGCTCGTCGAAGAGTGCCGGTTCGACATCGGCGGCACCGGTGGCGAACGCGTTGGCGCCCATGACGACGTCCCGGTAGAAGCCGTGCCGCAGATGCATCTGCTCGTTGTCGGTGAACTGGAAGGGGAAGGCGCCCCAGTAGGCGGCCGCTCCGCCGTTCCCGTTCAACGGCTGGTAGTTCTGCGGGTAGTTCATCCACGACAGGTCCGCGAAGCCGTTGTTGCCGCCGAGCGGGGCCGGCGGCGTGGCCAGGTTCTTCTGCCAGGAGTGCAGCAGGTTGAAGGCATGGCCGATCTCATGGACGTACGTGCGCAGCATGGCGCGTTGTTCTTCGGGGCCGGCGCCCTGGATCAGGTCGTAGAAGACCGCGCAGCCCTGTCGCTGGAAGGAGTCGGCAGCGTCGAACATGATGCCGCGCACGCCCGCCATGCCTTCGTAGCTGCTGGCGACCAGCAGCCACAGTTTCCACTGCGGGGCGTTGCGCCAGAGGCTGAAGTTGGTCTCCATGGCGGCGTGGAGTTCGGTGTTGGTCCAGCCGTTCTGGCTGTTCGCGATGACGTTCGCGGTGCCGGAGACCAGCAGCTCGATACCGGCCTCGGCGTAGGCCCGCGGCACGGTGAGGATCCGGGCGGGGCTGTTGGCGGGCTGCGGCAGCGATCCGGTGTCGTACGAGAGGAAGGGCACGGCCCCGGTGACGGAGTCCTGCTCCCACTCGACGGTACGGAAGTGCGGCGAGACGTACGGGCAGACGTAGGTGGCACCCAACTGGCTTGGCGGGCGCAGGAATTCGACGGTCGCGGCGCCGGGCCGCTGGTTCGTCCTGCTGCGCGGGACGGTGACCCGCACGAGTGTGTACGCGGTCTGCCAGGTGTAGGAGGCGATTCCCCTGATGACGACCTGGGTCGAAGTCCAGGAGACGGAGGGCGCGTCCACGACGAACGAGCCGAAGTACGCCTGCGTACCGCCGCCCGTGCTGGAGAAGTCGCCGCTGACCTTCCGCAGGACCTTCGGGCCGCCGGGGACGCTGTCGACGTCCACGCGCAGGGTCAGTTCGTAGCCGCCGCTGATGCCGCGGTAGCGGCCGCGGGTGGGGCGGTGGGCCGGGAGTGCGGCACCGGACTCGGCGCGGGCGGCCGGTCCGCCGGCGGGCTGACGCTGCTCCGTGCCGCGTTCCGTGCCGTCCGCCGTGGCGCGTTCCGTCGCGCCCGCTTCGGTGGCGTACTCGCCCCGGTCGCTCTCCTGACCGCTCTCCCACTCCTCGGGGAAAGAGGTGTCGGCCAGGGGTGTCGCCGAGAAGTCGGCCGTCCCCGTCGTCGGGTCTCCGCTGGCTGTTGACATGGCGACAAGCCCTCCGTTCGCTCGACACGCCGTGCAACGGGTGGCGTCCGCGCGACGCCACCCTGGTCCCGACCGGCCGGAAGGACTGGTGCGAGCACGTTGGCACCGCGCCCGCGCCGCGTCAACGATCCTTTCCGTTGTCCCGCAGAAATACGACGGGACCGTCCGACGGCTGGTTCTGCAGGTGAAAGCGGTTCGTCAGGAGGTGTCTGCGCCCCCACTCACGCCACGTCCAGGGCGTCACGCGGACTCTCCTCGCAGAATGGGGACATGACTGGGGACGTGATGGGCGACGTGACTGCGGACACGGGCACGATGTACGCCTGGGAGGTGGCCGAGCCAGGCCCGGTCGAGAGCGGGGCGGTCGAGAGCGGGCCGCTGCGGCTCGTCGAGAAACCGGTGCCCGTGCCGGGCCCCGACGAACTCCTCGTCCGCGTCGGCGCCTGCGGTGTGTGCCGCACGGATCTGCATGTCGCCGAGGGCGATCTGCCGGTGCGCCGGGCGCGGGTGACACCCGGTCACGAGGTCGTCGGGCGGGTGGCGGGGATGGGTGCGGAGGTCACCGGGCACAGCGTCGGCGACCGGGTCGGGGTGGCCTGGCTGCGCCGTACCGACGGCACCTGCGCCTACTGTCTGCGCGGGGCGGAGAACCTCTGCCCGGACTCCCGCTACACCGGCTGGGACACCGACGGCGGCTACGCCCAGTACACGACCGTGCCGGCCGCCTTCGCCCACCCGCTGCCCGACGGCCTCGACGGCCTCGACGACATCGCGCTGGCCCCGCTGCTGTGCGCGGGCATCATCGGACACCGCGCACTGCTCCGCGCCGCCCTGCCGCCCGGCGGGCGCCTGGGCCTGTACGGGTTCGGGGGCAGCGCCCACCTCTGCGCGCAGGTGGCGCTCGCGCAGGGCGCGACCGTGCATGTGCTGACCCGGGATCCGGCCGCCCGGCGACTGGCCCTCGACCTGGGCGCCGCGTCGGCGGCGGGGGCGTACGACGCGCCTCCGGAGCCGCTGGACAGCGCGATCCTCTTCGCTCCGGTCGGCGATCTGGTGCCCGTGGCACTGCGCGCCCTGGACCGGGGCGGGGTCCTCTCGATCGCGGGCATCCACCTCAGTGACGTGCCGTCGCTCGACTACGAACGCGAGTTGTTCTACGAGAAGGAGATCCGCAGCGTCACGTCCAACACCCGTGCGGACGCCCGGGACTTCCTGGCCCTCGCGGAGCGCCACGGGGTACGTGCCACGACCCATCCGTATCCGATGTCGCAGGCCCCGGAGGCGCTGAAGGACCTCAAGGCGGGCCGCTTCGACGGGGCGGCCGTCCTGGTCGACGACGGCGGCCCCTGGCGCTGAGCCCATCCCGCTCCTCACGAGGACGGAGTTCCCCGATGCGCTTCAGCCCCTTCGATCCCCACCACGCCTCCTTGGTGGCGAGTTGGCCGGCCACGTCGACGGAGGCGCTGATGTGGTGCGGAGCACGGGAGTTCCCGGTGACGCAGCGGACGGTCTCGGCATGGCAGCGGGAGCCGGACGTGGCGGCCTACGCCCTTGTGGCGGATGAACAGCCCTTCGCATACGGGGAGTTGTGGCTCGACGCCGAGGAGGACGAGGTCGAACTGGCTCGGATCATCGTGGCACCCGGGGTCCGCGGACGGGGCCTGGGCCGAATGCTGGTCCGGGGTCTGCTGGCGGAGGCGCTGCAGACGGGGCTCTCGGAGGTCTGCATGCGGGTCCACCCGCGGAACACCCCAGCCCTGCGCTGCTACCGCGGAGCGGGCTTCGAACCGGTCGACGCGGAGTCGGCCGCGTCCTGGAACACGGGCCAGCCGGTCGAGTACGTCTGGCTGCGACACGGGCACGTCTGAGGCGGGCGCGCGGGTCCGTTCGGGGTGCCGCACGGTAGCGGAACGTTGGTCCGGACGGGGGATTCCTGACGTCGTATCAGCGGTGCGGCGCGTTTCCCATCGTCGGATGTGAAAGGGAGTCGGATGCACAACCGATTTGTACGACAATCATTCCGCTCGGAGGACTTCGTATGCCCGCCTCACCGCTCACCCGCTCCGTCAGCGTCCGCACCGGCGCCGCAGCCCTCTCCACGGTCGCCCTCGCGGGCGCCGCCCTCCTCGGGGCACCGGCCGCCCACGCCGCCCCCGGCGACAACGGCGACGTCAAGATCCACGCGGAGACGACGTCCCCCACCGATCAGCGTACGGAGGCGAAGGTCTGCAAGTTCTATCTGGCCGCCTTCAACTTCGACGGCGTGCAGGGGATCACGTGGACGATCGAGCCACAGCCGGCCGCCTCGGCCAGCGCCACGCTCAACGGCACCCTGACCCTTCCGATCGGCACCGGCTACACGGACACGCTGGCGCTGCCGGACGGCCAGTACAAGCTCACCTGGAAGATCCTCGGCGGGTCGGGTGCGGGCAAGTCGAAGGTGTTCAAGGTCGACTGCAAGCCGGACGCGGCGGTCAAGCCGGACGCCAAGCCGCAGACCCCCAAGGGCGCCGTACCCGCGGGCGGCGGCGGTCTCGCGGAGACGCCGACCGTGTCGACGGTCGCCGCCGCCGGAGCGGTGGGCCTGGTCGGCGTGTCCGGCTTCGTCTACCTCCGGCAGCTGCGTCGCCGGTCCGACGGTGCCGCGTAGGCGCGCGCCCAGGCCCTGGTACCGCACGCGTGCCTACCGCCTGACGAGAACCGCGGTTCTGGCGTTCTCGCTGGTGATGGGCTGCATCTGGTGGTCCGAGGACGACGGCCGGCCCGCTGGGCCGGCCGCCGCCCCGGCGGTGGAACCCGGGGACGCGAAGGCGTCCTCGGGTCCGCCCGCCGCCGCGGCACCGGAGCCCCGGCGCGCCCCCACTCCCGTACGACCCCCCGTCAGCCGTCCCAGCCCGCCGCCCCCTCCTCCCCCGCGACGCCCGTCGGCCCCGCCGCCTCCACCACCCCGGTCGTCCCAGCCACCCCGGCCGGCCGAGCCGGCTCGGCCACCACGGACATCCCGGCCGCCCCAACGCCCCAGGCCGGTCCAGCAGCCGCGCACGCTCGACCGTTCCAAGCCCACGAGCCTGAGCATCCCGGATCTCCGTCTGGAGGCCCCGGTCATCGGGCTGGGCCTTGACCGGCGCCGCCAGCTCACCACCCCGCCGGTCGACAAGCCCAGACTGGCCGGCTGGTACGAGGGCGGGCCGTCACCGGGAGAGGCGGGCACCGCCGTGGTGGTCGGCCATCTGGACACCCGTACCGGACCCGCCGTCTTCGCCGGCTTGAGCACCTTGAAACCCGGTCGGCTCGTCGAGGCCCGGCGCGCCGACGGACGTACGGCCGTCTACACGGTGGACGCCGTCCGCATGTACGCGAAGGCACGCTTCCCCAGCCGGGAGGTCTACGGCGCGCGAAAGCGTCCGGAGCTGCGGCTGATCACCTGCGGAGGCGTGTACGACCGGCGGTCCGGCTACAAGAGCAATGTCGTCGTCTTCGCCCATCTGACGAACACTCTGGAACCCTCCCGCCGCGCCTAGTTGTTGTCACCCGTGCCACACTCCTGCGGGGCGAGGGGGCAACGGGGCTGGGCCCTGTCGTCAAATTCCCGCCTGCCGGGCGAGGGACGGGGCCGTTTCGGTATGGGCGACAGCACTCTGTGGGTGGCCGCGCTGACGGCCGCGACCGCGGTGCTCGCGAGCTGGGTGACCAGCCGCGGCACCGCACGCGCGGCCCGCATCCAGGCGGACGCGGCCGCCGCGACCGTACAGGCGGACGGCCTCAGGGCCGCCCGCCGCGCGGCGTATGTCGACCTCATCGAACAGGCCCAGCGCATGGGCGACCTGTACTGGACGGTCACCGACGCACACGAGATCGGTGACCCCGACGAACGGCTGGCCGCCCTGCGGGAACTGCGGGTCCGGCTGCGCGGCGAGTACGCGGTGCTGCGCCAGCGGGTCTGGGTGGCGGATCTGGAGGGCCCGCCGGAGGTCGCGTCGGCCGCGGACCGGGTGCGCCGCTCCACCAGCGCCAACTACCGCGCGCTCGACGCGATGATCGCCGGTGAGGAGGACGCGGGCCGGCGGTTCAACGACTGCTACGCCCCGTTCTGGGAGTCGGTCGTGGACTTCGTCGGCGTCGCCCGCACCGCCCTGCACGGGACACGGGTCTGAAGCCCGTCACCGGCGGCCGGCAACGGCAGGACGGTCCCGCCCGATCCAGCCCCTCACTGGTCACGGCGGTGTACGGACGCCACCGCGACGACCGCCGCGACCACGGCCCAGACCGCGTAGACGGTCCACGCCCCGCCGGCCGTCCACGGGTGGGCGACCGGCTGGTGACCGACGGCCGTCAGCCGGTTCCACGCTCCCGCCGGCAGGGCGTGGTCGACGACGGCCGCCCAGTGTCGGTCGGCGCTGAAGATCAGGGGCAGCAGCAGGAGGACCACCACGTTGGCCGTCATGGTGGCCGCGCTGTGCCGCAGGACAGCCCCGAGCGCCAGACCGACGAGCGCGGACACCGGCGCGAGAAGCGCGGATGCCACGACGAGACGCAGGGCGCCGGGGTGGTCGATCGCCACACCGGCGCCCCGGCCCGACAGGACGGCCTGGGTCAGGCCGAACGAGGCCGCGGAGACGACCGCCCCGAACACCGTCGTGACGGCCGCGACCACGCACACCTTCGCCGCCATCACCGGGCGGCGGGCCGGTACGGCGGCGAACGTCGTACGGATCAGCCCGGTCCTGTACTCGCCGACGATCACCGAGGCCCCGATGGCGCTGAGGGCCAGCATCAGCAGCATGGCGGCGTCCGTGGAGAACGCGATGGACAGGGGGATGCCGTCCCGGACGAAGTCGGCCCGTGAGGCCGTGTCCCGCTCCGACCAGTAGCGGTACGTGTCATAGGCCATGCCCACGTTGAAGCCGACGACGGTCAGCGCGGTGGCCACCAGGGCCCAGCCGCTGGAGCGCAGCGACCACCACTTGGTCCACTCGGCGGCGACGAGGTCGCGGAACCGGGCGCGGGGCTCGGCGACCTGACCCCGTACGGCCGTGCCCGCGACCGTACCCGCGGCCGTGCTGTCGACGCCGGCCGTGTCGGTCATCGGCCCGCTCCCGCGACATGGTCGACGCTGTCCGCGGTGAGTTCCATGAAGGCCTCCTCCAGGGACGCGGACCGGGTGGACAGCTCGTGCAGCAACACCCGGTGCCGTAGGGCGAGTTCACCGATGCGGTCGGCGCGCAGGCCGGTCACCGTCAGCGTGTCCGTCCCCTGTCGAAGCACCTCCGCCCCCTCCCCCGTCAGCAGTTCCGTGAGTGCCGTGAGGTCGGGGGTCCGTACCGTCACGCTCGGGCGGGTGCCGCGGGCCGCGAATCCGGCCAGGCTCTCGGCGGCGATCAGCGAGCCGCGGCCGATGACGACCAGGTGGTCCGCGGTGTTCTCCATCTCCGACATCAGATGGCTGGAGACCAGCACGGTACGGCCCTCGCTCGCCAACCGGCGCACCAGTCCCCGCAGCCACTTCACGCCCTCCGGGTCGAGCCCGTTGAGGGGTTCGTCGAAGAGCAGCACCGGTGGGTCGCCGAGCAGCGCCGCCGCGATGCCGAGCCGCTGTTTCATCCCGAGGGAGAATCCGCCGATCCGGCGTCGGGACGCGCCCGCGAGGCCCACTTCCTCCAGCACCTCGTCCGCTCTGCGACGGGGAATGCGGTTGGACCGGGCCAGTACGTACAGGTGCGTCCGCGCGGTACGGCCGCCGTGCACGTCGTGAGCGTCCAGCAGCGCGCCGACGTGGCGCAGTCCGCGCGGCCGGTCCCGGAAGTGGCGGCCGTCGACGGTGACGGAGCCGCCGGTGGGCTCGTTCAGGCCGAGGACGATCCGCAGGGTGGTGCTCTTGCCGGCACCGTTCGGGCCGAGGAACCCGGTGACGTGTCCGGGCCGCACGGTGAAGCTCAGCGTGTCGACGGCGGTGGTGTCGCCGTATCGCTTCGTCAGTTCATTGACTTCGATCATGTGCTCAACGGTGGCCGGAAGGGGGGTGGTCGGGCATCCGGCCCGCGCCGACAATCGGGCGGGCCGGTGTCGGCCGGGGATGTACGCCCACGGTCGGATGTCCCGCCGGGAGCGGGTGGTTACGATCGGCGCATGTCCGCCACCCCTCGTCCTGCGCTGCCTCCACCGGCAGATGTGCGGTGACCGTCCGCGTCGTACTCGCCGACGACCAGCCCCTCGTCCGTACCGCGCTGCGCATGGTGATCGCCGACGAGTCCGGTCTGGAGGTGGTCGGGGAGGCCGGAACCGGTGCCGAGGCGGTGGCGCTCACCGAGAAGGAGCGCCCGGACGTCGTGGTGATGGACATCCGGATGCCCGGCATGGACGGCATCGAGGCCACCCGGCTGATCACGCGCGGCTCCGGCGCCACCCATGTCACCCATGTCATCGTCCTCACCACCTTCGATGACGACGACTGCCTCTACGGGGCGCTCAGGGCGGGCGCGGCCGGTTTCCTCGTCAAGGACATGGCTCTGGAGGACATCCTCGACGCGATCCGGGTCGTCGCCACCGGGGACGGCCTGCTCGCACCGAGTGTCACCCGCCGTCTCATCAGGGATTTCGCCGACCGCCCGGTGTCAGCGCCCCCGAACGCGACCCCGAACGCGGTCCCTTCCGCGCGCGGGGTCGGCGGCATCACCGGGCGCGAGCGCGAAGTCCTGGCGCTCGTCGGCGGCGGGCTGTCCAACACCGAGATCGCCGAGCGCCTCTCCATCAGCGTCGCCACCGCCAAGACCTATGTGTCCCGGCTCCTCACCAAGCTGGACGCCCGGGACCGGGTTCGGCTCGTGATCATCGCGTACGAGTCGGGGCTGGTGGAGTCGGGCCGCTGAGGGACCGCAGCCAGTCGGTCAGGAGGCGGTTGACCTCCTCGGGTCGCTCCTGCTGGACCCAGTGGCCGGACCCCTCGACGAGGTGCGAGGAGACCAGACCGGGCAGCGTGTCGGGGAACGCCTTGATCGCGTCGGCCAACCAGGCGATGGACGCGTCGAGTTCACCCGCTACGAAGAGCGACGGCTGGGTGAGGGGGGCGCCGTCGAAGTCGGCGAGGTCCTCCCAGTCCCGGTCCATGCTGCGGTAGCGGTTCAGCGCTCCTGTGAAGCCGGTCCGCTCGAACTCGGCGGCACAGAAGTCGAGTTCCTCGGCCGTGAGCCAGGACGGGCGGTCCTTCACGAACCGGTCCGAGAGCCTGCCGCCCTTCGGGACGAAGAACACCGCGCCCGATCCCGCGCCCTCGCCCGACGCGGGCATCGTGTCGCCGGCCAGCGTCGCGTAGAAGCCGGCGAGCCATCCCCGTACGTCCGGCTCGATCTCCGCCTCCGCGCGGCCCGGCTCCTGGAAGTGGCTGACGTAGAACTCCTCGTCCCCGCCGATCATCGCGAAGACGTCGGTCGGCCTCATACCGCCCCGGGGCGCGTACGGCACCCCGAGCAGGCCGACGGCGGTGAAGACGTCGGGCCTGAGCAGCGCGGAGTCGGCGGCGATGGTCGAGCCCCAGTCGTGGCCGACGATCACCGCGGTCTCCTCGCCGAGCGCGTGGACGACCGCCACGTTGTCCTCGACATGGGCCCCGATCCGGTACGCCTCCACGTCGTCGGGCGCCGAGGAGCGCCCGTAGCCGCGTACGTCGATGGCGACCGCCCGGTAGCCCGCCGCTGCGAGCGCGGGGAGCTGGTGGCGCCATGAGTGCCACAGTTCCGGAAAGCCGTGGACCAGCAGGACCAGCGGGCCGGTGCCCTGTTCGACCAGGTGGATCCGGCCACCGGGAACGTCCACCGTCCGATGCGTGGCGCCCGCCGGGGTGAACGGGCTGGCTTCCTGCGACATACGTCCTCCTCGCTCCGACTGTCCCGAGCGCCGAGCCGCCGAACGGCTCAGCACTCTGCCGCCGATCATGCGGGTGCCTCCGCCGAGCGGCGAGGGACCTTGCCGTTTCGGCAAAACGTGTCGCGCGGCCCGGCCCGGACGACCGGCGGGTTCACGCCGACTCCGAACGGCCGGGCGGCTCGGTGAACCGGACCGCGCGACGGCACGTACTGAAGGAGGGCGTTCACCTCGCGGGTACGCCCGCAACAGGAGTGACGCTGTGTCAGGACAGTCGCACGGGAGCCGTGAATGAGGCATGCACGACGGAATGTTCAGCGAATCGCACGGTTCGCCGCCATCGGCGGGCTGGCCTGCGGAGGGCTGATGGTCACGCAGGCCATGGCGAGCGAGACCTCGTCGGACGGCACGAAGGCTCCCAACGCCGAGACGCGGGCCGCCCGCACGGGACAGGAACTGGTCTCCGAACTGGGCACCTCGCGCACGGCGGGCAGCTGGATCGACGCCAAGGGGCGCCCGGTCGTCGCGGTGACCGACGAGAAGGCCGCAGCCGAGGTACGCGAGGGCGGCGCCGTGGCCAAGGTCGTCCGCTACACCATGAAGGACCTGAAGTCCGCCACCGAGGCGCTGAAGGACGCGCCCAAGGTGGCCGGTACCTCCTGGGCGATGGACTACGCGACCAACCAGGTGGTGGTCCGCGCCGACACCACCGTCTCCAAGGCCGCGTGGGCCCGGCTGACCGCGGTCGCCGAGGATATCGGCGCCTCCGTGCGCATGGAGCGGACCGAGGGCACGTTCACCCCGCGGCTGAACGGCGCGGACGCGCTCTTCGCGGGCTCGGGACGCTGTTCGGCGGGCTTCAACGTGACCAACGGACAGACCGACTTCATCCTCACGGCCGGCCACTGCGGACCCGTGGGGACCTCGTGGTTCTCCGACCAGCAGGGAGCCGAGTCGGTCGGCTCGACCGTCTCCGGCTCGTTCCCCGGCGGTGACTTCTCACTCGTGCAGTACAACGCCGGCACCGCCCTCAGCGGCGCCGACATCGTGACGGTCGGCAACGGCCAGGGGGTGCGGATCATCGGAGCGGCCGATCCGGCCGTCGGCCAGAAGGTCTTCCGCAGCGGCAGCACGACCGGCCTCCAGTCCGGCCAGGTGACCGGCCTGAACGCGACGGTGAACTACCCGCAGGGCACGGTCACCGGGCTCATCGAGACGACGGTGTGCGCCGAACCGGGCGACAGCGGTGGCCCGATGTTCGCCGACGGACTGGCCATGGGCGTCACCTCGGGCGGCAGCGGGGACTGCCAGTCCGGCGGTACGACGTTCTTCCAGCCGGTGACCAAGGCGCTGGACTCGCTCGGCGTGAAGCTGACGATCGATCCCGCGGCGGCCGGTCAGGGCACGCCCCCGTCCGCCGCCACCGACGGCGGCACGGACAACGACGCAGCCGCCGCGGTACCGCCCAGCACGTCCTCGACCGCTCCCGGGGCGGCCCTGCCCGGGGCCATGGGACCGGCTGACACGGGCACCCAGGGGCAGACCGACAACGCCGCCTCGGCACTGGAACGGCTCGGCGAGTACCGGAACCTCGGCCCCGGGCTGTTCGTCATCGCGGGGAGCCTGCTCGCGCTGGTGGCCCTACGGATCCGTTCGGAGCGGGGCCGCAAGCGCTACCGCAACCAGTACTCGCAGAGCTGGGGCTGACACCTGCCCGCCGTGCCGCGGCAGGCAAGCGGGCAGGCAGGCACGGGCGGTTTACTGGGGCCATGACGCACTCCAGTCAGGACACCGGCCGAGCCCCCGTCGACGCCGCCCCCTCCGCCCCCGTGGTCGTCGGCACCCCGGGCTCCTTCGCCCGCAGCGTGCTGGACGAGCGGCACCCGGCCCTCGTCGAGCGCGTCCGGCGGGCCACCCCGTACCCGCCCGAGCACCAGCGCGCACTGGACGCCCTCCTCGACGAGATCACCAAGGGGTCCGTCGAGCGGCTGGACGACGAGGAGCCGGGCGCGGGCCTGTGGCGGGACGAGCCGTACTACGGGCAGCGCTGGGCGGACGTGCCGTTCCTCTGGGCGGAGAGCTTCTTCTACCGCAAACTCCTGGCCGCCCTGCGGCACTTCGCTCCGGGCCCCTGGCTGGGCATCGACCCCTTCGCCCCCTTCAAGAACGCCGAACTCGCGGGCTCCAAGGTCGACGACGAGCTGTCCGCGCTCGACCGCCTCCCCGATCTGCCGCCGGACGAGCAGGACCGTACGCTCCTGCTCTCCTCCCTCTGGGGCAACCGGGCCGACCTCGGCTTCCAACTGTCCGCGGGAGAGGCCGGGTTGGGCGACCGGGTCCAGGGGCTCGTCGTCGACGACTCGGACGCGCTGTGGGACCTCCTCGCGACCGGAGAGACAGGGGGGCACGGAGAGACAAGCGGACCAGGAGAGCCAGGCGGTCCCGGCGGTTCCGGCGCTCCCGGCAAGGTGTGTCTCGTCGCCGACAACGCCGGTCCCGAACTGCTCCCCGACCTCGTCCTCGCCGACCATCTGCTGACCACCGGCCGGGCAGCCTCCGTCGTCCTGCACCTCAAGCCGTACCCGTACTACGTCTCCGACGCCACCACCACCGACACGCTCGCCTGTCTCGACCGGCTGACCGGGGCGTCCGGCCGGGCGGCGGAGATCGGCGCACGGCTGCGGGACGCCGTCGGCGACGGGCGGCTGGTCCTGCGCGGCCACCCCTTCTTCTGCGCGCCGCACCCCTACGACCGGATGCCCACCGACCTCCGGGAGGATTTCGCGTCCGCCACGCTCACCGTCATGAAGGGCGACCTCAACTACCGCCGCCTGGTGGGCGACCGGCACTGGCCCGCCACCACGCCGTTCGCCGCGGCCACCGCGTACTTCCCGGGCCCGGTGGCGGCCCTGCGGACGCTCAAGTGCGACGTCGTGACCGGGCTGGCTCCCGGCACCCTGGCGGAACTGGACGCGGGCGCGGAGTCCTGGCGTACGAGCGGGACGCACGCCCTGATCCAGGTCAGGCGCTGATCCGGGCCGGACCGCCTCCTCGGCAGACGCCGATCCAGGTCAGACCCTGACCGCCGGCCTTCCGTCGTCCGACGTGGCGGGCAGGCCGGTGGCCGACAGCGCGCCGAGCGCCGCCACGGCGGCGAGGACGAGCAGCGCGGCGCCGGTCGTCGAGACGTCGGCCGGTCTGAACACCGTGGCCAGGGCCACTCCCAGCATCGGCCCGATGTTCATCGCGGTCTGCTGGAGCCCGCCCGACACCCCCGCGACCTCGACGGACGCCGCGCGTACGAGGACCGCGGTGGCGGTGACCATCACGGCCACGAAACCGGCACCGAGGAGCAGGAAACAGCAGCCGATCGCCATGGAGCCCGACGTCCGGTCCAGGCGGGACATCAGCAGGGTGGCGAGGGCGACGAGGGCCGCGCCCGCCATGACGGTCCGGCGCGGGCCGAAGCGGCGGAACAGGACCGTGGACAGGGGTGCGCCGGCGACCATCATGAGGGCGAGCGGCAGCGCGTGCAGACTGCTCTGCAGAGGGTCCAGGCCCCGCACGTCCTGGAGGTAGTACGTGCCGAGGAACAGCGTGCCGAACATCGCCGCCGACACCACCACCAGCGCTCCGAGCGCCGAGGTGACCGTCGTCGAGCGGAACACATCGGGCGGGATCAGCGGTTCGGCCGTACGGCGTTCGTGGCGGACGAAGGCGGCGCAGGCGGCCGTCGTGCAGAGGACGCCGAGACCGGTGGCGGCGGTCGCGCCGGAGCCCGGCAGAGCGACCAGGGTGTGGACCAGACAGATCAGCGTCACCGCCAGGAGGCCCGCGCCGGGCAGGTCCAGCCGTACCTCCGAGGTGGGCGCAGGCATGCGGACGGCGAGGGCGACAGCGCCCGCCGCCACCGCGGGTATCACGCTCAGGAAGAAGACCCACCGCCAGCCGAAGTGCGTGATCAGCGCGCCGCCGAGGAGAGGGCCGAGCGCGGCGGCCGCTCCGATCGCGCTGGTGCGCAGGGCGACGGGCATGCCGAGCCGGTCGGGCGGATACGCGGCACGGAGCATGCCCAGGGTGGCCGGCTGCAGCAGCGCCCCGAAGACCCCCTGGACGACACGCAGGGCGATGACCCAGCCGATGCCGGGCGCCAGGCCGAGGGCCGCCGAGGCCAGGGCGAAGCCGAACACGCCGAGGGCGAAGACCCGTCGGTGCCCGTGGCGGTCGCCGAGCCGGCCGGCGAAGACCAGCAGACAGGCGACCGCGATGAGATAGCCGGTGCTGATCCACTGGACCTGCACGAACGAGGCGTCGAGGTCGCGGCGCAGGGTGGGCTGCGCGACGGTCGTCACGGTGCCGTCGAGGGCCACGACCGCGGCTCCCGTGACACCGGCGGCGAGCGTGAGGCGTTGCCGGAGCACCGCGTTCACCGCTCCGGCCCGAGGTGGGCGTCCAGAGCGGCCCGTACGAAGGGTTCGACGCCGTCCGCTCCCGTGGCGAGCCGGAGACTTCCCCAGCCCCACAGCTGTGCGACGCCGTGCAGGTTGGCCCAGAGGGCGCCCGCGACCTCCGGGGCCCGTACGTCGGGGCGGGCCCGGCCCACCAGGTCCGCCATGGCCTCGAAGAGCGGGAGGCTGGTCTCGCGCAGGCCCAGGCGGTTGCTCTCCAGCAGGTCGTGGCGGAACATCAGCTCGTACATGCCGCGGTGGGTCAGCGCGTAGTCGACGTAGATCCGTGCCAGCGCGGCGAGTTGGGCCCTCGGGCCCTTCCGGTCATCTCGCAGTTCCGCGGCTGCCTCGGCTCCCAGTTCGGCGAAGCCCTCCCGCGCGATCGCGGACAGCAGCTCCAGGTGCGTCGGGAAGTAGCGGCGGGGCGCGCCGTGCGAGACCCCGGCCCGGCGGGCGATCTCCCGCAGGGACAGGGCCTGTGCGCCCTCCTGGGTCACCAGTTCCACGCCGACGGCCACGAGCCGGGCCCGCAGCCCTCCTTCGCCCTGTCCCGATCCGGCTTTCGTTGCCGCTGCCGCTTCCCGTTCACTCATAGACACTGTCTACCAGTCCTGCGTAGACAGTGTCTACTCGTGGGTGAGAGAGGGCGGTTCGTCTTTGTGCGGGGTACCGGGAGGGCTGTCACAGGCAGCGCATACCATCACGGGGATGAGCAGCCGGACGTCACAGCGAGCGCGCCGCGTCACCCGCGACGCGGCGCCGTGCCCTGCCCCGGCCGTGCTGCTCGGCGTACTGCTCGCGGTGCTGGTGGCCTGCCTCGGGTACGTGCCGACGCACGGCAGGGCCGCTCCGGCCGCGGCGCCCGTGGTCACCGTCTCCGTCCCGCACGAACGGCTGGCCTCCCCGACGAAGCACGACCAGTGCTGCGGGCTGCCCACGCACGAGGCGCGGGCCGTGCTGCCGGTGGGCGCCCATCCGCTGCCCGCGGTGGCGCCCCGGATGCCCGTCGTGGCGCCCGCGGCCACGGCGGCGCGCGTGCCCGCGCTGCCGCCCGTCCGCGGGGCCCCCGATCTCCATGTCCTCCAAGTGCAGCGGATCTAGACCGGCGTCCGTGTCACGACGTCCGTCCGACCCCTCACCCACCGCCGCCCGCCCGGTCGATCCGGCGCGGCGGGGACAAGGAACGCATTCCCATGAGCAGAACCAGCAAGAAGTCGGCCGCCACGGCACGCAAGGCGCGTATCGAGGAGATGCGCCGCATCGAGAAGGCCCGCGAGCGCCGGAACCGCATCCTGACCATCTCGGTCAGCACGGCCATCGTCGTCGGGCTCGTCGGATTCGGCGCGTACTACGTCGACCGGGCGAACGACAAGGACGAGCAGCAGCAGGCGGCGGCGAAGAAGCCGGTGAAGGGCGAGAAGTCCTGGAACGCGAAGAAGCTGACCCAGAACCATGTCTCGAAGCCCGTGTCGTACCCGATGAATCCGCCGGTCGGCGGCGACCACAACCAGGCGTGGATGACCTGTGACGGCTCCGTCTACACGAAGGCGATACCGAACGAGAACGCGGTGCACTCGCTGGAGCACGGCGCGGTCTGGATCACGTACAACGACAAGGCGGCGGACGCCGATGTGAAGACGCTCGCCGACAAGGTCGCCAAGACGCCCTACACGCTGATGAGTCCGGTCGAGGACCAGGCCGGAGCCCTCATGCTGTCGGCCTGGGGCAAGCAGCTGACCGTCGAGAAGGCGTCCGACCCGCGGGTCCAGCAGTTCCTCACGAAGTATGTGCAGGGCCCGCAGACCCCCGAGCCGGGAGCCGCCTGCACCAACGGCGTCGACGCGGCCTGACGGACACCGCCCCGGGCGTCTAGGCGGCCGCCGGCGACAGCAGCCAGGTCAGGACCAGCATGGTCTCCAGGTGGCGTCCGGGGTCCGGGCAGGTGCCGTCGGTGAGCTGGGTGATCTGGCGGAGGCGGTAGCGGACCGTCTGTTCGTGCACGTGCAGACGGTCCGCTGTGAGCACGGCGTTGTCCCCGCAGCGCAGGTACACCAGCAGGGTCTCCAGCAGCGGTTCCCGGCGCCGGGGCGCCAGTTCGAGGAGCGGCCCGAGCAGGTCCGCCGCGGCGGCCTCCAGGAGGTCGCCCGACCGGAACGCCGTCAGGGCGGCCAGTTGGTCGACGCAGCGCAGCGGGGCGGCGGCGGGCAGCAGGCCCCGCTCGATCAGCTCCAGACCGCGCCGCGCCCAGCGCAGCGACACCGCGCCCCGGCCGGGGGGTACGGTCGGCCCGAGCACGGCCCCGATGGTCCTCGGCAGCCAACGCGGCCCGGGCGTACGGGGATCGGGCAGGACCAGATAGGGCGCGGCGGGGCTGCGGTCGGCGAGCACCTCGGGCGGCAGCACCCGGGTCTGCGGATGGTCGCCCGGTGGCAGGGCGAGGACGGCGAGCGTGCCGGGCAGCCGCCAGTCGGCCGCCGCGGCGAGTTCGGCGAGCGGCCGGGTCCTGTCGTCGGGGTCGGCGACCAGCGCGTCCCGCAGCCGGTCCCGCTGCACGTCGAGCGGGGCGCGGTGGCACTCCTCGGCGTAGCCGCGCGAGGCGGCCGCGATGGCCGTGCCGATCAGGGTGAAGGTGTCCTCGGTGAGCGTGGCCAGCAGGGGCGCGGGCCAGTGCAGCCGGTACGCGTCCTCGATGAGCCGTCGGCACGCCACCCGCCCCGCCAGGTCCAGGGCGTCGCGCAGCACGTCGAGCGGGCAGCCGAGGAGGCCGTGCCGGGCGCCGATGCGTTCGTACAGGGCGATGACCTCGGCCGTGGCGGCCTGCCCCGCCCGGGTGGCGTCGTGGATCGAGACGAAGCAGCTGACCGTGCGGTCGATGATGTGGCGCACCGAGTAGCCGTGGGTGCCCTCGACGGCGTGCGTGTAGTGCGGCAGACCCGTGCGTACCGCCTCCTCCATCTCGTCGATCGCGGCAGGAATGCGCCGCAGCAGCATCCGGCGCGTCTCGCGCGGAAGCGGTGCGGTGTCCTGCGGGCCCAAGGCACGTGCGTGCGTGGGGGTCATGGCACCTCCCGTGGGTTCCCGTGGGGCTGGGCAAGACTGCGGGTCCCGTGTGAGGTACGCCAGATTCCGTGCGTGAACCGGTCGCGAAAGTGTCATGCGCCTTACACTCCGGACCACGGCGACCCACCGTCCGGTGCTAGGCGCTCCGCTGGTTGCGCGTGTGGTGGATCCGCGGGTCGGCAGGCCGGTTGTTCTCCGCAGGCCGGTGGGGGCTGGGCGCGCAGTTCCCCGCGCCCCTTGCGGGGCCCGATGACCCCTGTTTTCAAGGGAGTTGGACGTGGCAGGTGTTGGTTCGCCGTTACCCAGGCGTCCTTGGCGTGAGTTGCCTCCGGGGCTGGCCCCGCTGCTGAGGGCCCGGCTTCCGGAGCTGACGACGGAGATGGTCCAGGCCATCCGCCGAGAGGTACGCGGCTACCGGCAGCCCATCGGCTCCGCCGTCGCGCAGGACCTCGCGGAGGCCGTGCGGCTGGCGGCCACCCAGTTCACCGAGCTGGTCGAGGAGCCGGACGGGCCGCAACAGCACTATGTGCCGCGCTTCAGGCGGCTGGGCAGGCTGGAGTATCTGAACGGGCGGGGCACGGAAGGACTGCAGGCCGCCTACCGCATCGGCGCCCGGGTCGCATGCCGCCGCTATGCGGACGTGGCCCGGGAGGCCGCGTTCTCCGGCGAGATAGCCGTCCCGCTGAGCGAGGCCGTCCTCACGCACATCCACGCGCTGGCCGAGGAGTCGGTGACGGGCTTCGAGGAGGCCCGGGCCGGCGCGGCCGACGAGGTGCTGCGGGCCCGCCGGCTGCTGGCGGCACGGCTGCTGGAACGCCGGCGCGATCCGCTCGCGGAACCCCTGCCCGACCTCGCCCGCCGGGCCGCCTGGCCGCTGCCGGAACGCGTCCGGTGCGCGGTCCTGCCCGCCTCCGCCGACGTGGGCGCGGTCGACGAGGAGGTGCTGCGGGTGAGCCGGGGCGGTGAACTGCACCTGGTGGTGCCCGACGACGGCCTGCTGGGCCCGCTGGAGGGAGCGCACGCGGCGGTGGGCCCGAGTGTCGCGCCGGCCGAGGCCTGGGTGTCGCTGCACTGCGCCCGGCTGGGCCGGCGCCTGGGGCGGCTGAGGACCGAGGAGCATCTCGCGGAACTGCATCTGCTGCACGGCGCCCCGATCGGGGCCCTGCTCCGCGACCGGGTGCTCGACCCCCTGCGCGCCCTGCCGCCGGGCAAGGCGGAGCGGCTCACGGACACGCTCGAAGCGCTGCTCTCCTCCGGCGGGCGCACGGCCCCGGAGGTGGCCGCCGCACTGGGCATCCACCCGCAGACGGCCCGCAACCGGCTGCGCCAACTCGCGTCCCTGTACGGCGAGAAGCTGGCCGACCCGGCGTTCCGGTTCGACGCGCAGCTCGCGCTGCGCACCAGGTCCGTACGCCGTTCCGTGCTGCCCTGACAAACTTCCCCGCACGATTGAGCAGTTGAACCAGAAGCGCTACTGACCGCACGTCAGCATGCTCTGCCCGCATGAGACATGTGAGCACCCGCACCGTGAAACGCTTCGGCCACCTGTCCGGCGCCGCCGCCCTGGCGGTGAGCGTGAGCGTCCTCCCCCAGGAGGCTCAGGCCGGACCCGGGGACTACCAACGGGGCCCCGACCCCACCGAACAGTCCATCACCGCCGAGCGAGGCCCCTTCGCCACCGCGCAGACCACGATCGACGGGCCGACGTTCAAGCAGGGCACCGCCTACTACCCCACCGACACGAGTCAGGGCACGTTCGGGGCCGTCGTCGTCAGCCCGGGTTTCGTGACGCCGGAGGCGCTGATCAGCTGGTACGGCCCGCGCCTCGCGTCCCAGGGCTTCGTCGTCCTGACGCTGGAGACCGAATCCGGCTTCGACCAGCCCGACGACCGCGCCACCCAGATGCTCAACGCACTCGACTACCTCGTGCGGTCCAGCTCCGTACGGACCCGCATCGACCCCAACCGCCTTGCGGTGATGGGCCATTCGATGGGCGGCGGGGGCTCCCTCAAGGCGTCCGAGTCGCGGCCCTCGCTGAAGGCGGCCGTGCCGCTGATGCCCTGGAACAACGACAAGACCTGGCAGACCGACCGGGTACCCACGATGATCATCGGCGCCGAGAACGACGTGATCGCCTCGCCGGGCTCGCACGCGGAGGTGTTCTACGACAGCCTCACCGCCGCGCCGGAGAAGGCCTACCTGGAACTCAGGGGCGCCGACCACAACGTGGCGCTCTCCTCCGACGTGACGATCGCGAAGTACAGCATCGCCTGGCTGAAGCGCTTCGTCGACGAGGACGTGCGGTACGACAAGTTCCTGTGCCCGGCGCCCGCGACGAACACCCGGATCAGCGAGTACCGCAGCACCTGTCCCACCGGCTCCTGATCGCCTCCCGGAACACCGCCGTCAGGCGCCCGCCCCGTGACGGGGGTGGGCGCCATGTCGTGCACGGCACTCATTGATGTTGCGCAGATTGTTGACCGTCGACGGGAGCATGCCTAACTTCACTGAGGCCCCGGTCCCTGCCCCGGTCCCTGCTCCCTCCAGTCCCCGCTCCCTCCAGTCCCTGCCCCTCCCCCGCCCCGGAAGGGATCCTCCATGAAACGCCGTCTCCTGCTCCCGGTCGCCGTCCTGCTGTTGGCGAGCGCGACCGCGGCCCCGGCCCGCTCCGCCACCACGGGGGACGCGGGCGCACAGGACGTGCGCGCACAGGACCTGCGCACGGAGGACGTGCACGTGGAAGGCACCCTGCCCTCCGGCGCGACGTACGTCATGGACGTCCCCGCCGGCTGGAACGGCACCGTACTCCTGTTCAGTCACGGCTTCCGGCCCAGGGGCGCGCCCAACCCGGCCCAGAACGTCACCGACGCCGCCACCCGCGGCCTCCTCCTCACGGACGGGTACGCGCTCATCGGCTCGTCGTACGCCACCACCGGGTGGGCGGTGGAGCACGCGGTGCCGGACCAGCTGGCGACGCTCGACGCCTTCACCGAACGGTTCGGGGCGGCCCGGCGGACCCTCGCCTGGGGCCAGTCCTACGGCGGGTTCGTCACCACGCGGATCGCCGAGCACCACGCCGACCGCGTCGACGGCACCCTGTCCGTCTGCGGCCTCGTGCACGGCGGTGTCGCCAACTGGAACAACACCCTCGACCCGGTCTTCGCCCTCAAGGCCCTCCTCGCACCCGACGCCGCCATCCCGCTGGCCGGCTTCCCGGACCAGGCGACCGCCGCGGCCGCCGCCGGCGCGTTGAGCGGGATCGTCACCGAGGCGCAGAACTCCGCGGCCGGCCGCGCCCGTATCGCCCTCGCGGCGGCCCTGCACAACATCCCCGGCTGGAACGACCCCTCCCAGCCCCGCCCGGCGCCCACCGACTGGACCGCCCAGCAGGCCAACCAGTACACCGCCGTCCGGGGACTCCTCGCGACGGCGGCGTTCAGCTGGCGGCAGGACACGGAGGCACTCGCGGGCGGCAACGCGTCCTGGAACACCGGGGTCGACTACACGAGGATGCTGCGCGCGTCCTCGGCGTACGAGGAGGTCAAAGGCTTGTACAAGGCCGCGGGGCGCTCCCTCGCGGACGACCTCGGCACACTGAACAGGACTCCGCGCATCAAGGCCGACGGGGCCGCGGTCGACTGGATGAGCCGGACCAGCGCCTTCACCGGCAGGCTGACGAAGCCGCAGCTCACCCTCCACACCACCGGCGACGCCCTCGTCCCCGTGCAGACGGAGAGCGCCTATCTGCGGGCCGCCACCGCGGGCGGCTCCCGGCACCTGCTCCGCCAGACGTACGTCGACAACGCGGGCCACTGCACCTTCAGCCCCGCCGAACAGCTAGCCGCGCTGGACACGCTGGAGATGCGGGTCGACACGGGCCGGTGGGGCGACACGGGAGCGGCGGCCCTCAACTCGCGTGCCGCGCAGGCCGATCCGACCACCCCGGCCCGCTACACCGCCTACCGGCCCACCGCGTACCCGCGCCCGTACGACCTGGCCCATCCGGGCGACGCCCACCGGCCCTGAGACGTCCTGCCCGGCGTGGGAACCGGCCGGGCTCCCGGGCGTTCCGCATCCTCTCCTCGACGCACGCGACCGGCATCCGGCCGCTCGCCGCTTCGACGAGGAGGAAGTTCCCGTGCCGGTACGCCCCACATTTCGCAGGACGCCCCTGTCGCTGACCGCGGCGGCCGTACTGGCCGTCACGGGCTGGACCGCGGTGGGAGCACCCGCGGGGGCGCCACCCCGGCACCGGGCACCGGAGCCGCCGGCCGCGGCGACCGTCTGCTCCCCCGCGGGCACCCTGAAGGGGCCTGGCGGACAGCGGGCCTCCGTCAGTCTCTGCGCGAGCGGCGGCGGCGCGGGAACGTCCCTGTCGGCCCCGGCCACCTGCCGCCGTTCCGGGACCACCGTCCGGTACGCCTGTCTGACCTCGGGGACCTGGACCCTGCGGCGGGACGGCCGCACCGTCGCCACGGGCCCGCTGCCCGGCGGCCGGGAGACCCCGGGGCCGGGAACCTACGAGGTCAGCGGCGCGGTGCACGTCCGTTCG
The DNA here is from genome assembly GCF_018070025.1 of Streptomyces liliiviolaceus. Classification (NCBI taxonomy): domain Bacteria; kingdom Bacillati; phylum Actinomycetota; class Actinomycetes; order Kitasatosporales; family Streptomycetaceae; genus Streptomyces; species Streptomyces liliiviolaceus. Next base: position 5,985,381 of record NZ_JAGPYQ010000001.1, read on the forward strand.
TCGCCCGCGGGTGTGGACCTGCGCGGGACGGTCCGCGCCACGCTGACCCTCACCGACCCGAAGCCCGTCGCCACGCACCGCATCGAGGTCGACCGGCACACCCTGCGGCCGCACGGGTCGGCCACGCTGACGTACACCGTCGCGCGCGACAGCGACGCCGGGGACGGGAGCGCCCGGTTCGGGCTGATCGGGGAGGAGGCCTCGGGAGTGGAGCTGACCACGTCCGACGCCCGCTGCGTCAACCCGCTCACCGGCCGCCATCCGTCGACGGCCCGCAGCATGTACGCGCTGGACTGCGCCCTGACCGACCTCCAGCCGGGCCGCCCGTCCACGGTGGTCGTCCACGCCAGGGTCGCGGACGCCTGCACGAGCATCGTCTCGAAGCTGGGGTACTGGATGCCGCGGGGCCAGACCTTCCACACCGGCGGGATGCTGGCGGGGCCCACGGTCGGCTGCGACCCCTCGACCGACCGGGGCCGCTGACCTCGTAGAACTGCGAAAAGAGTACGGGCCGGCCTCCGAGGAGGCCGGCCCGTCCCATGCGCTCGTGTACGACCGCGGTGTCAGGACCGCGGCGGATTGTCGTCCTTGCCCGACCCGAACTGGTCCTTCAGCCTGTCCTGGGCTGTGTCGACCTGACCGCTGTACTTGCCCTGAGTCCTGTCATCGACGAGGTCGCCGGCCTTGTCGATGCCCTTGCTCGTCTGCTCCGGGTGGCCCTTGAGCATGTCCTTGAGCTTGTCCATAACGGACATGAGTCATCCTCCTGATCGGTTCACCCCTACGTATCAAGGGTCACCGCAAGCGGCGGGTTTCGCATCCGGGGCGGAAAAGGCAGGTCGGAGGCGGTTCACGGCGGGGTCCGGGGACGTTACTGGGCCTCCGTGCGGCACTCCGGGTGGCCCCAGCCGTCAGGGTTTTTTGCGATGGTCTCGCCCGCCGCGTACGAGCGGCCGCAGCGGCAGCGGCCGGGGAACTTGGCCTTGAGCGTGCGCGAGGAGGACGCCGAGGAGGACGTGGACGACGAGGAGGTGCGCTTCTTCGCGGAGGCCGCCTTCGGGGTCGCCTTCTTGGCCGCCGGGGACTTCGGCGGCTCGGGAGAGCCCTGCTCGCTGCCCGCCGGCTTCTGGACGAAAGCGGCCTGGCTCGCCGCCCGGTCCGCGAAGTCGTTGAGGGGATCGCCGTCGACCTGGTGCGCGGGCACGTACCGGAACTCCACCGAGCGTCCGTCGAGCAACTCGTCGATGCGTACGACGAGTTCCTGGTTGGCCACGGGCTTGCCAGCGGCCGTCTTCCAGCCCTTGCGCTTCCAGCCCGGCAGCCAGGTGGTGACCGCCTTCATCGCGTACTGGGAGTCCATCCGGATCTCCAGCGGCACGCCCGGGTCCACGGCCGTCAACAGCCGTTCCAGTGCCGTCAGTTCGGCGACGTTGTTGGTCGCGGTGCCGAGCGGGCCCGCCTCCCATTCCGTGGGGGTTCCCGTGCCGTCACCCACGACCCAGGCCCAGCCTGCGGGGCCCGGGTTTCCTTTCGACGCCCCGTCACATGCGGCGATCACGCGTTCAGCCATGGGCACGATCATGCCAGGGGCGCGGGGCGGGGTCGGGCACTGGGTGAGGTGCGTGCGTATGTGCGGGTGCGTCGTGGCTTGTCGCACCGTTCCCCGCGCCCCTGGAAAACACAAGACCGCGCCGTTGCCCGCGCCCCTGAAAGCGGCAGGTCTTCCGGCGCGGGGTGTGGGCTATGTTGAACCTCAGTGGGACACGAAGGAGGCGCACCGGTGCCATCGCCGCAGCAGGCCCGCGCGCAGGCGTCCGCGATCAGTTCGGGGAAACCGGTCACGGAGGCGGAAGCGGCTCCCACGACCCGGCTGCGAGCCCTGTTCGACGGCCCCCGGCTCTCCCCCGGACAGCGGCGCATCGCCCAGTACCTGATCGAGCACATCACCGAGGCTGCCTTCCTATCGATCACGGACCTCGCGGAGCGCGTGGGCGTGAGCCAGCCGTCCGTGACCCGTTTCGCGACGGCGGTGGGCTTCAGCGGCTACCCCGCCCTGCGGGAACGCCTCCAGTCGATCGCGCTCAGCAAACTCGCCGGCTCGCCCGACGCCGCCGAGGAGGCCCGGCCCAACGAGCTGCAGGCCGCCGTCGACGCGGAGATCGACAACCTGGAGAACCTGCGCCGTGACTTCGCCGATCCGGAGCAGGTCATCGAGACCGGCCGCGCGCTGTCGCAGTCCACTCCGCTCACCGTCCTCGGGCTGCGGATCTCCGGTTCGCTGGCCGAATACTTCGCGTACGCCGCCCGGCGCATCCACCCCGATGTCCGACTGGTGACCCGGGGCGGCAGTGTCGCCTACGACGCCCTGCTGCAGTCGCGCGAGGCGGGCGGCACCTGGGTGCTGGCCTTCACCATGCCCCGGCACGCGCACGAGACGCTGACGGCCATGCGGGTCGCCCGGCGGGCCGGTCTGCGCGTCGCCCTGGTCACCGATCTGGGGCTGGGGCCGCTGGCCGACGAGGCCGACGTGGTATTCGCGACCGGTACCGGCGCACGGCTCGTCTTCGACTCGTACGCCGCGCCCGTCGTGCTGTCCGCCGCTCTGCTCCAGGCCATGACCGACGCCGATCCCGAGCGGACGCAGGCCCGCTTGGAGGACTACGAACAGGTCGCGGACGAGCACGTCTTCTTCCTCAAGGACTGATCAGAACCGATCGGGGCCGATCAGGACCGATCCGTTCCGGCCCTCCTCGGCCCATCAGCGGCATATGACTCCAGCATTCCGCAAGGCGAAATTCAGCCGCACAGGCACATGAATTTTTACATACCCTTGCTTACCAGACGGTATATATGAATACTTCTCGCTGATCGCGGATCCGGTGGGGTCCCGGTCGCCCGGGATCGCGGCGCACCCGCCTCGCGCCGCCCCGGGCGCAGGAACGGGCACCGCTCACGCACGCCCGTGGCGGCCCCGGTCAATCCCCTGGGCCGGGGCCGCCAAGAACGACCAGAACCGCCCGCCGGCCATCTCGGAAGCGATCCCCATGTCCCTGACGTACTCACCCATCAGCACGGACTGGCCCTGTCAGGTCAAGACGCCCGGCAACCGTGACTGGGAACGATCGGCGGCCAAATGGCTGCGCGAGCTGGTGCCGACCCGCTACGCCAGCTACCCGCTGCTGATCCGTCAGCCCGTCCTGCTCGCCCGGCACGCGCAGATCCAGCTCCAGCAGGAGATCCGGGTCGTGCGCACCGCGCTGCACAGCGCGCGGGCCGAGCTGCCCGCCCTGGGGATGCCGGAGTCCGTGATCGAGCACACGATCAAGCTGTACGCGGCCGAGCTGACGCAGTTGAACCACATCGCCCGGGGCGTCCGCGTGATCACGCAGGCGCTCGTGGAGAGCCACGGCGCACGTCAGGGCCACTGACCCGGTCACCGGCGACCCGCGGGGCACCATGGCACCCAGTTCCCCGATCGGAGCACACTGAGTGCCATCGACCTCTCGTGCGGTGCTAGGTTCCCCACCATGAGCGAGGCACCCCGTCCCGACCAGGCGGCCGATGTGAGCACCCCGAAGCCGCCGATGCGGGAGTCCCTCGTCGCGGCGGCGTTCCATCTGTTCGTGGAGCGGGGGTACGAGCAGACCACCGTCGACGACATCGTGGCCCTCGCGGGCGTCGGACGCCGGTCCTTCTTCCGGTACTTCCCGTCCAAGGAGGACGTGGTCTTCCCCGACCACGAGGGCTGCCTGGCCCGGATGACCGCCTTCCTGGGCGAGAGCGGCCCGGCGCACGAACCCGTGGAGCGCGTCTGCGACGCCGCACGCCTGGTGCTGCGCATGTACGCCGAGAACCCGGCGTTCTCCGTCCAGCGCTACCACCTCACCAGAAAGGTCCCGGGGCTGCGGACGTACGAACTCTCGGTGGTCTGGCGGTACGAGCGGGCGCTGGCCGAGTATCTGCGCGGACGTTTCTCGGGCCGGCCGGACGGGACGCTGCGGGCCGACGTCATCGCCGCGGCCGTGGTCGCCGCGCACAACAACGGGCTGCGGTCCTGGCTGCGTTCGGACGGCCGCGGCGACGCGGGCGCCGAGGTGGATCACGCCCTCGCCCACGTCCAGGGGGTGTTCGGGCCGCAGCAGGCGGCGGGCGCCCCGGCGCGGAGCCCCGGGCCGGACGGGAACGGGGCGGACGGGAACGGGGCCCGGGGCGGCGGCAAGGACGACGACGTGGTCGTCGTGGTCTCCCGGCGCGGCGCCCCGCTGTGGCGGGTCGTCCAGGAGATCGAGACCACGCTCGGCCGCGATCCCGCCTGATTTCCCCACCGATTGAGGGTACTGAGTGCCTTTACCTGTGGCACTGCGTGCCATATTCTGAAGTCGTGCGCGGCGCTGCCCGCACCTTCAGATTCCGGCCAGGCGCAGGGAGATGACATCGTGTTCCACCGAGGAAGCGGGACCACGACGGGCCTACTCGACCCGGGGACGATTGCGGGAACAGGGGCGGCGGCGACCGCGGCACCCGCCGAGGAGGGGCTCCTGTACCAGCGCTGCCGCTGGTGCGGGACCAGCACGTTCCACCGGCTGCTCTGCCCGGTCTGCGCGGGCAGCGATCTGCGTACGGAACGCAGCGCGGGCCTCGGCGTCATCCGCCACGCGACCGTCGTGCAGCGCAACACGCCCGGCGCGCGCAATGTCTCGCTCGTCGAGATGGCGGAGGGATTCACGGTCAGGGGCCGGGTCTCGGGACCGCTCGTCGCGATCCGCACCGGCGACCGGGTCCAGCTCACCACGTCGGCGGATCCGGTGCGCCGCGAGCCCGTGTTCAAGCTCTGCGACGAGCCCTTCTCCGGGCCGTACGCCGGGTCCTACTCCGGCTGGCACTGAGACACTCCGCTGCGCCGCGGGGGACACTGGGCGGGACGTATGTCCACGGAGAAGAGCCCGGAGGAACCCATGCACGCCCAGGACGTTCTGGTCGAAGCCTACGGACGCATCAAGGACGAGGTGCACGCCGCCGTCGTCGGCCTCTCCCCCGACGAGCTCAACGCCCGGCCCGGCGGCACGGCCAACTCGATCACCTGGCTGATCTGGCATCTCACCCGCGTACAGGACGACCATGTCGCCGACGCCTTCGGCTTCAAGCAGGTCTATCTGTCGGGCGGTTGGGCGGACCGCTTCGCACTGCCCCTCTCCGAGGACGACACGGGGTACGGCCATGACGCGCGGCAGGTCGGCGAGGTCCGGGTGGACTCGGGCGACCTCCTGACCGGCTACTACGACGCCGTGCACGAGCAGACCCTGCGGGCGCTGGGCGGCCTGCGCGCCGAGGACCTGGACCGCGTCGTCGACGAGAACTGGACCCCGGCCGTCACCCTGGGCGCCCGCCTGGTCAGCGTGCTCTCCGACGACCTGCAGCACGTGGGCCAGGCCGCCTACGCACGAGGGCTGTCGGCCGCCGACTGAGCCCCCCGCCCGTACGTCCGGCGCTGTGATGTGCGCCTCAGAGGCAACCCCGCCGCCGCGATCCTCGTCCTGATCCACAACGAGGTGGCGCGGCGGCGCCGGTGACCCGTCGAACCCAGGACAGTGATCCGAGGCGAAGAACCGGGGCACTATACACAGCATGTATACATGCTGTGTATAGGCAGGTCTGCCACGTCCACCGCACCCGGCGGACCGAAAGGCACCCATGTACGGCAAGGCATTCGCGCCCGAGTACCAAGGCGCGCTCACCACCCTGTCCGTGAACTCCTCGCTGGTCGACGTACTGGCCGCGGGCACCGAGCAGTTGCGGGCGGCCGAGCGCGCCGGGGCGCGGGGAGAGGCGGCCCGCTCGGGTCTGGCGGTCGCGGAGGCGCACCGGCGGCTCGGGCAGGTGGGCGAGGCGGACCAGGCGTGGAAGGCGAGTTACCGCGCGGCCCGCGAGGCGAAGGACACGCCCGCGATGGCATGGGCCCTGTGGAGCGGCGGCACGCTGGCCCGCCAGCGCGGCGCGCTCCGCCTGGCCTGGCGCCTGCTGGGGCTCGCCGCCGAACTCGGCGAACGCGGCGGCGACATCGTCGTACGCGGCTACTCGCTGGCCGGGATGGCGGAGACCGGCCGTATCCAGGGCGACTACGCGGCGGTCGGCGCGCTGCACGAGCGGCTGCTGGCGGAGGCACGCGAACGCGGCGAGGCGCGGCACACGGTGTGGGCGCTCGAAGGCATCGCGCAGATGCACCGCAACACCGGTTCGTACGACACGGCGTACGCGATGTTCGAGGAGGCCGCGGAGATCGCCGGCCGGGCGGACGACCGGCGTGGGCACGCGTGGGCGCTGCGCGGCCTCGCCGACATCGTGTCCGTGCGCGACGGGGACGCCGACCGCGCGCTCGGCCTGCTCGCCGAGGCCGAGGTGACGTGCCGCGAGATGAACCTGTCCAGCGCGCTAGCGTACAACCACAAGATGCGCGGCAACGTCCTGTACCGCGCCGGGCGTTACGCGCAGGCCCGGGACCTCTACCAGCAGGCCCTGTCGGAGTTCCGGGCGATGAGCGAGCCACGCGGGGAGGCGCTGGCCCGGCTCGGCCTGGCCAAGTCCCTGGCCCGCCTGGGCCGCGACCTGACCGAGACGGCCGCCGAACTGGCGGATCTGGCCCAGGTACTGGACCAGATCGGCCTCCGCCACGCCCATCGCATGGTCTCCCACGCCCAGACGGAACTGGGCATCACACCCGGGCCCGGGGCGGAGCCCGACACCGAGCCCGGCACCCTTGCGGACACCCAGACCGAGCCGGGCACTTGGCCGGACACCCGGGCGGAGTCAAGCACTTCGCCGGACGCCCGGGCGGAGTCAAGCACTTCGCCGGACGCCCGGGCGGAGTCAGGCATCGCGACCGACTCCCGGAGCGAGCCCTGCGTCTCGACGCCCACCCCGACCGGGCCCGGGACCGAAGCAGCCATCCAGCCCGGGCCCGGGACTGAGGCAGCCGCGAAGTCCCCGGTCCCCACCGAAGCCGGTGCCGGCACCGGCACCGGCCCATGCCCGCAGACGCGCCCGGGGCCCGACCCGGACCAGCTCGCGACACCCGGCTCCGGGGCAGGTACGAGCACCCCGCCGCCCACCGTCCACGTCCCCGCGAGCGCCCCTCCCGCCGATGACAGCCGCGCCACCACGCCCCTGCCCGGCCGGGCCGACGCGGGGAGCCGGCGATGACCGCGATGTCCTCCGCGCTCTCCCCCGCCCGGCCCGCCGCAGGGGCACGCGCGGGCGAGAGCGCACCTCAGTTGCTGGAGCACAGCCGTGCCCTCGTACGCCCCGCGCTGGCCGAGGCGATCGCGCGGCTGCATCCCTGGGTGGGCGAGATGGCCGCCTACTCCCTGGGCTGGTGCGAGCCCGGCGGCGCAGCCGTGTCCACGCCCGCGGGCGGCAAAGGACTGCGGCAGGCACTCGCCGTGCTGGGCGCGGAGGCCACCGGGGCCCCGCGGAGCGCCGGAGTGACCGCTGCCGTCGCCGTGGAACTGGTGCACACCTTCTCTCTGCTCCACGACGACATCATGGACGGCGACCCGACCCGGCGCGGGCGCCCCACGGTCTGGAAGGCGTACGGCACGGGCCCGGCCGTCCTCACGGGCGACGCGCTGTTCGCCCTGGCCGTGGAGACCCTCGCCGCCGCACCCGGCACCGGCATCCCGTCGGCCGTCCGCCATCTGTCCACCGCGCTCAACGACCTCGTACGCGGTCAGGCCGACGACCTGCTCTTCGAGAGCCGCCCCTGGACGGGCCCGGAGGCGGTCCGTCCCGACGAGTACCGCGCGATGGCCGAACACAAGACCGGCGCCCTGCTGGGCTGCGCGACCGCCCTGGGCGCCGTGCTCGCCGGCGCACCTCGCGAGACGGTCGCCGCGCTCGACCGTGCGGGCCGCCATCTGGGCATCGCCTTCCAGGTGGTCGACGATCTCCTGGGCATCTGGGGCGATCCCGCCGTGACGGGCAAGCCGGTCCACGCGGACCTGCTCCGGGGCAAGAAGACGTTCCCGGTCCTGGCTGCCCTCGGCACTCCGGCCGCCCGGCCGCTCGCCCGCCTCCTGAACTCAGCCGGCCCCCTCGCCCCGGCGGACGCCCGCCGCGCCGCGACCCTGATCGAGGACGCCGGCGGGCGCGCGGCGGCGACGGCGGAGGCCCGTCGGCACATCGCCGTCGTCGACATCTGCCTCGACCGCCTCCCCACAACCGGCGGCGACACCAGCAGCACGAACAGCACCCGCAGCACCGACGACCTGCGCGCGCTGCTCGACTTCCTCGTACGCCGCGAGATGTGACCGATTCCCTCCCCCCACAAGCCCCTTGACGCTCCAGAAAGCCCTTGCCACACTCACCGCACCCCACCGTAGAAAACGCTTGCTACACACCCCCACACAGGAGAGGACGAGATGGGACGCAGAGCCGCACCTCACCTCACTCGCTCGACCCCACCGCCCCGCCTCAGGCGCACAGGTGTCCTCGCCGCCTGCGCGACGACCCTGGTCACGGCGGCGGCCCTGCTCACCGCCCCGGCCAGTGCGGCCCCCGCGAGCGTCGCCCCGGCGGCAGCCTGCGGCGAGGGCTCGTACCAGGCCGAGGCCACGCTCAGCGGCAGCACCTGGACCGCCCGTCGCGGAACCGGCGTCGTCTACACCGGAACCGACATGCGGGCCGCGATGCAGGCGGCCGTCAGCAGCCTCACGGCAGGGCGCACATCGAAGGAGCGGGTCGTCGTACGCGGCTCGGGCAGCATCAGCGCCGGCTCCAGGGTCTCCCTGCCGAGCTACACCGTGCTCGACGTGTGCGGCACCATCAACGTCACCGGTTCGGGCACCGGAGACCAGGCGCCGGTCTACGCACGCGGCGTACAGGACATCGAGGTCCAGCACCTGAACGTCACCGGGGCCCCGCTCTACGGCATCTTCATGCGCAATGTCACCAACGTGGTCCTCGGCCAGATCGACATGCGTCTGTCGGCCGGTCTCGGCGTCCGCATCGACAACCGCGGCGACACCAGCCAGTGGACCCGCAACGTCCGTATCGACAACGTCTACGTGTCCGGGGCGAGCAGTCACGCCGTGGAGACGTACGGGGTCGACGGCATCACCATCGGCACGGTCACCGCGCGCAGCGTGGGCGAGTCGGGCCTGCTGCTCAACCAGACGATCAACGCCACCGTCACGAAGGTGGACGCGGACGGGGCGGGCACCGGCACCGGTTACGCGGCCTTCCGGATGGCCAACCGCAACGGCCGGATCGGCAGCAGCTACGCGACCAACGTCCGGGTCGGCGAGGTCGTCGCGCGCGGTGGCGGCCGGGGCGTCTTCTGCGTCTCGGAGAGCGGCGGCGCGACCATCGACCGGGTCACGCTCTCCAACACGGGCAACAACGCGATCCTGATCGAGAACTGCTACAACGTGAACCTCGCCGCGCAGAGCGGGAGCGTCACGGGCGGCGGGGAGATCCGGCTGGCCGCGCGCTCGGAGTTTCCCAACAACTCGGACATCACCGTCCAGAACCTGACGGTGACGAACTCCGTGATCAGGGAGAGTCCGTGCGGCACCAACACGACGTTCCGCAACAACACGCTGGTCAACAGCACGCAGAGCATCTGCTGACGTGAGTACGGGCCCCCTGCACGGATGCGTGCGGGGGGCCCGTGTATTCGCTTCAGTGTCCTGGCTCCGGCCCCCAGTACGAGGAGCCTCCGCCGCGCCACTCGATGAGCGGTGAGACCGTGACCTCGTTCTCGTCGAACTCCAGCCCGGCGCGGCGGAGGAACTCGACGATGTCCTGGAGGTTCATGGCGGTGCCGATCGGCTCGCCGTGGACCGTCACGCGCCGGCCGCCGTCGCCACGCGGCGGATGCACGAGTACTGCGGGGTGTTCCGACATGCCCTCAGCCTCGCCCGGACCGTCCACGCGCGCATCCGGGCAGGGCCGATGACCACCGGATCGTCACCGGGCCTTGCTGCGACGCACACGGCGGGGCGGGGCGGCCAGGTGCTCGATACGGCCCGATGCCGGACGCCTCAGTACTCGACGGCTCAGTACCGGACGGCTCAGTACCGGACGGCTCAGTACTCGATGGCGGGGAGCAGTCCGGTGACGGGGGCGGCCAGGTCGGTGACCTGGTGCAGCTGCTCCAGCTGGTAGAGGCCGTTCAGCTGGTTGAGCTCCTGGATGCCCTCGGAGATCTTCGGAATCTTGTTCCTGTGCTCGACGGGGAGGTCGCTCACGGCGATCTGGTCGAGCTCCGCGATCGGGTCCAGTTTTCCGGTCTCGGGGACCGTGGCGGCGCCCGCGGAAGGTACGGCGAGACCCGTGACGCTGATGGCGAGGCCAACGGCGGCGACAATACGTCGTGTTGAGATCATGCTTTCAGCAACGGTGACAAGCTGCCCACGGACACGGCCCCGCCCGGCCCCTCACCCGACAGGCGCATCGTCACGGCTGCGCTTGCCGAGGTTCCCGGGCCGGAGGAGTCTCGAAGGAGAGGCCTTCTGCGGCCCGCTCCGCACCGCGGGCCGCGGCCTTCGTCAGTCGTCCACAAGGAGGTCCGTCATGGACACCGCGGCAGGCCCCGGCTTCGACACCGAAGCACTGCGCCGGGGCATCGAAGGCCAGGACGCGACGGCACTGCTGTCGCTGTACGCGGACGACGCGGAACTGCGTGTCGTCGACCGCAACACCCAGCCGAGCCATCCGATGGTCATACGCGGCCGTGAGCAGATCGGCACGATGCTCGCCGACGTCTACAGCCGCGACATGACGCACAAGCTGGATCGGTGCGTGGTCCAGGGGGATCACGTCGCCTTCCAGGAATCCTGTCTGTACCCCGACGGCGTCAGGGTGCTCGCGAACTCGATGATGTCGCTGCGCGACGGCAAGATCGTCGATCAGACCGTGCTCCAGGCCTGGGACGCCGAGGAGTGACGCCGAGGGTCCGGATCACCTCTCGTCTGACCTGGACCTTCTCGGCCCGGCTGGGTCCGGGGCCGCCGGCGCGGTCCCGGCCGGCCCGCGGGGCGGGCCGACGTGTGTCCGCTTCCCTCCTCCGGTCGGCACTGCGGGCGGCGCGTTCCCGTCGGTGATCCTTCCGACGGCCCGGCGGTGCCGCCCGGGTGCCGCCCAGGTGCCGCCCAGGTGCCGCCCAGGTGCCGCCCAGGTGCCGCAGTGGCTCGATGTCCTGAAGTCGCGCAATAGTTTCCTTGTGGATGGTTTTTCTGCTTACTACCTTCCTCGCCATGACAAAGACGAGCACGCCGCGCGCCGCCCTCCCGGTGGACGAGGTCACCGCCGCGGCGCGTGAACTGGCCCGGGCCGGACGGTGGCAGCGCGCGTTATGCCTCCTCGACGCCACCGTCACCTCCGAGCCGCGCGACCGGGCGGCTGTCGCGCTCGCCGGGGCGCAGATCGCCCTGGAGCGCGACTGGTTCGGCGGTACGGACACCGCGGACGCCCGGATCGCCGCCGCGGACTCGGCGATCGGCGGGCTCACCGAGCCGGTCGGGCGCTGGGACCTGGACTTCGTACGGCTGCGGCACGCGTATTTTCGTCTGCTGCTCGGGGACGGCACGTTCCGGTTCGGTCCGGCGGGCAAGGATCCCGGTGAGCTGGCGGAACTGCGGCGGAGTGCGGACGAGTTGTGCGAGCGGGCCGCCGACGACGTACGCCGGGGCTGGGCGCGGATGTATCTCGGACTGATCGTCGACAACCTGTTCGCCGAGCGGGACGAGGCGCCCGCGCACTACGAACTCGCCCTGGAAGCCGGGGAATCGGCCGACGACCTGCTGGCCCGCGAGGCGTTGCGGCATCTCGGGGACCACGACCACGACAACCTCGACCACGACCGGGCGCGGGAGCGCTGGACCCGGGCGACCGCTCTGGGCGCCCGCGCCGGGAACGTCCCCGGCACCCTCTCCCAGCAGATGCTCCTGGCCGTCCTGGCCCGCGACACGGGCGACGAACCGGCCGCCACGGCCCTCGCCACCGAGGTCGCACGCTGGGCGGAAGCGATCGGAGCCGTACGCGTACAGACCCAGGCGACGGCGTTCCTGACGAGTGAGACCTGAAACGCGGACCCGCAAGGGGCGCGGGAAACTGCGCGACCGGCCCCACCGGCCCGCACCGGCCCACATCCGAAAAGGCAGCCTGGCGGAGCCCCCGGCCGGGCGTAAAATAACCGCAGGCCGTGACTGGCGCTGAGGTGGACCACCACCGGGGAGCGGCCCGACGCAATCGTCTGAGCCGCGCGCCTGGGCATCTTCCACGACGCTCAGGAGCAGCACATGTCCCAGGCCACACTCATGGACGGCACCGCACTCGCCCGGCGGATCGTCGAGGAGACGGCGCGGCAGGCGGCCGATCTCACCGCACGCACGGGGGTGACGCCCTGTCTCGCCACCGTGCTGGTGGGCGAGGACCCGGCGTCCGTCACGTACGTACGCATGAAGCAGAACCGTTCCCGCAAGGCGGGGATCGCCTCGCGGCACGTGTCCCTGCCCGCCGAGACCACGACCGCCGAGCTGATCGGCACGCTCACCGAGCTGTCCGCCGACCCCGCCGTGCACGGCATCCTGCTCCAGCATCCGATGGGGCACCACATCGACGAGCGGGCGGCCTTCGAGGCGATCGCCCCGGAGAAGGACGTCGACGGGGTCACCCTCGCCTCCTTCTCCGCGATGAGCTTCGGGCTGCCCGGTTTCGCCTCCTGCACCCCGGGCGGGATCATGCGCCTCCTCGACGCGTACGACGTCGATCCGGCCGGTAGGCGTGCCGTGGTGGTGGGCCGCAGCGCGATCCTCGGCAGGCCGGTGGGCATGCTGCTGCTCGGCCGCGACGCCACGGTGACGTACTGCCACTCGCGCACCCCGGCCGCCGATCTGTCGTCGGTCCTGCGGGAGGCGGACATCGTGGTGGCCGCGGTGGGGCGGCCCCGGCTGATCCGCGGCGAGGACATCAAGCCGGGGGCGGTCGTCGTCGACGCCGGTTACAACGCGGGCAACGTCGGCGACGTCGACTTCGACAGCGCCCGTGAGCGGGCCTCGCTGATCACTCCCGTGCCCGGTGGGGTCGGTCCGATGACGATCGCCACGCTGCTGTCCCAGACCGTCGAGGCGGCCGTCCGGCAGACGGGAGCCTGATCAGGTGGCGTCGAACAAGGGGCGGGGCATCAGCGGATCCACGCGCTGTAGTCCATGACGTCGCCCGCCTCGACGCCGTACTCGGGCTCGTCGACGGCCGCGGTGGCCTCCAGGCCCAGGACCGCGCCGTCGGCCGGGTCCATGATCAGCATCCGGCGGTAACCGGCGCCGTCGTACACGTACGCCTGGCCGAGCCGGCCGAGGCGGTCGGTCACCTGGCCGACCGGCCTCAGCCCCTTCGCGTCCGCGAGGAGTCGCGCGAGCGCGGCGTTCTCGCGGGCGCCGAGGGTCCAGGTGTCGAGCAGCAGCGAGGTCGCGTCCAGCAGTTCGCCCGTGGTCAGCGGGGTGTCGACGTGCTGTGCCTCCCGCAGGTAGGCGCGCAGCCGCGTGACGTCGTGCGGGGGCGGTGACTGGGGCGGGGCGTCGCTCCAGCTCGGCGGGAAGGTCTGCTCGCTGATGACGTGCCCGTCGTCGACGAGGCGCGGGCCGTCGTCCGCGTCGGTGAGGACGCGCCTGCCGGGGTGGCGCGGGTCGGTCGCGACGACCAGCTCCGTGTGGCTGTCGTCGGCGTTCCAGCGCACGACGCGTTCCACGGGCAGGGTGATGGGCGGCTCGTCCTCCGACATGCCCACGCTCCACGACTGCGCATGCGTGCCCTTGCGCAGCCCGGCGGAACCGTCCGCCGCGTCCCGCTCGGCCCGTCCGACCAGCGTGTCGAGGGGTACGAGGGTGGAGTCGGCCCGGACCACCAGCGGGCGGGGCGCGGCGACGGCCGGGGTGGTGTTCGGGCCCGCGAGGAGGAGCGCGGTGGCGGTCACGGCGACCACGACGGTCGCCGCGAGCGCCCAGACGAGGCGGGTGCGGCTCCGCCTGGGCCGGCGCTCGCCAACCCTTCCTGCGCCCGTGCCCACGCCTGTGCCCGCGCTCGCGCTCGCCATGAGGTGGTTGAGCCGGCTCTCGCTCTCGTGGCTGAGCGGGCCTTCGGCGAAGCGGGGGTCGTCGTCGCGCACAGGGTTGGCCCGGCGCAGCAGTTCGAGTTCATCGGTCATGGAACTGCTCCTTCGAAGGGTCGGCGGCGGAGTCGGCGCGGGCGGTCCCGGCGTCCGGGGCCATCACGACGCGCAGGCGGTCGATCTCCGTTCTGAGGCGGCGGCGGGCCCGGTGCAGCCGCATCGCCGCCGCCCGGCTGCCGCAGCCGAGGGCCACGGCCATCTCGTCGACCCCCAGCTCCTCCCAGGCCGTGAGCCGCAGCACCTCCTGGTCGGCCGGGGAGAGGCGGGCCAGCGCGTCGTGCACCCACTCGGCGGGCCGCTCGGAGTCGGGGCTGTCCACGATCTGTCTGCCGTGCGCGGTCTCGTCGTTCCCGAGCCTGTCCATCAGCCGCCGCCGGCGCCCGTAGCCGCGTACCGCGTTCGAGAGGCAGTTGCGTGCCACGCCGTACAGCCAGGGAAGAGGGGACGCCGGCAGGTCGGACCGGCGCCGCCAGGCGACGGTGAACACCTCCGCCACCACTTCCTCGACTTCGCTCGTCCGGCCGTCCAGTCGCCGCGCAACATAGCGGCTGACCGCCCAGTAGTGCTCGCGATAGGCAGCGGCGAAGATCTCGTCGTTGCTCATGTTCCGTACGTGTCCGGCAGGTCCTCGATCGTCACACCTGTTTCGGTGATCCTTGTCGCTCCGTCCGGGTGTGACGTCGGAGGGGCCGGCGGACACAGGCGGGGCATGGAGAGCAACACTGTCATCCCGGCGCTCGCGCCCCCACGCCCGGGCCGCCGTCCCGGCCTCGCCGCCGTCCGTCGGCTGACCACCACTGACCACAAGACGATCGGCACGATGTACCTGGTCACGTCGTTCGCGTTCTTCTGCATCGGTGGCGTCATGGCGCTGCTGATGCGCGCCGAGCTGGCCCGTCCCGGCACGCAGATCATGTCGAACGAGCAGTTCAACCAGGCGTTCACGATGCACGGCACGATCATGCTGCTGATGTTCGCGACGCCGCTGTTCGCCGGCTTCACGAACTGGATCATGCCGCTGCAGATCGGTGCGCCCGACGTGGCGTTCCCGCGGCTGAACATGTTCGCCTACTGGCTGTACCTGTTCGGCTCGCTCATCGCGGTCGGTGGCTTCCTCACCCCGCAGGGCGCGGCCGACTTCGGCTGGTTCGCCTACAGCCCGCTCTCCGACGCGGTCCGCTCGCCGGGCATCGGCGCCGACATGTGGATCATGGGTCTGGCCTTCTCCGGCTTCGGCACCATCCTCGGCGCGGTCAACTTCATCACCACCATCATCTGCATGCGCGCCCCCGGCATGACGATGTTCCGTATGCCGATCTTCGTGTGGAACGTGCTGCTCACCGCGGTCCTGGTGCTGCTCGCCTTCCCCGTGCTCGCCGCCGCGCTGTTCGCGCTGGAGGCGGATCGGAAATTCGGCGCACACATCTTCGACTCGGCCAACGGCGGGGCGCTGCTGTGGCAACACCTCTTCTGGTTCTTCGGCCATCCGGAGGTGTACATCATCGCGCTGCCGTTCTTCGGCATCATCAGTGAGGTCATCCCGGTCTTCTCCCGCAAGCCGATGTTCGGCTACATGGGCCTGATCGGCGCGACCATCGCCATCGCGGGTCTGTCCGTGACGGTGTGGGCGCACCACATGTACGTCACCGGCGGTGTGCTGCTGCCGTTCTTCTCGTTCATGACGTTCCTCATCGCGGTGCCGACCGGTGTGAAGTTCTTCAACTGGATCGGCACGATGTGGAAGGGCTCTTTGTCCTTCGAGACGCCGATGCTGTGGGCTACCGGCTTCCTGATCACCTTCACCTTCGGTGGTCTGACCGGTGTCATCCTGGCCTCGCCGCCGATGGACTTCCACGTCTCGGACTCGTACTTCGTGGTGGCGCACTTCCACTACGTGGTGTTCGGCACGGTCGTGTTCGCGATGTTCTCCGGCTTCCACTTCTGGTGGCCGAAGTTCACCGGCAAGATGCTCGACGAACGCCTCGGCAAAATCACCTTCTGGACGCTGTTCATCGGCTTCCACGGGACGTTCCTCGTCCAGCACTGGCTGGGCACGAACGGAATGCAGCGCCGGATTCCCGACTATCTGGCCGTGGAGGGACTCACGTTCCTCAACACGGTCTCCAGCATTTTCTCCTTCGTGCTCGGGCTGTCCCTGCTGCCGTTCTTCTACAACGTCTGGAAGACGGCGAAGTACGGCGAGAAGATCGAGGTCGACGACCCGTGGGGTTACGGCCGCTCGCTGGAGTGGGCGACGTCCTGCCCGCCGCCGCGGCACAACTTCGTCGTGCTGCCGCGGATCCGTTCCGAGTCGCCGGCCTTCGATCTCCACCACCCCGAGATCGGAGGGGCGCTTCGGTGACGGCGATGGATGACCGGGCGGTCGATGCGGGGGCGCTGGTCGCCGAGGTGGAGGGGCATCTCCTGATCGAGGCCACCTTGGGTGACGGGCGTCTGGCCGCTACGCGTTTCGCCCGGCAGTTCGGGTGGCTGACGGATGGGCAACGGGCGGCGCTGGAAGAGCGGTTCGTGGAGGAGTACGTGGCGCTCGCGCGGGATTCCTGGCGGCGTACGGCTTTGCGTGGGGCGGAATTGCGGGGTGAGTACGAAGGGGTGTACCGCGGGTTGCGGCGGCGGTTGGTCCTGGCGGTCGCGCTCGGGATGGCAGCCCTCGTCTCCGCTGCCGGCCTGCTCGTCCTGTCACTTGCCCGGTGACGGAGGGATCGCCCGTGTAGATCGTCGCCTGCGGGCACGTCGTGGCTGGCCGCGCAGTTCCCCGCGCCCCTCAAAAGCCAAAAGACTGCGCAGTTCCCCGCGCCCCTGAACACGGAACCACCGCCAACAGGGCGCCCCTCCAGGAGCGAGAGAAACCGCGCGACCAGCCCCCACCCAGGCGCCCCTCAGGGGCGCGAGGAACTGCGCGACCAGCCCCCACCGAGGCCGCACCCGAAAACGCACCCGAGAGCCCCCGCCACCTCAGGGGCGCGAGGAACTGCGCGACCAGCCCTCACCGGGGCCGCACCCGAAACGCACCCGGGAGCCCCCAACCCCCTCAGGGGCGCGAGGAACTGCGCGAACGGCCCCCACCGGAGCCGCACCCGAAGACGCGCCCGGGCGGTCCCCGCCGCTCAGGCCGAGGCCACCGTGATGTGGATCGTCATCTCGTCGGCTCCGGGCGTGCCCACCGTCTCGACCGTGACCCCCGTCCACTTGCCGTCAGGCAGATTGAGCGGGGGCTCCGTCTTCTCTCCGACCGCGTTCCGGTCCCCGAACGGGTACAGGTCGTCGCTGTCCCCCCGGTTGCCCCGGCCGAACATCCGGGAAAGGTCGCCGCGGCCGTCCGCCTGGAGGAGTTCGATGGCGAGGTTCTGCTCGTCGTTGACGTTGTCGATCGCCTCGTCGACGACGTACACGGCGATCCCCTCGTCGGGCAGGAACGCGTCCTGCCCCCGCCGACGCCGGTACTCGACGAGGATGTACTGGCTGTCGGACATCGTCTCGGGGTTCTGGACGAACACCGCGCCGCCGTCCTCCGCCGCGGGCCGCAGCCTGATGTCGCGGGTGGTCTTGTTCACCACCTGGGGCTCGACCCAGCCGTGGAACATCCGCAGCATGGCCGTCGGGAACACCGGGGTCAGTCCCCCGTTGCCCCAGGAACCGCCCGCCATGAGGCAGTAGTTGCCGAGGCCGGCGGACCGGGTCAGCTGCTGCTGTCCGGTGTCGTAGTAGTCGGCCCAGCGCGCCGCGAGGTGCCCCCACTCGTGGGCGCAGACTCCGACGGCGCAGTCCTCGGGCACGGTCAGGAACGTACGGACCGACAGGCCGGGCGCGACCTCGATCCCGTCGGGGATCGTCCACTTGAGGCTCCACAGGTCGCCGCGCTGGGTCGTCTGCTCGGCGCCGCGTCCGGCGTGGATGATGAACAGGGCGGTGACGGCACCTTCGTCGAGCGCGTCGAAGGAGCTGAAGTCGACCCCGGCGTCACGGGCCGCCAGTACGGCGTCACGCGCCAACCCCTGGGTGTTGCGGGGGAAGTTGGCGTTCATGCCCGAGTTGCCGTCGGCGTAGAACGACAGCGGCTGCGGCATCCGGAACCAGCCGTGCACCGCGCCCTGGATGTCGATGCCGGTACTGGGCGAGGTGTCGAAGCCGCTGACCTGCCGGTAGAAGGAGCGCATGCTGCCGGTCGGGAACTCCTCCAGGCCGAACAGCATGCTGTCGTAGTGGCCGGGGCCGTGGTCGACCTCGTGCGGCTGGTCGGGGAAGTCGACGAGCAGCACCAGCGTCTTCACCGTGCCGCGGAGTTGGGCCGTCGGGCGGGTGATCAGCTGCTTGTCGGTGCTGGGGCCCGGTTCGATCGACCCGTCGTCGAGACCGACGAGGTTCTCGCCCCGTCGGCCCGCGCGCCATATGGCGTAGTACTCCTCGAAGGTCGTGTTCCTGGGCAGGCGGCGTTCTTTGGTCAGTTCGAGATAGCGGGCGTACAACTGGGCCAGGGCCTGCGGCGACAGCGGTACGGGGCAGGCGGCGGCGCAGTCGTGAACTGGCCGTACAGGGCTGAGCGTATGACGCATCAGGCACCCCCTTCAGGGGACGAACCCCTCTTTGCCGGATACGGAGGATCCAGAGAAAACCGGCCCTGATGAGGCCTTAAGCCCTCTCTTATCCGGGGGTGCCCCAGCTGTCAACGTCGCCCCGCCGCAGGGCCGTTGGGTCCCGTGAAGCGGAACTCCGCCGTCCTGGCCCCCGGGGAGGAACGCCGCTCCCCGGCCGGCCGTCAGCCCACCGTGGTCACCGCCCAGTTCGCCAGTTCGGTCCGCGCGGCGTTCAGCAGTGTCGTGGACGGGGCCGTCGCGCCGTTGGTGACCAGGGCGTAGTGCAGGACGCCCGAGTCCGCGGCGGTCAGCAGGAGACGGCGGCTGCCCGTGCCACCCGGTTCGCGCGCGGCCGCGATCGGTGTGGTCCTGGTGTAGGCGGGCGGCGAGGCGGTCGTTCCGAGGTCCGAGACGACCGTCGTGGAGGCGGTCGGGAAGGACGCGGGCAGGTGCAGTTCGGTGGGCTCCGCGCTGCCGTCCGAACGCCACACCTGGAGGGCGTACTGGCCGGAGCCGACCAGCTCGGCAACGCGCGGCAGGGAGCTGGGGACCGGGTTCCAGGTCAGCGTGGTGGAGCCGTCCCGCGAGCGGTCCTCGTAGGTGAAGGCGACCGTCTTCCCCGCCGTCGCGCTCGGGTAGATCCGGTCGAGGAGCCGGGCGTCCTGGCGCAGCACGGCCGTCCCGGAGTCGTCGAGGCGTACGGCGGAGAGGTCCTCGTCGTTCCAGGCGTCACCGGTAGTGAGCACCTTGTCGGGGTTGCCGTTCATCAGCTCGTGGTGCCGGCCGTTGTAGATGTCCCACTGCCACTGCGAGCCGGACAGGACGGGGCCCGACTGGGTCGGGCTGGTCCACCAACTGCCGCCCTTCACGCGGGAGTCGAGGGCCTGGTACATGGCTTTGAGGACGGTCGGCGCCTTGTCGGAGACGGTGCCGGAGAGGGGGTGGCCGAACTCGCTGACGACCGCTGCGGTGCCGGTCGCGGTGGCCCGGTCGCGCACGGTGCCGAAGTCGCCCGCGTACTGCCCGTTCTCCGCCTTGCCCCACATGAAGACGCCCGAGATCGCCTTCTGGTCGTAGAAGTGGGTGTTGAAGACATACCGCGGGCCGAGCGTGCCCGAGTCGAGGAGGCCGCCCTCCTGCTTCTGGAAGTCGATGTTGGCGTTCCAGAAGAGGTTCGGCTCGACGAAGGCGGGCTTGTCCTGCCAGCCCGCCGTATCCATCCGCGCCCGGAACTTCACGTAGAACGGCCAGAGCACGTCCTTCTCCCACGCCCGGCTCGTCTGGCCCGAGTCGTAGACACCCGCGTGCGGTTCGTTGTACGGGTCGAAGCCGACGACGCCCGCGAACTGGGCCTCGGTCAGGTGCTGTCGGACGTACGTCATGGTGGTCTGCGCGGTGGTGAGGAAGGCGTCCTGGAGGCCGAACGCGTTGTGCCAGAAGTCGTACGACGCTTCCGTGACGGCCGCGTTCGAGGTGATGTTCTGGCCCCAGAAGGGGCAGATGCCGCAGTACTCGTCCGGGTAGTCACCGGCGTCTACGGCCCACTTGGGGGCGCCGTCACCCGTGTACCAGCTGTCGGGGTCGAAGAGGTGGCGCGAGTAGAGGTCCTGGTGGAAGTCGGGGTAGATCCGGATCCCGGCGTCCAGGAAGGCACGCATCTGGTCCGTGGCGGCGGCCAGGTAGGCGGTGTCGACCTGGCCGCGCACCGGTTCGGCGTACGCCCAGGAGAGCAGGAAGCGCACCGAGTTGCCGCCGCCGAGGGCGCGCAGCGCGGTCGCGGACTTCCTGGCGTCGGCGACCGAGGCGAACGGCAGGCCGTTGTTCTCCGCCAGCTTCGTCTCGCCCGAGACGTTGTAGCCGCGCAGCACGACCTCGCGGCCGAGCCCATCGGTGAAGCGGCCGCTCTGGACCGTGAGGGTCGCGGCGGCGGCCGGGTCGAACCACAGGTCGTCGGGGAGGGCGGTGGCGGACTGGGCTCCCGCGGTCGACAGGAGACCGGTCAGGAGGACGAGGACGCCGAGCAGATGCACACGCAACTTCGACATGTACACAACAGTCCCGTGCGCATCTTGAGCCCGTCAAGTCTCCTGACCTGTGAGTAAGTTACCTTTTCCGAAAGGTAGTTGCGGTAATCGGCCACTGCCGGACCGGGCTTCCCGGCCCTCGAACGCCGGACGCGCCGAAGCCGTCTCAGCGCCGAAGCCGCCCCAGGACGGATTAACGCTCAACAAAGGCCTGCCCAGGCACTCGCCCCTCCCGGGGCGCGGTTCTAGAGTGACGCCCATCACGTCCGGTGGCTGATTTCCCACGCACCCTCGCACGGTTCCCTGGGAGGGCACATGACCCGAATCTCGGTGACGGTGGACGGCACGAAGTACGAGGACGAGGTCGAACCCCGTCTTCTGCTGGTCCACTACCTGCGTGACCGGCTGGGCCTGACCGGCACCCCCGTCGGCTGCGACACCTCCAACTGCGGGGCCTGCACGGTCGACCTGGACGGGGTAACCGCGAAGAGCTGCTCGGTGCTCGCGGTCCAGGCCGACGGGAGCGAAGTGACCACCGTCCAGGGGCTGGCGGTGAACGGGGAGTGGCATCCCCTCCAGAAGGCGTTCCACGAGCGGCACGCCCTGCAGTGCGGCTACTGCACCCCCGGCATGATCATGGCCGCCCGCGACCTCCTCAAGGAGAACCCTGCGCCGAGCGCCGACGACGTACGCCACGCTCTGGAGGGCAACCTCTGCCGCTGCACCGGCTACCAGAACATCGTGCGCGCGGTCCTCGACGCCGCCGGCGCCACCGAGCCCTCCGCCCAGGAGGTGGCCACATGAGCGAGCTGACCGGCGAGCGCGAGGTCGGGCGGTCCCGCCCCCGCAAGGAGGACGCACGGCTCGTCACCGGACAGACCAACTGGACCGACAACATCGGCGTCACCGGCCTGCTGCACCTGGCGATCCTGCGCAGCCCGATGGCACACGCCCGCATCGAGCGGATCGACGTCGCTCCCGCCCGCGAACGGCCCGGTGTCGTCGCCGCGTTCACCGGCCGCGACCTCGCCGGGGACCTGGCCTCGCTGCCGTGCGCGTGGCCGGTGACCGAGGACATCGTGCTGCCCGACCATCCGGCCGTGGCGGTGGACGAGGTCAGGTACGCGGGCGACCCGGTGGCGGTCGTCGTGGCGCGCGACCGGTACACGGCCGCCGACGCGCTGGAGGCGGTCGAGGTCGACTACGAACCGCTGCCCCCGGTGCTCGACCTGGAGGCCGCGCTCGCGGACGACGCCTCGCTGGTGCACGCGGACAAGGGGACCAACCGCTGCTACGTCTGGCCGCTGGCCACGGGCGAGAGCTACGAGACGGTCAGGGAGCGCGCCGACGTCGTCCTGCACCGCCGCTACCACCAGCAGCGCCTCATCCCCAACGCCATGGAGCCGCGGTCGGTCGTCGTCACCCCGCTCGCCGCGTCCGGCGAGTACACCGTCCACTCGGCCACCCAGATCCCGCACGTCCTGCGCGTGATGCTCGCCATGGTCACCGGCATCCCCGAGCACAAGCTGCGCGTGGTCGCCCCCGATGTCGGCGGCGGCTTCGGCTCGAAACTGCAGGTGTACGGGGAGGAGGTCATCGCCCTCGACCTCGCCCGGCGCCTCGGCCGGCCCGTCAAGTGGACCGAGTCCCGCTCCGAGGGCTTCCTCGCCACCCATCACGGGCGCGGCCAGATCCAGGACATCGAGGTCGCCGCGACCGGCGAGGGCCGGCTGCTCGGTCTGAAGGTGGACCTGCTCGCCGACATGGGCGCCTATCTGATGCTCGTCACTCCGGGCATCCCGATCCTCGGCGCCTTCATGTACCCGGCGATCTACAAGATGGACGCGTACGCGTTCACGTGCACGGGTGTGTTCACGACCCGGACGCCCACGGACGCGTACCGGGGTGCGGGGCGCCCGGAGGCCACGTACGCCATCGAGCGGATCATGGACGAGCTGGCCGTCGAAGTGGGCCTGGATCCGGTGGAGTTGCGGCGCCGGAACTGGATCGGGCACGAGGAGTTCCCGTACACGTCGATCGCGGGGCTGACCTACGACAGCGGCAACTACGAGGCCGCCACCGACAAGGCGCTCGCCCTCTTCGGGTACGACGAGCTGCGGGCCGAGCAGGCCAAGCGCAACGAGAGCGGTGACCCGGTGCGGCTCGGCATCGGGGTGTCCACGTACACCGAGATGTGCGGGCTCGCGCCGAGCCGGGTGCTGCGGGATCTGCGGTACGGGGCCGGTGGCTGGGAGGCGGCGAGCATCCGGATGCTGCCCACCGGCAAGGTCGAGGTGGTCACCGGCACCAGCCCGCACGGGCAGGGGCACGAGACCTGCTGGAGCCAGATCGCCGCCGACGTGCTCGGGGTGCCCTTCGAGGACGTGGAGGTCGTGCACGGCGACACCAGGTCGGCGCCGCAGGGCATGGACACGTACGGGTCGCGGTCGCTGGTCGTCGGAGGCGCCGCCGTGCATCACGCGGCGGAGAAAGTGGTCGACAAGGCGCGGAAGGTGGCCGCGCATCTGCTGGAGGCCGACGAGCGCGACCTGGACTTCGCGGACGGCGTGTTCTCCGTGAAGGGGTCGCCAGAGGAACGCAGGACGATCCAGGAGGTCGCCTTCGAGACGTTCTCCTCGCACGACCTGCCCGACGGCATGGAGCCGACCATCAACGCCGAGCATCTGCTCGACCCGGAGAACTTCTCCTACCCGCACGGCACGCACCTGTGCGCGGTCGAGGTCGACACGGAGACCGGCCGGACCTCGATCCGTTCGTACGTCTGCGTGGACGACGTCGGCAAGGTGGTCAACCCGGTGATCGTCGAGGGCCAGGTGCACGGCGGCCTCGCCCAGGGCATCGCGCAGGCGCTCTACGAGGAGGCTGTGTACGACGACGAGGGCAACCTCGTGTCGGGCACCATGGCCGACTACCTGGTGCCCGCCGCACCGGACCTGCCGGAGTTCACTACCGACCGCACGGAGACACCCGCCACCTCGAACCCCCTGGGGGTCAAAGGAGTCGGGGAAGCGGGGACGATCGCCTCCACCCCGGCCGTCGTCAACGCGATCGTCGACGCGCTGCGGCCACTGGGCGTCCACGACGTGCGGATGCCCTGCTCACCGGGGCGCGTGTGGGAGGCCCTGCGGTCCGCGCAGGCGGACCGGTCCGGGTGGGAAGGGGCTGAGCGGTCATGATTCCTCCGGCATTCGAGTACGTACGGCCCACGAGCGTCGACGACGCCGTCCGTACGCTCGCCGGGACGGGCGAGGACGCGAAGGTGCTGGCCGGCGGGCAGAGCCTGCTGCCGCTGCTGAGGATGCGGCTCGCCTTCCCCGACCTGCTCGTCGACGTGGGCCGGATCCCCGGGCTGCGCGGGGTCCGCGAGGAGGGCGACGCGCTGGTCATCGGCGCGCTGACCACCCACCACGACGTCATCGCCGACCCGCTGGTACGCCGTCACGCGGGCCTCCTGGCCGCGGCGGCGGCCACGGTCGCCGACCCGGCCATACGCCATCGGGGCACCCTCGGCGGCTCGCTCGCCCACGCCGATCCGGGCGGCGACCTGCCCGCGGTGGCACTCGCCCTGGACGCGGAACTGGTCGCGACGGGGCCGGGCGGCCGACGGAGCATCCCCGCCCGGGAGTTCTTCGTCGACTTCCTGCAAACCGCCCTGCGGCCGGACGAGTTGCTGGTGGAGGTACGGGTCCCCAAGACCGGGGAGTACGACGGCTGGGGCTTCCACTACGAGAAGTTCAGCCGGGTGGCGCAGGCCTGGGCCATGGTCGGGGTGGCGGCGCTCGTACGGCGCGAGGACGGCCACATCGCGGAGGCCCGGATCGGCCTCACCAACATGGGGTCCACTCCCCTGCGGGCCACCGCCGCCGAGGAGGCCTTGGCGGGTGTGGGTCCTGACGGGGTGGCACGGGCCGCGCAGTCCGCGGCCGAGGGGATCCGGCCGACCTCCGACCCAGGGGCCTCCGCCGAGTACCGGGCGCAGCTGGCACGGGTGCTCACCCGGCGCTCGGTGCTGGCCGCCGCAGGGATGGGGTGAGGCCGATCGCACGCGAGGAGCAGGAGGACGGGGGCGGGGTCGAAGGCCGGGGCGGCGCCGGACCGGCCTGGCCGACCGGGCCCGACGACGTGCGGGTGCGGCTCGAACAGGGCGGGTATCTCGCCGACGACGGGCTCGCGGTCGCCTGTTTCCTCGCGCTCAGACTGCGTCGGCCGATCTTCTGCGAGGGCGACGCGGGCGTGGGGAAGACCGCGCTCGCGTCGGCCCTCGCCACCGCCCTGGACGCCCCGCTGATCCGCCTCCAGTGCCACGAGGGCATCGACGCCTCCCAGGCGCTGTACGACTGGGACTTCCCGCGCCAGCTGCTGCATCTGCGGGCGGCGGAGGCGGCCGGGCTCACCGACGCGGACCGGCTGGAGGACGAACTGTACGGGCGGCGGTTCCTGATCGCCCGGCCGCTGCTGCGGGCCCTGGAGACCCGGTCGTGCGTGCTGCTCGTCGACGAGATCGACCGCGCCGACGACGAGTTCGAGGCCTTCCTGCTGGAGCTGCTGTCCGAGTACACGGTGACGATCCCCGAACTCGGCACCCTGCGCGCGCAGTCGCCGCCGGTCGTGGTGCTCACCTCCAACCGGACCCGCGAGGTGCACGACGCGCTGAAGCGGCGCTGCCTCTACCACTGGTTCGACCACCCCGGCTTCGCCCGTGAACTCGCCATCGTGCGGCGGCGGGTGCCGAGCGCGTCGGCGCGGCTCGCCGAGCAGGTGACCGCCCTCGTACAGGCTCTGCGGGCGCAGGAGCTGGTCAAACCCCCGGGGGTCGCGGAGACCATCGACTGGGCGGAGGCGATGGCCGCGCTGGGCGCCACGGAGGCCGACGCCGAGCTGGCGGTGGCCACGCTGGGGTCGGTGCTGAAGTACCGGGAGGACCTGGAACGGGCCCGCGGGCTCGACCTGACGGCACTGCTCGCGGTGCGCGGGGCATGAGTCGGGACATGGAGCGGGACATGAGCGCGCCAGAGGCTGTCGACGCGCCCGCCGTGCTGGTCGGCTTCGCCCGTGCCCTGCGGGCCGCCGGGGTGGACGCGGGACCCGACCGCGTCCAGGCACTCATAGGCGCGCTCGATGTGCTGCGGCCCGGGGTGCGGTCCGACGTGTACTGGTCGGGGCGGCTCACCCTGTGCGGGAGCCGGGACGATCTGGAGCGGTACGACCGGGTGTTCGCCGCCTATTTCGGGGGTGCGGGGGCCGGGAGCAGGGCGGTGCGGGCCGCTCCCGCCACGCGGCTCAGGGTGGCCCTACGGGATGCCGGGCCCGCTCCCCGTACCGGCGGTGAGGGCGAGCGGGACGGCGTACCCGCGGCGGTGCTCGCCGGCTCGGCCGAGGTGTTGCGGCACCGGGACTTCGCGGGGCTCACCGAGGCGGAACGGGGTCAACTACGGCGCCTGCTGGCCGCGTTCGCGCTGCGCGGGGAACCCCGGCGTACCGCGCGGCTGCGGCCGGCCCGGCGCGGGACCGTCGACCCCCGGCGGACCGTGCGGGAGATGCTGCGGTGGGGCGGTGAGCCCGCGCCGCCGCTGCACCGGGCGCGGGCCGAGCGGCCGCGGCGGGTGGTGCTGCTGGTGGACGTGAGCGGTTCGATGGCGGCGTACGCGGACGCGCTGCTGCGGTTCGCGCACGCCGCCGCGCACGGCGGCCGGGTGCGCACGGAGGTGTTCACCATCAGTACGCGGCTGACGCGGGTGACCCGTGAGCTGGCGCACCGCGACCCCGACACCGCGCTGGCCGCGGTCTCCGCCGCCGTACCCGACTGGCGCGGCGGCACCCGGCTCGGCGAGCTGCTGCGGGACTTCCTCGACCGGTGGGGGCAGCGCGGCATGGCACGCGGCGCGGTGGTCGTCGTGCTGTCGGACGGCTGGGAGCGTGGCGATCCGGAGCCGCTCGCCGCCCAGATGCGACGCTTGCACCGGCTCGCGCACCGGGTGATCTGGGCCAATCCGCGCAAGGCCCGTCCCGGTTACGCGCCGGTGGCCGCCGGTATGGCGGCGGCGCTGCCGAGCGTGGACGCGTTCGTCGAGGGCCACAGTCTGGCCGCGCTGGAACGTCTGGCGGCGGTGGTGAGAGGAGCGGACGATGCGTGAGATCCTCCCGGCGCTCGGCCGGTGGTACGCGGAGGGCTCCCCCTTCGGGCTCGCCACCGTCGTCGCCGTCAGCCGCAGCGCGCCCCGGGACCCCGGCGCCTCCATGGCCGTCGGACCGGGTGACGAGGTCGTGGGCAGTGTGTCGGGCGGCTGTGTCGAGGGCGCGGTGTACGAGTTGGCGCAGGAGGTCGTCGGGTCGGGCGAGGCCCGCCTGGAGACCTTCGGGTACAGCGACGAGGACGCGTTCGCCGTCGGGCTGACCTGCGGCGGGGAGATCACCCTCCTCGTACGGCCCGTGACGGCCGACCTCGATCCGTCCTTCGGGGCGGTCGCGGAGTCGGTGGCCGCGGGCCGCCCGGTGACCGTGGCGACGGTGCTCGACGGCCCCGCCGAGCGCGGCGCGACGCTCGCCGTGTGGGCGGACGAGGTGTCCGGAACCCTCGGCACGACCGGCCTGGACGTGGCCGTGACCGCCGACGCCCGCGGTGAACTGGCCCTGGGCGCCACCGGCCGGCGGCACTACGGGCCGCACGGCGAGCGGCGCGAGGACGCGGTGACGGTCTTCCTGCACTCCTTCGCTCCCCCGCCGCGCATGCTGGTCTTCGGGGCGATCGACTACGCGGCCGCGGTGGCCCGCATCGGCGCGTTCCTCGGCTACCGGGTCACGGTGTGCGACGCGCGGCCCGTGTTCGCCACCCCGAAGCGCTTCCCGCAGGGCGTCGAGGTCGTCGTCGAGTGGCCGCACCGCTTCCTGCAGAGGACGGACACCGACGAACGCACGGTGATCTGCGTCCTCACCCACGACCCCAAGTTCGACGTGCCGCTCCTGGAGGAGGCGCTGCGCCGCCCGGCCGCGTACATCGGGGCGATGGGCAGCCGGCGTACGCACGACGACCGGATGAAACGGCTGCGGGACGGCGGACTCGACGAGGGCGAACTGGCCCGGCTGCGCTCGCCGGTCGGCCTCGACCTGGGGGCGCGTACGCCCGAGGAGGTGGCCGTGTCCGTCGCCGCCGAGATCGTCGCCCTGCGCTGGGGCGGCAGCGGCGCCCCGCTGGCGGCGACGAACGGGGAGATCCACCCGCGGCACCCCTGACCGCTAGGTGCGCGGCGGCAGGCGGTGCAGTTCGACGTCGTCGAGGCCGTCGTCCCGCACGGTCGCCGTCATGTACGTGCAGTGCGGCTGGCGTCTGCGGTCGGTGGGCGAGCCCGGGTTGAGCAGACGCAGTCCGGTGGCGGCCGTGGTGTCCCAGGGGATGTGGCTGTGGCCGAAGACCAGGACGTCGAGGTCGGGGAAGCGTTCCGCGCACCGGCGTTCGCGGCCCTGGGCGACGCCGGTCTCATGGACGACGCCGAGGCGCAGGCCGTCGAGTTCGGCGCGGGCGATCTCGGGGAGGCGGGCCCTGAGCTCGGGGCCGTCGTTGTTGCCGTACACGCCGATGAACCGCTGCGAGCGGCTTTCGAGGAGGTCGAGGGTCGCGGTGTCCACCCAGTCGCCGGCGTGGATCACGACGTCGGCGCGCGGGAGTTCGGCGAGGAGTGGCGCGGGGAGTTCCTTGGCGCGCTTGGGGAGGTGGGTGTCGGACATGAGCAGGAGGCGCATGGCAGCAAGTCTCTCCGGTCAGTCGCCGACGGGTTCGATCAGGGGGAGTTCGGCCCAGACCTGTTTGCCCCCGCTGACCGGGACGGTTCCCCAGGTGCCGGAGAGTGCCTCGACCAGCAGTATGCCGCGGCCTCCGGTGGCCTCCCAGCCGATGCTCGTGGGCTTGATGGGCGAACGAGGTGACGCGTCGGCGACGGCGACGCGCATGCGGTCGTTGATGAGGGTGAGGTCGAGGCGGACCTGGCCGTCGGTGTGCACGAGGGCGTTGGTGACGAGTTCGGAGACGATCAGGAGGACGGCGTCGGGCTCGTCCCTGACGCCCCAGGCACGCAGGGTGCGCCGGGTGAAGCGGCGGGCGTGGCGGACCGCCTCGGGGACACGCCACACCGTCCAGCTCTCCCGCAGGGGCCGCAGGTCCAGGCCGTCGTAGCGCATGAGGAGCAGGGCCACGTCGTCGCCGCGGTTGGCGTCCGCGAGGAGGGCGTCCGCGACGAGTCCGAGGTGGGCGGGGTCGGCGGCGGCCAGTTGGCCGGCGAGCCGGTTCAGGCCGTCGTCCATCTCCAGTTCGGAGGACTCGACCAGACCGTCCGTGGTGAGGGCCACCACGGTGCCGGGCTGGAGCGGCAGCGGACTCATCGGGAAGTCTGCCTGGGTGATGACCCCGAGTGGCGGCCCGCCCTCCGTGACGACGACGCCGGTGGTGCCGTCCGGGTGGCGCAGGACCGGCGGCAGATGCCCGGCCCGTACGCACCAGGCCGTGCCCTCGGCCATGTCCACGTCGACGTAGCAGCAGGTGGCGAAGAGGTCGGTCTCCATGCCCATGAGGAGCCGGTTGGCGTGCGAGACGACCACGTCCGGGGGGTGGCCCTCGACGGCGTACGCGCGCAGGGCGGTGCGCATCTGGCCCATCAGGGTGGCGGCCTGGGCGTTGTGTCCCTGGACGTCGCCGATGACGAGGGCGACGTGGTTGTCGGGCAGCGGGATGACGTCGTACCAGTCGCCGCCGACCTCCAGGCCCGCCGTGGTGGGCAGATAGCGGGCGACGGCCTCGGCGCCGGGCAGGGGCGGCAGTCGGCGCGGGAGGAGGGTGCGCTGGAGCATGCCGACGAGTTCGTGTTCGGCGTCGAAGGCGTGGGCGCGCATCAGGGCCTGGCCGGCCAGTCCGGCGGAGGCGGTGAGCAGGGCGCGCTCGTCGGGGCCGAAGTCGTGCGGGGTGTCCCAGCCGATGAGGCAGGCACCGGCCATCCGGCCGCCGGCGGGCAGGGGCAGGACGGCGAGTCCGCCGGGGCCGACGTCGGCGAGCGCGGGCTCCAGCGGCGTTCCGGCGGGCCAGATCGCCGCGCGGCCCTCGCGCAGGGCGGCCTCCAGGGTCGGCATGGTGCGCACGGGGGCGTCGGGCCACTCCGAGCGCCACTCGGTGCGCCACACCTCGGGCCAGGCCTCCGGTTCCGGCGGGTCGAGGACGGTGACGACGAGGCGGTCGCCCTCCAGCTCGGCCAGGGCGATGCGGTCGGCGTTCAGGGGCCGGCGCAGGGCGGTGACGACCGCCTGGCCGACGTCGTGGACGGTGCCCGCGGTGGCGAGGGCGGCGGCGAGGCGCTGCACACGGGCCACCTCGTTGCCGCCGGACCGCAGCTTCGAGGCGTCCGCGACGGTGCCCACCAGCCGGGACGGGCGCCCGTCGGCGGCGGGCAGCAGCCGGGCGCGCAGCCTCAGCCACCGCTGCTCGCCGGAGGGCTGGAGGATGCGGAACTCCAGCTCCCGCTCGCCGATGGACATGTGGTCGGCCTCCACCACGGACATCAGCGTGGGCAGGTCCTCCGGCACGGTCATGCTCAGCAGCGTCTCGACCTTGCCGTCGAACTCGTCGGGCACGAGTCCGAACAGCTCCAGCATCTCGTCGTCGACCTCGACCCGGCCGGAGTCCATGGCCAGGCGGAACGAGCTGCTGGGCAGCGGCTCGGACTCCCCGGCGTCGGACGGGGGCGGGAACGAGACCGCCTCGGCGAACAGCTCCAGGCACTTGCGGTCCTCGGTGTCGAAGCCGCCCGGGCTCTCGCTCACGGCCACCAGGCAGCCGCCGCCCCGCGGGTCGGGGGGCAGGGGCAGGGCCGCGAGCCAGTGGTCCCCCGCCGGTGCCGGCCGGGCGCCGGGGAGCACGGTGAGTTCCGCGGGGCCGAGCCACCGGGGCTGTCCGGCGCGGTAGGCGTCGGCCGCGGGTGAGCCGCCCGAGAGCGGATAGCTGTCGCGGACGCCGTACAGGGCCCGTGGGACGCCCGCGGACTCGATCAGGCACAGCTGGTCACCACGGTCCCCCGGTGCGTACACGAGGGCGAGGGTCGCGCCACCGTAGACGAGTGCCTGTTCGAGCACGCTCCGCAGCCGTTCGGGGGAGCCGAGGTCCGTGCGGAGCGCCTTGAGGGCAAGTTCGGCACGCAGCGTTCTCGTGCTGCGTCCCGCATCGCCCTCACTGACCACGTCCGTCATTACAGCGCGTCCGGGACGCGGGCGCAGCCCCTGTGACCGTCACGAAGTGGCGCGGCCGGTCGGCCGGACGCGCGTGAGGCCCCTCCCGGGGGCCCTGCGGCGGCGTCACGGAGAGTTTCCGGGGCCTGGCGGGGATACCGCCGACAGGGGTCACGCTGCGTAGAACGGCGCACGGAACGGACAGTGGGGGCGCCCGGCGGAGGCGCTAGGGCGCACCCGCGCAGCCTCGCCGTGCGGGAACCGCTCCCACGGGGGAGCCTTGATCCCTGGGTACCTCCGTGTGGCCCAGGGAGGTGGTCGGTGTGTCCCACTGGCAGGCGTCCGGGCATCCGCCCCGGCCCGCCCCGGCTCCGGTCGGCCGGCCGCTGCTCTCCCTGACCCTGGCCGCGCTCATGGACGACGTGCACGCGCACTCGGGCGCGGTGTATTTGCTGACCCCGGGTGAACCGGTGCTGGAGATGGCGGTGATGGCCGGGCTGCCCAGGGCGTTCGCGGCCCCCTGGGAGCGGCTGGGGCTGAGCGCGCCGATCCCGGTGGCGGAGGCCGCGCGTCACCGGCGGCTCGTGTGGGTGGGCGGCGAGCAGGACATGGCCCGGCGCTATCCGCGGATCTCGGTGGTCCTGCCGTATCCGTTCGCGCTGGCCGCGCTGCCGGTGGCGACCGACCGGGCCACGTACGGGGCGGTCTTCGTGACCTGGCCGGGCGCGCACCCGCCGGAGCTGTCGGACTGGGAGCGGGACCATCTGACGGCCGCCTGCGACCGGCTCGCGACGCGGCTGGAGCGCGCCCACGAGACGGGCCGGCCGATCCGGCCCGAGCCCGATCTGCTCTCCCCCGCGCCCCTCGCGAGCGTGGCGGGGACGC
This sequence comes from Streptomyces liliiviolaceus, assembly GCF_018070025.1. Classification (NCBI taxonomy): domain Bacteria; kingdom Bacillati; phylum Actinomycetota; class Actinomycetes; order Kitasatosporales; family Streptomycetaceae; genus Streptomyces; species Streptomyces liliiviolaceus. The sequence goes on from NZ_JAGPYQ010000001.1 coordinate 6,017,273, forward strand.
TGGGCACGGTCGAGGCGTCGCGGTTGGTGGCGCGGCTGCCGTACGGGCTGTGCGCGCTGGACATGCAGGGGCGGATCACCTTCGCCAACGCGGCGTCGGCCGAGCTGCTGGGGCTGCCGGTCAGCGCCCTGCTGGGCATGCAGCTGTGGGCGTCGGTGCCCTGGCTGAACGACCCGGTGTACGAGGACCGCTACCGTGCCGCGCTGATCAGCCAGCAGGTGACGTCGTTCGTGGCGCTGCGGCCGCCCTCGGAGTGGCTGTCGTTCCGCCTCTACCCCAGTACGAACGGGCTGAGCGTGCGCATCACACGGGCCCGGGCCGTGGCGCGGGAGGGCCCGGCGGCGTTCCGGCACGGGGAGACCGGTACGCGTCTCGTCTCCATCTCGCAGGTGCTGAGCCTGGCCGGGGCGCTCACGCAGGCGGTGGGTGTGCAGGACGTGGTCCAGCTGGTCGCCGACGAGATCGCCCCCGCCGTCGGCAGCCAGGGGCTGGTGATGCTCGGCTCGGAGGCGGGCCGGCTGCATGTCCTGGGACAGCGCGGCTACCCCGACCCGCGGGACCTGGAACGGTTCGACGGGATGCAGCTCAGCGATCCCTCTCCCGGTACGCACGCCCTGGTGAGCGGGGTGCCGGCGTTCTTCGCGTCCGCTCAGGAGCTGGCGCGGGTGTATCCGGACCAGCGGCCGGCCGGTGACATGGCGGCCTGGGCGTATCTGCCGCTCATCGCGTCCGGGCGGCCGGTCGGCACCTGTGTCCTCGCGTACGCGGCGCCCCATCCCTTCCCGGCCGACGAGCGTGCCGTGCTGACCAGCCTCAGCGGGCTCGTCGCGCAGGCGCTCGACCGGGCCCGCCTCTACGACGCCAAGAACAAGCTGGCCCACGGCCTTCAGGCCGCGCTGCTGCCCCACTCGCTGCCGTCGCTGCCCGGTATCGAGGCGGCGGCCCGCTATCTGCCCGCCACCCAGGGCATGGAGATCGGCGGGGACTTCTACGACCTGGTCCCGACCGGCGCGGAGGTCACGGCGCAGGCCGCTGCGGTGATCGGGGACGTGCAGGGGCACAACGTCACCGCGGCGGGCCTGATGGGACAGATCCGTACCGCCGTACGCGCCTACACGACCGTGGGGCAGTCGCCCGGGGAGGTCATGAGCAGCACCAACCGGCTGCTGATCGACCTGGGCACGGAGCTGTTCGCGAGCTGTGTCTATCTGCGGCTGGACCCGGCGCACGGGCGGCTGGTGATGGCCCGCGCGGGGCATCCGCCGCCCCTTCTGCGGAGACCGGACGGCAAGGTGCGGGTGCTCGACCTGGCGGGCGGTCCGCTGCTGGGCATCGACGCGGGTGCCGTCTATCCGACGACCGACGTGGCGCTGCCGCCCGGATCGCTGCTCGCCCTGTACACCGACGGGCTGATCGAGTCCCGGGACGTCGACATCGAGGACGCGCTGGCGGGCCTCGCGGAACTCCTCGCCGAGATCGGCGACCGCCCCCTGGACGAGGTGGCCGACAGCATCGTCCACCACAGCGGCACAACGGCCCAACGTCTGGACGACGTGGCCCTCCTACTACTCCGGGCAACCCCAGCCCCGTAAGGGGCGCGGGGAACTGCGCGACCGGCCACGACGGACCCGCACCCGACAACCCTCCGCACACCCCCACCCCCCAGGGGCGCGGGGAACTGCGCGACCGGCCCCCACCGGCCCGCAGCCGAAAAACAACACGGAGCGGCCCGATCCTCCCGCCGGAGGACCGGTCCGCTCCATACGGCACCGCTACTGACCCGAGGTCAGATCACTGGTCGTGACCCGCCCCGTACCCCGCAGCGTCACCGGCCTGGTCACCGGCATCGCCGGCCTGCTCCTCGCCACCGACGGCGTCACCACCGGCACCGGCTTCCTCACCGGCCCCGGCCTCCTCACCGGCGCCCGCTTCTTCACCGGCATCCGCCTCTTCACCAGCGCCAGCTTCCTCACCGGCGCCCGCCTCTTCACCGGCGCCGGCTTCCTCACCGGCGCCGGCCTCTTCACCCGCACCCGCACCCGCGTCGCCCTCGCCGAGCGTCGCGCCCACGGCGGTCAGCGCGGTGGTCACCGGCTGGAAGAACGTCTCGCCACCGACGGTGCAGTCGCCGCTGCCGCCGGAGGTCAGGCCGATCGCGCTGCCCTCCGCGGTGAACAGCGAGCCGCCGCTGTCGCCGGGCTCGGCACAGACGTTGGTCTGGATGAGGCCGGTGACCGTGCCCTCCGGGTAGTTCACGGTGGCGTCGAGGCCCGTGACCTGACCGTCGTTGAGACCGGTGGTGCTGCCCATCCGGATGACCGTCTCGCCGACCGTGGCATCCGCCGCGGCCAGGATCTCGACGGTCTGCTCGCCGGTGTTCACCGTGCTGGGCGCCACGGTCGCCGGGTCGTCGTACTTGACGAGGGCGAAGTCGCCGTCACCGGGGAACGTGGCCGTCTCGACCGTGCCGATCGGCGCGCCGTCCTGCGCGTCCGACCACTCCGCGGCGGCGACACCGCAGTGTCCCGCGGTCAGGAAGGCCGGGCTGCCGTCGTCGGCGACGACGTTGAACCCGAGCGAGCAGCGCGCGCCGCCGCCGAAGATGGCGTCGCCGCCCTCGACGAACGTCTTGAACTCACCGGCGGACTTCTTGATGGTCGCCACGCCCGCGCCGAGCGTCTGGACGGTCGACTCCAGCTGGTCCCACTTCGCACCTGTGACGGTGCTGTCGGCGGTGACCTGGATCTTGTTCGTCCGCGGGTCGACGGCCCAGGAGGTGCCGGGGATGGTCGCGTCGGCCTTCAGCGTCTGCGACGCCGTCTTGAGCGCGGCGGTGCTGTTCTCGACCTGACGGACCACCGCGCCCTTCTTCTCCGCCAGGATGATGTTGTTGTTGTCGCCCACGACGTTGATGATGAGCTGCTGCTTGCCGGAGTCGTAATACCCGCCGGCATAGCTCTCACCGAGCAGTTCGGCCAGTTGAGAGGCGAGGTCGGACGCGTCCGCGGCCTTCAGCGTTCTGGGGGCGGCACCTTCCGTCGCATCGGTCTGGGACGCCATCGCGTTGGGCAGGATGAGTGCCGCCGCGCCGAGCGCGACCACGCCTCCTGCGGCTATGACGGCCTTGCGCTTCGGTATCCGCTTGTGACTCAACTTCATGACCTCCTGGGGACTGGGGGTCCGAGCCGCCGAATGACGGCTGACTGCGGGCGCCTGGATGGCTGTTGATACGCAGGCGGCACGTGGGGCGTTCAACGTTCTTGCTCAACTTCCTTTGCGAAAGCGCGAATCGGCCGCGCCGGAGGCACGGGCCGCGCCGGCGGGGGCCGACGGCCCCATGACGCTGACCACCACCGATACGGAGCGGCCCGCACGGACGCTGTCGCCCTTCAGATCGGCGCCTCGAAGGCGAAAGCGCGGAAGTGACTGGAATACGGCCACCTGGCCCTCGGACCGCGCCGGTTCATTCGGGCGTATTCGGGCCCATTCCCGTGACGTCACAGGAAATCCGACACCCCCGACGCATCCCCGGCGATCCCCCCATTGATCCCCCATTGGAACTCTGTGTCCCATAGGCCTACCTTCGATACATGTCGAAGATTCTTTTCGTAGTGACCGGTGCCGATTTCTGGACTCTCGCGGACGGCACGAAGCACCCGACCGGATTCTGGGCGGAGGAGGCCGTCGCCCCGTACGAGGCCTTCAAGGCCGCCGGCCACGAGATCGTCGTGGCCACCCCGGGCGGTGTCACCCCGACCGTGGACAAGGGCAGCCTGGCCCCCGAGCTGAACGGCGGGCAGGAGGGCGCGGTCCGGGTCGCCGCCACCCTCGACTCGTTCGACGAGCTGCGGCGCCCGATCCGGCTGGAGGACGTGGACCTCGACGCGTACGCGGCCGTGTACTACCCGGGCGGCCACGGACCGATGGAGGACCTCGCGGTCGACGCCGTGTCGGGGCGCCTGCTCACGCGTGCCCTGGAGTCGGGAAAGCCGCTGGGCGTGGTCTGCCACGCCCCGTCCGCACTGCTGGCCGCCACCACGGAGGACGGCGGCAACGCCTTCGCCGGCTACCGGCTGACGGGGTTCACGAACATCGAGGAGACCCAGGCCGGGTTCGCGGACAAGGCCAAGTGGCTGCTCCAGGACCGTCTGGTGGGGATCGGCGCCGACTTCCAGGAGGGCGAGCCGTGGGCCCCGTACGTGGTCGTCGACCGCAACCTCGTCACCGGCCAGAACCCCGCCTCCTCCGCGCCGCTCGCGGCCGAGCTCCTCAGGAAGCTCGACTGACGGCCGACTGGTCACCTTCAGTGATCGAATAGTGACGGAAAGCCCATGGGCCGGAGCGGAATCCTGGCTTCAGCAAATCTGCACATCGAATACGCAGTGGAGTCACGGCACGCGACGAATCCGCACAGTGGATCGTCGCGTGCCGCGTCATTGGCGAGGTGTGCCCGATTCAGGTTCCGCCTTGTGTTGCCGAGATGTGGACGAGCCCCGGAACCATGTGAAGAAGTCGCCACCACGCGGTGCACAGGCCTGCACGGTTGAACCGATCCGGCTCGAAATTGCCCAGATCGCAAGGCCCGTTGATTGGATGCGCGGCGCGACACCGTGCTTTGATCCATTGCACCGCGGGGGCCGTTCTTCGGATTTCGGTTTCGGGATCCGGGCGCTCGTGGTCGCGGCCGACCATCTGTCCCCAGAGGGGGCCGCTCTCCCCCCTTGTGAATATCAATAGGAAGGGAAGTTCATCATGAACTCCACCCCCCAGGTCCAGACCGCCGAGATCTCCGACGCCGACCTCGACAACGTCTCGGGTGGCCTCGCGCTGAACGCCCTCAGCACCGTCACCGGCGCTGTCGACGGCATCGCCCCGGTCTCCGGCCTGGTCGACACCGTCGTCGGCACGGTCGAGGGCGCGACCGGCCTGAACACCGCCCCGGTCACCGGCCTGGTCGCCGGTCTCTGATCACTTCTGTGATCGCTTAGCGTGCCGTGAGTCCCGGAACCATTCCCCGGTTCCGGGACTCACGGGTGCTGCCCCTTTCTTCTGTTCTTCTGTCATCTGGTTCGGTTCGCCCTCGGGACGTGCCATCAGTCACTCGCAGGTGAGAATTCCGTGCAGTTCCGCCAACAGGCCCTCGCCAAACTGCAGTCGCCGGAGGAGCTCGACCTGCCGGTGCGTTTCGCCCGCCCCCAGGGCTGGCTCGTGCTGTGCGTGACGGTCGTCGTCATGGCGGCCGCGTCGGTCTGGGCCGTGACGGGCTCCGTGGCGTCCACGGTGAGCGCGCCCGCCATCCTCACGCACGGGCAGGGCAGTTACCTTCTGCAAAGCCCCGTCTCGGGGCAGGTCACCGCGGTCCTCACCGAGCAGGGCCGCCGCATCAAGGCGAACGCCCCGGTCCTCAAGGTCCGTACGGCCAAGGGCGAGACGGTCGTCCGCAGTGTCGCCGCCGGCCGGGTCTCCGGACTCGCCGCGACGATCGGCGCGATCATCCAGACCGGCACGAACGTCGCCGCGGTGGAGAAGGTCGCGGGCGCCGACGACCCCCTGTACGCGACGGTGTACGTGCCCGCCGAGAACGCCGCCACGATCCCCGTGGACGCCGCCGTCGACCTGACCGTCCAGTCCGTGCCGACCCAGGAGTACGGGGTGCTGCGCGGCCATGTGAAGTCGGTGGACCGGGCCGCCCAGTCACCGCAGCAGATCGCCGCCTTCCTCGGCGACAGCCAACTGGGCGAGCAGTTCACCGAGAAGGGCAGGCCGGTGGCCGTCCTCGTCCGGCTCGACACCTCGTCCGGCACCAAGTCCGGCTACAAGTGGTCGTCCGCCGAGGGCCCGCCGTTCCGGCTCGACTCCATGGCCATGGCCTCCGGCTCGATCCGCCTGGACGACCAGCGCCCGATCGATTGGCTGCTGCCGTGACCGCCCCCCAGGACACCTCGTCCGCCACGCATGCCACCGGAGCGGAACTGCCGCCGCCCGTACGGGGCCGCCGCCGCTCGGCGCCGCCCAAGCGCAAGGTCCCCAAGGGCCGGGGCAGGCGCGTCCGTACGCCCACCGTCCTGCAGATGGAGGCCGTGGAGTGCGGCGCCGCCTCCCTCGCGATGGTCCTCGCCCACCACGGACGGCACATCCCGCTGGAGGAACTGCGCATCGCCTGCGGGGTCTCGCGCGACGGCTCGCGGGCCAGCAACCTGCTGAAGGCGGCCCGCAGTTACGGCCTGACGGCCAAGGGCATGCAGATGGACACGGCGGCACTCGCCGAGGTGCAGGCACCGGCGATCCTGTTCTGGGAGTTCAACCACTACGTCGTCTTCGACGGGATCGGGCGCCGTCTCGGCCGGCGCGGGGTGCACATCAACGACCCCGCCAAGGGCCGGCGTTTCATCTCCATGGAGGACTTCGACACCAGTTTCACGGGTGTCGTGCTCGTCCTGGAGCCGGGGCCGGACTTCGAGAAGGGCGGCCGCAGGCCCGGCGTCATGGGCGCGATGCCGGCCCGGCTGCGCGGCACCTCGGGCACCATGCCCGCGGCCGTGCTGGCCAGCCTGCTGCTGGTGGCGGTCGGCGCCGCCGTGCCCGCGCTCAGCCGCACCTACATCGACATGTTCCTGATCGGCGGGCAGACCTCGCTGCTCGGGGTGCTGTTCGCCTCCATGGGCGCGAGTGTCCTGCTGACGGTGGTGCTGACCTGGCTGCAGCAGGCGAACCTGCTGCGCGGCCGGCTGATCTCCTCGACGCTCAGCAGCGCCAAGTTCCTGCGGCATCTGCTGCGGCTGCCGGTCACGTTCTTCTCCCAGCGCAGCCCCGCCGACCTCGTGCAGCGCCTCCAGTCCAACGACGCGGTGGCCGAGACGCTGGCCCGGGACCTCGCGGCGGCGGGCGTGGACGCGGTCGTCGTGGTCCTCTACGCCGTACTGCTCTACACCTACGATCCGCAGCTCACGGCGGTGGGCGTCGGGGTGGCCCTGCTCAACGTGGTGGCGATGCGGGTCGTGATCCGGCTGCGGGCGACGCGCACCGCGAAGCTGCGGGCCGACAGCGCGCGGCTGACCAACACGGCCTACACGGGCCTGCAGTTGATCGAGACGATGAAGGCGACCGGCGGCGAGGACGGCTACTTCCGCAAGTGGGCGGGGCAGCACGCCACCACGCTGGAGGAGCAGCAGCGCCTCGGCGTGCCGAGCGCCTGGCTGGGTGTCGTCGCGCCGACGCTGGCGACGCTCAACAGCGCCCTGATCCTGTGGATCGGCGGGATGCGGGCCGTCGAGGGGCACATCTCCGTGGGTCTGCTCGTCGCGTTCCAGGCACTGGTGACCCGCTTCACCGCGCCGATCACCCGGCTCAACGGTGTCGCGGGCCGTATCCAGGACTTCGCGGCCGACGTGGCGCGGCTGAAGGACGTCGAGAACTTCGCCGCCGACCCGCTCTACTCGCGGCGCGGCGCGAACGACAGCACCCGCAGGCTGCAGGGCCATGTGGAGCTGGAGAACATCACCTTCGGCTACAGCCCGCTCGACAAGCCGCTGCTGTCCGGGTTCTCGCTGACGGTCGGCCCGGGCCGGCAGGTGGCCCTGGTCGGCGGCTCGGGCAGCGGCAAGTCGACGGTGTCCAGGCTCATCTCGGGCCTGTACACGCCGTGGGAGGGCGTGATCCGGATCGACGGGCAGTGGCTGGAGGACATCCCGCGCGGCGCGCTCGCGTCCTCCGTGTCCTTCGTCGACCAGGACGTGTTCCTCTTCGAGGGCACGGTCCGCGACAACATCGCCCTGTGGGACCCGTCGGTCCCGGACGAGGCGGTGGTCGAGGCACTGCGGGACGCGGCGCTGTACGACGTGGTCATGCGCCGCCCGGGCGGTATCCAGAGCCGGGTCGAGCAGGACGGGCGCAACTTCTCCGGCGGGCAGCGCCAGCGCCTGGAGATCGCGCGGGCACTGGTGCGCAGGCCCAGCATCCTGGTGCTCGACGAGGTGACGAGCGCGCTGGACGCGGAGACCGAGCAGCTCGTGATGGACAACCTGCGCAGGCGCGGCTGTGCCTGTGTGGTCATCGCGCACCGGCTCAGCACCGTGCG